>JAICSU010000096.1 GCA_025936735.1 Amnibacterium sp.
AAGCGGGAAGCCGCCGAGCGGAACGCGCAGCTGGCGAAGGCCCGCAAGCGCATCTCGCTCGAGGACTTCATGGGCCAGATCGAGGCCGGCAAGGTCGACTCGCTGAACCTCATCATCAAGGGTGACGTCTCCGGTGCCGTCGAGGCGCTCGAGGAGTCGCTGCTGAAGATCGACGTGGACGAGAGCGTCCAGCTGCGGATCATCCACCGCGGCGTCGGCGCCGTCACCGAGTCGGACGTGAACCTGGCGACGGTCGACAACGCGATCATCATCGGCTTCAACGTCCGCCCCGACCCGAAGGCCCGCGAGCGCGCCGCGCGCGAGGGCATCGACGTCCGCTTCTACTCGGTGATCTACTCGGCCCTCGAGGACGTGGAGAACTCCCTGAAGGGCATGCTGAAGCCGGAGTTCGAGGAGGTCCAGTCGGGCCTCGCCGAGATCCGGGAGATCTTCCGCTCGTCGAAGTTCGGCAACATCGCCGGTGTGCTGGTGCGCAGCGGTGTGATCACGCGCAACGCGAAGGCGCGCGTCATCCGCAACGGCGTGGTCGTCGGGGACAACCTGGCGATCGAGTCGCTGCGCCGGTTCAAGGACGACGTCACCGAGGTCCGCACGGACTTCGAGGCCGGCATCGGCCTCGGTCGGTTCAACGACATCCAGATCGGTGACGAGATCGAGACGATCGAGACGAGGGAGAAGGTCCGCGCGTAGCGGGCCCGACCCGGTCTCATCGCGCGGATCCGGAGTTCCCGAACGACACGCCGCCCCTGCTCGTGCGGGGGCGGCGTGTCGCCCGATCTCTCGGAACGGCGCGATTCCCCGTTCGTGAACTGAGGAGGGAGCCCCATGGCCGACCACGGACGAGCCGCGAAGCTCGGTGACCAGGTCAAGGAGATCATCGCGAAGCGCCTCGAGAAGGGGTTGCGCGACCCGCGCCTCGGCTTCGTCACGATCACCGACGTCCGGATGACCGGAGACCTGCAGCACGCGTCGGTGTTCTACACCGTCTACGGCACCGAGCAGGAGCGGGAGGACAGCGCGGCCGCGCTGACGGCCGCGACGGGGATGCTGCGCACCGAGGTGGGCAGGAACATCCGCACGCGGCTCACGCCGACGCTCGAGTTCATCCCGGACGCGATCCCGGAGAACGCCGCGCACGTGGCGTCGCTGCTCGCGGAGGCGCGCGAGCGGGACTCGGCGGCGCAGGCCCTCGCCGCCCGCGCCGAGTACGCCGGCGACCCCGACCCGTACGTGCAGCCGCGCGAGCGCGACGAGGACGAATGACCGGCAACCGGGCCGACCGGCGTGCCGCCGGGCACGGGCCCGGCCGGCCGGCCGACGACCGCTACGGTCGCCGCCCCGAGCGGCGCGCCCTCGCGCCCGCCGTGCTCGCCGCCGTCGTGCTGCTCGCCGGACTCGCGCTGCTCGGTGCGGACGGCTTCCTCTGGATCCGCTACGCCGTCGCGATCCTCAGCCTGATCGTCGCGGTGTTCGTGTGGCAGGCCCGGCAGTGGGCGTGGCTGCCGGTGCCGCTGGTCATCGCCGTGCTCTGGAACCCCGCGTTCCCGTTCCCCTTCGCGGGGAAGCCCTGGGCGATCGGCCAGCTGGTCGCAGCGGCGGCGCTCGTGGTCACCGGCGTCTTCGCGCGCAGGCCCGCGGAGTAGCCGAGGAGGGTTCTTCCGCGACCCTCGGTGCGATCCCCGGGTCCTCCCATGTATCAACGCAAATATTGCCTTGATACAGGGATTCGGAGGGGCCATGGCTCGCAGCAGCACCGTCGACGCCGCCGGGAACGCGACGACCGCCGATCCCCGGGGGAGCCGGCGGTCCCCGAACCCGCTGGTGCGCTTCCTCCGGGTGCTGGGGCCCGGGCTCGTCACCGGCGCGGCCGACGACGACCCGTCCGGCGTGGCGACGTACGCGCAGGCGGGTGCCACCTACGGCTACGGGATGCTCTGGACCGTTCCGATCACCCTCCCGCTGATGATGGCGGTCCAGGAGACGTGCGACCGGATGGCGCTCGCGACCGGGGACAGCTTCGGCACGCTCATCCGACGGCGGTTCGGTCGCAAGGCCCGGATCCTGATCACGGTGCTCGTCGGCGCGCTCATCGTCGCGAACTGCCTGAACCTCGCCGCCGACCTGGTCGCCGTCGGCGACGGGATGACTCTCCTTCACCTCGGTCCGCGCGCGGTCTGGTCTGCCGTCGCGGGTCTGGCGATCGCCGGCGCCCTGATCCTCGGCTCGTTCGAGTGGATCGGCCGGATCTTCAAGTGGCTCTGCCTGGTGCTGCTGATCTACGTGGGCGTGCTCTTCGTCAGTCACGTGGACTGGGCCGACGTGGGGGCCGGGCTGGCCGGCCTCCGTGCCCGGTTCACGCCCGCCTACCTCGGCCTGGTGGTCGGCGTCTTCGGCACGACGATCAGCCCATACATGTTCTTCTGGCAGACGGCGCAGCGCATCGAGGAGCTCCGTGAGGATCCGGCGAACGGGGGGCGCGCCGCGACGTTGCGCAGCCGGGCACCGCGGGAGGCCCGGCGGCGCCTGCGCGACGGGCGCATCGACGTGTTCACCGGGATGGTGTTCAGCGTCCTGATCATGTTCGCGATCATCGCGGCGACCGGCGCGACGCTCGGCGTCCATCACCGGTCCGTCTCGAGCGCCGCCCAGGCGGCGAAGGCGCTCGAACCGATCGCCGGCACCTACGCGGGGGCGCTCTTCGCCATCGGCTTCATCGGGTCGGGCATCCTCAGCGTCCCGGTGCTGGCCGCCTCGGGCGCATCGGGGATGGCCGCGCTCCTGGACAAGCGGTGGGGCCTCGACCGGAGCCCGAAAAAGGCTCCGGTGTTCTACCTCATCCTCGGCGCCGGGATCGTGGCCGGATCGGTCCTGTCGGTGTTCGTCGCCCGCCCCATCCAGCTGCTGGTCCTCTCGGCGATCGTGAACGGCATCGCGGCGGGTCCGTTCCTGCTCCTCATGATGCTCATCGCCCGCGACCGCGGGATCATGCACGAGTACCGCAACGGCCGCCTCGCGCAGACCCTGGGCTGGGTCGCCACCGGCGTCATGTGCGTGGGCGGGGCCTACGGCGTCTGGTTCAGCATCTGGGGATAGGGCGTCAGGTCCTCAGCGCGGAAGGGCCCAGCCGCGGGGCTCGCGCTGCGCCAGGCCGTCCGTCTCGAGCCCCGCGAGCACGCGCCGCCGGACCTCGGGATCCGGCAGCACCGCCGCCAGCCGCTCGTCGGCGACGGGTCCGTCCGCGGCCCGCAGCTCCGCGAGCACGAGGCCCCGGCGCTGACGGTCGGAGCCCTCGAACCGCGCCTGCCTGCGCGCCGGCGGCCCGTCGGGGGGCGGGTACCCGGCGGCACGCCAGGCGCAGGAGCCGGCGATCGGGCACTCGCCGCAGCGGGGCGACCTGACCGTGCAGACGATGGCGCCGAGCTCCATCACGCCGGCGTTGAACGCGCGCTGCGCGACCAGGTCCTCCGGCAGCAGCGCCGCCATCGCGGGCAGATCGCGCCGCGCGTTCGGCGCCGCCGGCAGCGCGGCGCCGGCCACCGCCCGCGCCAGGACGCGACGCACGTTGGTGTCCACGACGGGATGCCGCGAGCCGTGCGCGAAGACGGCGATCGCCCTCGCGGTGTAGTCGCCGACGCCGGGCAGCGCGAGCAGGGCGTCGACGTCGTCGGGCACCCGGTTCCCGTGCCGCTCGGCGATCGCGGCGGCGCACGCGCGCAGGGCGAGCGCCCGGCGCGGGTAGCCGAGCCGGCCCCACGCGCGGAGCACCTCGGCGGGCGGCGCCGCCGCGAGATCCGCGGCTGTCGGCCAGCGTTCCAGCCACGCCTCGAGGACCGGCACGACGCGCGACACGGGCGTCTGCTGGAGCATGAACTCCGAGACGAGGGTGCCCCACGCGCTGAAACCGGGCCGCCGCCACGGCAGGTCCCGTGCGTGCTCGCCGAACCAGTCGACGACCGCCCCCGTGTCCATCCCGGCAAGCCTAGGAGCGGCCGTCCGGGCGGCTGCGCGTACCGTGGCCGCATGGCACGGTGGCGCCGGTGCGCGCGGATGTGATCGGCGAGTACGCCGCCGAGGTGCAGGACCTCTTCCCCTCCGGCCGCATCCTCGTCGGCCTCGACTGCGACGACTCGGCGGCGGGCGTCGCGTTCGCCCGCGACCTCGCCGCGGCGATCGCCGCGCGGGGCGTGGCCGCCGAGGCGGTGGAGCTGCAGGACGCGGCGGCGTTCCGCGCCGGGGTGCTCGCGCGGTTCCGGGACGGAACGGTCCTGCCGGGGGAGCGGGCGGTGCTGGTCGTGTGGGGTCAGGGGCTGCTCGAGCCCGGGCTCGTCGGCGTGTGGCACACCACCGCGTGGCTCGACGTCCCCGGCGCGCCACGGATCGACCGGAGAACGGTGCCCAGGACGCGTGCGAACGCGACGTTCGACCTCGGCGACCCAGCGCATCCGCGGCGGGTGTTCGCCGACGCCTGCTGAGGCCGCGCTAGGCGAGGATGCGGCGGGCCGCGCGATCCGGCGGCACGAAGCGGCCGTCGGCCTCCACCTCGTGCACGAGCTCCACGATCCGCCGGTTCACGGGTGCCGCGACCCCGAGGCGCTCGCCCTCGGCGACGACGGCGCCGGACAGGTGGTCGATCTCGCTCGGGCGGCCGCGGCGGATGCTCTGCAGCGTGCTGCCCGGGTTCGGCACGGAACCCATCCGGTCGACCATCCGTGCGGCCAGCAGCCGCCCCGACACGGCCGGCGGTAGCAGGTCGAGCATGCGCAGCACGCCCGGCGTGAGGCCGGGGATGCCGCCGAACCGCACCCCCGCGGCCCGGCCGACCCGCAGCGTCTCGCGCATGGCGAGCGCGACGACCCGGCGCATCGCCGGGGAGGCGAGCGCCTGCTGCGCCGGAAGCCCGGTGATCGCGGCGGCGGCGTTCAGCTGGTTGACGACGAGCTTCGACCACTGCGCGCCGACGAGGTCGGGTGCCGTGGAGACCGGGGCCGCCTCGCGCAGCACCGCGGCCGCGTCGGCGAGCTCCGCCCGGGTCGCGGTGTCCGTCGCGAGCACGGTGACGCCCGGCGCCGTGACCGTGACGACGCCCGGCTCGAGGTAGGAGGCGGCGATCAGCGAGAGGCCGCCGATCAGCGGCGACGTCGGCAGGGTGCGGCGGAGGGCCTGCGGGCCGGCGAGCCCGTTCTGGATCACGACCACCGGCACGCCGGCGAGCAGCGTCGCGTGTGCGGCGGCGGCGGCCGCCGCGTCCTGCGCCTTCACGGTGATCAGGGCGAGATCGGGCGGTTCCGGCAGCACGTGCGCCGCGCCGATCCGGGCGACGTGCTCACCCCACGCGCCGCGCAGCACGAGACCGCGCTCACGGATCGCGTCGAGGTGCTCGCCCCGCGCGGTCACGACCACCTCGTGTCCCGCCCGATCGAGCAGCGCCGCGAACGTCCCGCCGATCGCACCCGCCCCCACGATCCCGATGCGCACGATTCCCGACTCTAGGGCTGGCAGCATGGGCTTCCGTGACGGCTGCCGGCATCCTCCTCGTGGACAAGCCCGTCGGCCCCACCTCGCACGATCTCGTGCAGCGGGTGCGGCGCCTCGCCGGCACCCGCCGCGTCGGCCACGCGGGCACCCTCGATCCGGCGGCGAGCGGGCTCCTGCTGCTCGGGATCGACGCCGCGACGCGGCTGCTCACCCACCTCGTCGGGCTCGACAAGACGTACCGCGCGACGATCCGCCTCGGCACCGCGACCACCACGGACGACGCCGAGGGCGAGCCCGTCGGGGAGCGGCACGAGGTCGATGCGGCCGCCCTCGCCGGCCTCCCCGCCGCCGTGGCGGCCCTCACGGGTCCGATCGACCAGGTGCCGTCGTCGGTCAGCGCGATCCACGTCGCGGGACGCCGTGCGCACGAGCTGGTCCGCGCGGGCGAGCGGGTCGACCTGCCTGCCCGTCGGGTCACCGTCGCCCGCTTCGAGATCGAGGCGGTGCGGGGGAGCGATGTCGACGTCGTCGTCGACTGCTCGTCCGGCACCTACGTCCGGGCCCTCGCCCGCGACCTCGGCGCCTCCCTCGGCGTCGGCGGCCACCTCACGGCCCTCCGGCGCACGCGGATCGGCCCCTTCCGGGTCGAGGACGCCGTGCCGCTCGAGACCCCGCTGACGGTGACCGATCCGGCCGACGTCGCCACCCGGCTCTTCCCACCCCTGCCCCTCACGGCCGAGCAGACCGTGGCGCTCCAGCAGGGCAAGCGGCTGGCGCTGCCCGGCGCCGACGACGCCGAGACGGTCGCCGCGATCTCCCCGGACGGGCGCCTGGTCGGCCTCGCGCGGGTGCAGGCCGGTGTCGCGTCCGTGGTGCTCAACCTGCCGCCGGAGGCCACCGCGTGATCGCCGGCTTCACCGCGGTGGAGATCGCGGTCGCCGTCGTCGCCGGGGTGCTGGCCGTCGTGCTCGGACTCGCCGGCCGCCGCCCGTCGGACCTGTCGCTCGCCGGGCCCGCCCTCGTCGAGCTGCTGCTGATCGCGCAGCTCGTGGTCGCGGTGATCGCACCGGCCGCGGGCGACCGGCCGACCGGCAATCCCGTGGAGTTCTTCGCCTACCTGCTGTCGGCGCTGGTCATCCCACCTGCCGCGATCGTCTGGGCGCTCATGGAGCGCACGCGCTGGGCGGTCGTCGTGGTCGGCATCGCGTGCCTCGCGGTCGCGGTGATGCTCGTGCGGATGCAGATCATCTGGACGGTGCAGCACGCGTGAGTGCTGACAGAATCGAAGCCTGATGAGCGGATCCCCGGCCACCACGCGTCCCGCGCGCCCCCGGACCTCCGGACCCGGCCGCACCCTCATCGTCTTCTACTTCATCATGACGATCGCCGCCCTCGCGCGGAGCCTCTTCGAGATCGTCGCGCACTTCGGCACCGCGCCGGTCGCCTACCTGCTGTCGCTGTTCGCCGGGATCGTCTACCTGATCGCCACGATCGGCCTCGTCACGCCGGGGCGCACCGCGTTCCGGGTCGCGGCGACCGCGATCACGATCGAGCTGCTCGGCGTGCTCGTCGTGGGAACGATCTCGGTGATCGACCTCCGGCTGTTCCCGTTCTCGGGCGACCGCAGCACGGTGTGGGCCTACTACGGCCTCGAGTACCTGCTCATCCCGCTCGCCCTGCCGATCCTCGGCCTGCTGTTCCTCCGCAGCCAGCGCCGCGTCTTCACGGAGGCGTGAGCGCGATGCGCGTCTTCCACGGGGTCGGCGAGGTGCCGGCCGGGTTCGGGCCGTCCGCGGTGACGATCGGCAAGTTCGACGGCCTCCACCAGGGCCACCGTGTCGTGATCGGGGACCTCCTCGCGGCGGCCGGCGACGCGCTCGTGCCGACGGTCGTCACCTTCGACCGGAACCCGCTCGAGGTGCTTCGGCCCGAGGCCTGCCCGCCGCCGCTCGTGGGATCGGGCCAGAAGCTGGAGCTGCTGGAGAGCGCCGGCGTCGCGGCCGTGCTCGTGCTCGTCTTCGACGAGGCGCGCGCCGCCCAGGAGCCGGAGGCGTTCGTGGCGGAGGTGCTCGTCGACGCCCTGCACGTGCGTCGCCTGCTCGTCGGCGAGGACTTCCGCTTCGGTCGCGGGGGCAGGGGCGACGTCGGGCTGCTCTCCCGGGCCGGTGCCGAGGCCGGCTTCGAGGTGACGGTGCAGCGGCAGATCGAGACCGCGAACCGGCGCGTGTCCTCCACGTGGATCCGGGAGCTGCTGTCCGCCGGCGCCATCGAGGAGGCCGCGGCGCTGCTCGGCCGCTCGCCCGCCGTCCGCGGGGTCGTCGTGCACGGCGCGCACCGCGGCCGGGAGCTCGGCTACCCGACGGCGAACCTCGCGCAGGAGTCCGACGGGATGATCCCGGCCGACGGCGTCTACGCCGGCCGGCTCATCGACCGCACGGGTGGGGGAGCGGACTACCCGGCGGCGATCTCCGTCGGCAGCAACCCGACCTTCGACGGCGTGCCGCCGAAGCAGGTGGAGGCGTACGTTCTCGACCGCACCCTCGACCTCTACGGGCACACGGTCGACGTGGTCTTCACGCACCGGATCCGCGGCCAGATCGCCTACAGCGGCGTCGATCCGCTCATCGCGCAGATGGCGGTCGACGTCGCGCGGGTGCGGGAGCTCGAGCGCCGCTAGACCAGCCATCCGGGTGCTTCGCCGAGGTGCGCCGTCCGGAACCGGCGGTCCGGGGGTGGGCCTAGAGCAGGCCCTTGGTGTGCCAGACGGTCTTCGTCTCCGTGAAGGCGCCGATCCGTTCGAGCGTCGGGGCGGGCGCCCCGGGCCCGTCCTCGGGCTGCAGCACCCGCTTGAGGGTCTGGGCGGCGTCGACCTGCAGCTGCACCCAGTCGAGGTCGCCCGCTCCGACGAGGTCGAGCGCGTTCACGTCGGCGTGCGACGCGAGCCATGGGGCGATCTCCGCCGGGGACCCCGTCAGCACGTTCACGACGCCGGGCGGGACGTCGCTCGTCGCGAGCACCTCGCTCAGGGTCACCGCGGACAGCGGGGCGGTGCGGCTCGCCACGACGACGACCGTGTTGCCGCTCACCAGGGCCGGGGCCACCGCGCTGATGAACCCGGTCAGGGAGTGCCCTTCGCCCGCCTGCGGAGCGATGACGGCGACCACGCCGGTCGGCTCCGGGACGGAGAGGTTGAAGTACGGACCGGCCACCGGGTTGCCGTTCCCGAGCACCTGGGCGTACTTGTCGGCCCAGCCCGCGAACCAGACCCAGCGGTCGATCGCGGTGTCGACGACAGCCGCGGCGCGGCGCTCCGCGAGGCCCTCGCCCCGGACCAGCTCGTCGACGAACTGCGCCCGCCTGCCCTCGAGGAGCTCGGCGATGCGGTACAGCACCTGGCCCCGGTTGTACGGGGTCGCAGCCGACCAGCCCTTCAGCGCGGACCGCGCGGCGACGACGGCGTCCCGCGCGTCCTTGCGGGACGCCTGCGCCGCGTTGGCGAGGAACGTGCCTCCGGCGCCGGTGATCTCGTAGGTCCGGCCGCTCTCGCTCCGCGGGAACTTGCCGCCGATGTAGAGCTTGTAGGTCTTCGGCACCGCGAGTCGGCTCATCGGATCCCTCCTGCGGGGGCGAGGTAGGCGGAGAGGCCCTGCTTGCCGCCTTCCCGGCCGTAGCCGGACTCCTTGTAGCCGCCGAACGGCGACGCGGGATCGAAGCGGTTGAAGGTGTTGGTCCAGATCACCCCGGCGCGGAGGCCGTCGGCGACGGCGAGCACCCGGCTCCCCTTGTCGCTCCAGATCCCGGCGGACAGGCCGTATGGGGTGTTGTTCGCCTTGGCGATGGCCTCCTGCGGGGTGCGGAAGGTGAGGATGGAGAGCACGGGGCCGAAGATCTCCTCGCGCGCGATCCGCGAGCTGGTCTGCACGCCGGTGAAGATCGTCGGCGCGAACCAGAAGCCGGCGTCGGGGAGCACGCACGGCGGGCTCCAGGGCGTCGCACCCTCCTCCTCGCCCACCGCCGTCAGCTCGCGGATGCGGTCGAGCTGCTCCGCGCTGTTGATCGCGCCGATGTCGGTGTTCTTGTCGAGCGGGTCGCCGAGCCGGAGGGTCGTCAACCGCTGCTTGAGCCGCTCGACCACGTCGTCGTGGACGTTCTCCTGCACGAGCAGGCGCGACCCGGCGCAGCAGACGTGCCCCTGGTTGTAGAAGATCCCGTTGACGATGCCCTCGATCGCCTGGTCGATGGGGGCGTCGTCGAAGACGATGTTCGCCGCCTTCCCCCCGAGCTCGAGGGTGAGCCGCTTCCCCGTTCCCGCGGTCGCCCTGGCGATCTCGCGGCCGACGGCCGTGGAGCCGGTGAAGGCGATCTTGTCCACGCCGGCGTGCCGGACGAGCGCCTGGCCGGTCGCCCCGGCGCCCGTGACGATGTTCACGACGCCGGGCGGCAGGTCGGCCTGCTGCAGGATCTCGGCGAAGAGCAGCGCGGTCAGCGGCGTGGTCTCCGCCGGCTTCAGCACGACGGTGTTGCCGCTCGCGAGGGCGGGCGCGATCTTCCACGCAAGCATGAGCAGCGGGAAGTTCCACGGGACGATCTGCGCCGCGACGCCCAGCGGCCGGGGCCGCCGTCCCGGGAAGGCGTACTCGAGCTTGTCGGCCCAGCCCGCGTA
>JAICSU010000182.1 GCA_025936735.1 Amnibacterium sp.
AGGGTGAACGCGACGTTGTCGAAGACGGTCTTGTTCGGCAGCAGACGGAAGTCCTGGAACACGACGCCGAGGCTGCGCCGGAAGTACGGCACCTTGCGGCTCGAGATGGACGTGAGGCGCTGGCCGAGGACGTGGATCTCGCCGGAGGTCGGACGCTCCTCGCGGAGCATCAGGCGCAGCAGGCTCGACTTGCCGCTGCCGGAGGCGCCGACGAGGAAGACGAACTCACCGCTGCCGATCTCGAGGGAGACGTCGTCGAGGGCGGCCCGCGGAGCGCCGCGGTAGCGCTTGGTGACGGAATCGAAGCGGATCATGACGGCTGGCAGCCTAGGCACATCCTGCGGGGGCCGGGTGCAGGCTGGCCGGATCGGGGTTCGGGTCGGGTGCGCGGAACACTACTCCCCCGGCGTGGCGCGCCGGCCGTGCAGGTCGGGTTCAGACCTCGGCAACGGCCCGCTTCCGCCAGCGGATGCCGGCGGACAGGAAGCCGTCGAGGTCGCCGTCGAAGACCGCCGACGGGTTGTTCACCTCGTACTCGCTGCGCAGATCCTTCACCATCTGATAGGGAGCGAGCACGTAGGAGCGGATCTGGTCGCCCCAGCTCGCGGTGATGGTGCCGGCCAGCTCCTTCTTCTTCGCCGCCTCCTCCTCGCGACGCTGGATCAGCAGCCGCGACTGCAGGACCCGCATCGCCGCGGCGCGGTTCTGGATCTGGCTCTTCTCGTTCTGCATCGACACGACGATGCCGGTCGGCAGGTGGGTGATCCGCACCGCCGAGTCCGTCGTGTTCACGCTCTGCCCGCCCGGGCCGCTCGACCGGAACACGTCGATCCGGATGTCGTTCTCCGGGACCTCGATCTCGCCGCTCTCCTCGAGCAGCGGGATCACCTCGACCGCCGCGAAGCTCGTCTGGCGCTTGCCCGCGGAGTTGAACGGACTCATCCGCACGAGCCGGTGCGTGCCGGCCTCGACCGAGAGGGTGCCGAACGCGTAGGGGGCGTCCACCTCGATCGTGGCCGACTTGATGCCGGCCTCCTCCGCGTAGGAGGTGTCCATCACCGTGACGGCATATCTGTGCTGCTCCGCCCAGCGGAGGTACATGCGCAGCAGCATCTCCGCGAAGTCCGCGGCGTCCACGCCGCCCGCGCCCGCCCGGATCGTGACGACGGCGGGCCGCGCGTCGTACTCGCCGTTCAGCAGGGTCTGCACCTCGAGCTCGTTCACGCTCGCTTCGACGCCGGCGAGCTCCGACTCGGCCTCGGCCGCGTACTCGGCGGCCTGCTGCTCGTCGTCCTCGGCGTTCACCAGCTCGATGAGCACCTCGAGGTCGTCAAGCCGGCGCTGCACGCCCGTGATCCGGGCGAGCTCCGACTGGGCGTGGCTGAGGGCGCTGGTCACCTTCTGCGCGGCGTCCGTGTCGTCCCAGAGGTCGGGCGCGGAGGCCTGCTCGCTGAGGTCGGCGATGCGGCCCCGCAGTGCGTCGACGTCGACGACGGCGAGCACGTCACCGAGGGTGGACCGGAGGGAGGCGAGCCGGGCAGCGTAGTCGAGTTGCACCATGAGGGCCGCCAGTCTATGGGCGGTCCTAGGCTGGCTGACGATGACGACGACCGAGCCGTTCCGCCTCGGCACGGTCGCCCTTCCGGTCTACCTGCCGTCGCTGCTCTTCGCGACCGGCGAGGGCGCGATCATCCCGATCATCCCCGTCGCGGCCGTGCACCTCGGCGCCTCGCTCGCCCTCGCGGGCTTCATCGCCGCCCTGATCACGGTCGGCCAGCTGATCGGCGATCTGCCGAGCGGCTGGATCGTCGCCCGCATCGGCGAGCGCAACGCGATGCTGTGGTCGGCCGCGGCGGCCCTGCTCGGGCTCGTCGTCGCCCTGCTGGCGCCGAGCCCGTTCGTGCTCGCGATCGGCGTGCTGCTCGTGGGCATCGCGACGGCGTCGTTCGCGCTCGCCCGCCAGGCGTTCATGACGTCGTTCGTGCCGCGGGCCTACCGGGCGCGTGCGCTGTCCCTGCTCGGCGGGATGTTCCGCGCCGGCTACTTCCTCGGCCCCTTCATCGCGGCCGCGGTGATCGGCATCGCGGGCAGCACGCAGGCCGCGTTCTGGATCGACGCGATCGCCTGCTTCGCGGCGGGCGGCGTGCTGCTCGCCCTGCCGGACCCGAGCGGCGTGCTCGCCGCCCGGCGGCAGGCGCTCACCCGCGCGAGCGCCGCCCGCGCGAGCGCGGACCGCCCGCAGGTGGGCGCGCCCGCGCCCACGGAGCGCGCCGGCCTGTTCCGCACGATCCACCGGCACCGCGGCGTGCTCGCCCGGATGGGCACGAACGCGGCCCTCATCGGCGGCCTCCGCTCGAGCCGGCAGGTCATCCTCCCGCTGCTCGCCGTCAGCCTGCACATGCCGGAGAGCTCGATCGCGCTCGTGATCGGCATCGCCGGCGGCATCGACTTCGCGCTGTTCTTCTCGAGCGGGCAGATCATGGACCGCTTCGGCCGGCTGTGGAGCGCGTTGCCGTCGGTGCTCGGGCTCGCGATCGGTCACCTCGCCCTCCTGGCGACGGCGGGCCTGCACTCCGCGGTGGTCTGGTTCATCGCGATCGCGATGTTCCTGTCGGTCGCGAACGGGATCGGCAGCGGCATCCTCATGACCTTCGGCGCCGACCTCGCGCCCCGGCACGACCCGGCGCCGTTCCTCGGCGCCTACCGGTTCACCGGCGACGCGGGGAACGCCGCAGCCCCGCTCGTGATCGCGGGCGTCACCGCGGTGAGCACCGTGGCGGTCGCGGCCGGGGTGCTCGGCGTCGTCGGCCTCGTGGGGGCGGGGCTCATCGCACGATGGGTCCCGCGCTACATCCCGCGCACCCGCGCCGGCTGACGGTCGACCCGTGCAACGTTCCGGGGAACGTGGCGTCCCGTCCGATAGCGTCGGGCAGGTGGAGAGCGCACCCGATCGGACGATGACCGTGGCGTGGACCGACCCCGCCGAGGCGCTCCCGAGCCTCGCCTCGCTGAGCGGGCTCGAGTACCTCCGGCGCGTGCGCGACGGGCGCCTCCCCGCGCCGCCGATCGCCCAGGTGTTCGGGATGCGGTTCGGCGAGATCGAGGACGGCCGGTTCAGCGTCACCTGCGATCCGCGCGAGGCGTTCTTCAATCCCCTCGGCACGGTGCACGGCGGTCTCGCCTGCACCATGCTCGACACCGCGCTCGGCTGCGTCGCCCACTCGACCCTGCCCGCGGGCAGCGGCTACACCTCGATCGACATCGCCGTCAGCTACCTGCGGCCGATCCTCCCGTCGGCCGGGCCGCTCACGGCGACGGGGACCGTCGTGAAGCGGGGACGGCGGGTCGTCTTCGCCGAGGCGAACCTCTCCGATGCGGCAGGCGTCTCGTACGCATCCGCCACCTCGAGCCTGCTGGTCATCACTCCGAGCACCTGAAGACCTTCGCGCAGTGCAAGGATCTCGGTGTGTCCACTGCTGCGCTGGTCACGGGCGGATCCCGCGGGATCGGGCGATCGGTCGCGCTCCGTCTCGCCCGCGCCGGCAGCCGCGTCGTGCTCACCTACCGCCGCGACCAGGACGCCGCCCGCGCCGTCGCGCAGGAGATCGTCGCCGCCGGAGGTGAGGCGAGAGCCGTCCGGCTCGAGCTCGAGGACGCCGATGCGCTGGAGCGGGTCGTCGGCGAGGTCCATTCGGAGGGGCCACTCGGTGCGGTGATCGCCAACGCCGCGGCGAGCGCCTTCAAGCCGGCGCGGGAGCTGCACCGCGGCAACCTGGAGCGATCCTGGGCCACGAACGTGCGCTCCTTCGTGCTGCTCGCGCAGGCCGCCGCCGCCCGGATGCCGGACGGGGGCCGGATCGTGGCGCTCTCCAGCTACGGCGCCGGCCGCGCCTTCCCCCGGTACGCCGCCCTCGGCGCGGACAAGGCGGCGGTGGAGTCGTGGGTGCGGCACCTGGCCGCGGAGTGGGGACCGGACGGCATCACGGTGAACGCGGTGAGCGGCGGCGTGATCGACACCGACTCGTCCCGCGCCTACTACGCGGCCACGCCGGACGTGCCGCCCATCGAGCGCATCGCGGACGCGGTGCCGCTGCGCCGGCTCGGCACCGTGGACGAGGTGGCCGCCGCCGTCGCGTTCCTGTGCTCACCGGAGGCCGCGTACATCACCGGCCAGGTGATCGTCGTCGACGGCGGTCTCTCCGTCGTCGCACCCCCGTTCCCCCTCGGGACGGGAACCCCGAGATCGAAGGAGGACCTGTGAGCATCACCGAGGACGTGACCACCGGACGGCCCGAAGCGGAGTACGACCCGAGCGCCTTCCGGCACGTGTTCGAGACGTCGTTCACCTGGGCGGCGGGGTTCGCGAGGAACGTGCACCGCTACGCCGGCAGAGTCGCGATGGTCGACGGCACGAGCGGCCGGACGTGGACGTACGCGGAGCTGGGCGACGTCACCGGGGCGCTCGTCGCGGGGCTCGCCGCGCGCGGCGTCGGACCGCGGGACGTGGTGGCCTACCAGCTGATGAACCGCCCGGAGTTCGCGTTCCTGTACGTCGCCGCCCAGGGCCTCCGCGCGATCTCGTCACCGATGAACTTCCGGCTCGCCCCCGCCGAGACCGGCCACATCCTCGGCCGGGCGCGGCCCGCCGTGTTCGTCTACGAGGCCGAGAGCAGCGCCGACGTCCGGCGGGCGATCGCGCTGTCCGGCCACGTCCCTCCCGTGCTCGCGTACGTGGGCGAGGATCCCGACCCCATACCGGGAGCGGTCCCGTTCGAGGACCTGCTGGCCGCGGGAGCGCCGGCGTTCCGGGCGCCCGACGGCGGCAGCGTCTGGGACGAGACCAGCCGGCTGTACACCTCCGGCACGACCGGGATGCCGAAGGCCGTTCCCCTGACGAGCCTCAACGAGGTGCTGACCGCGCACGACGTGATCATGCAGTTCCCGCTCGGCCCCGCGGACCGCACGATGAACATGTCGCCCTGGTTCCACCGCGGAGGCAACTACTGCGCCGGGCCCAACACCGCGTTCTACGCCGGCGCCTCGGTCGTCACGCTGCTGCGGTTCGACCCGGACGTCGTCCTCGACGCGGTGGAGCGGGACCGCCTCACCTACGTCATCGGGGCGCCCACGAACCTCGAGCGGCTCGCCGAGACGCAGGAGACCCGGCCGCGGGACCTCTCCTCGCTCGCCGGCATCGTGACCATGGGGGCGCCTCTCGAGCGGGCCGCCGCGCTCCGCTACCAGCGCGTGCTGACCCCGCGCATCGCGACC
>JAICSU010000039.1 GCA_025936735.1 Amnibacterium sp.
CTCGCGCTCCGGCGGCACATACGCGGGCGCGGGAGTGCCCGCAGGGCCGAGTGCGCGCACGTAGCGATGGATGTCGCGCAGGTCCGCCTCCGACATGCGATGCAGGTTGAACCACGGCATGGGCGGACGGAATTGCGCGGTCTTCGCGACGCGCACCCATTGCTCTTCGTCCATCGCGGCGAGCTTGAGGCGCAGGTTCGCCGGATACGTGGTGCCCCAGGGGCCCCTCCATCCGAGCGCATCTCCCGTGAGCCACTCGGCTTCGGGCGTCGTGCCGCCGGACTGCGCCCAGCCGGGCGTGTGGCAGTCGTTGCAGCCGCCGATGGTGACGAGGTAACGCCCGCGCGCGACGGACGGATCGTCGCTGGGCGACGCGAGGACGCAGGCGGCCGCGACGGCGGCCGCGGCGGCGGCGGCCCGCCTCGACGCCCTCCTGACGGCCAGGATCGCCGGTCAGGCGGTCGAGCTGGCGGCCGGGCTGTCCGCGGGGGAGCCGTGCCCGGTGTGCGGGTCCGCCGAGCATCCCCACCCGGCGACCGGCGCCCCGACCGTCGGCCCCGCCGACATCGAGGCGGCACGGGCCGCGTCCGGGCTCGCCCAGGAGGCGCTCGCCGTCGCGGCCGACGCGGTCGCCCGGCTCGAACACCGCTTCGCGACGGTCGCGGCGGCGGCCGGCGGCCAGGAGGGCGAGGCGCTCGCCGAGCGCCTCGCCGCGGCCCGGCGGCGCGTGCAGGACGCCGAGCAGGCCGGCGCCCGGCTCGCGGCGTTGCGCACCGAGCGGGCGGAGGCGGCGACCGATGCGGAGCGCCTCGGCGCGGAGCTCGCCGACGCGCGGGAACGCACGGCGGCGGCCGCCGCGACCCTCGCCGGGCTGCGGGCCGACCTCGACCGCGACCTCGAGCTGGTGGCCGCCGCGTGCGGGCAGGCGGGATCCGTCAGCGCCAGGGCGACGGCCGTGCAGGCCGAGCTCGACGCCGTCCGGCGCGCCACGGCCGCGGAGGCCGAGGAGCGCTCCGCACGCCTCACCCTGGCCGACGCGACCGCCGCCATGCGGGTCGCGCTCCGCGAGCAGGGCTTCCCCGACGCGGAGTCGGCGGCAGCCGCACGGCTCGATCCGGCCGCCGAGGCCGAGCTCGACGCCGCGGTGCGCACCCACGAGCAGGCGCTCGCCGCCGCCGCCGCGGTGCTCGCCGAGCCCGAGCTGGCCGGCCTGCCCGGTGACCCCGTCGACCCCGGGCCGCCGCTGGCCGACCGGGACGCCGCGGCCGCCGTGTTCGAGGCGGCGGTCGCCGAGGCGGGGGGCCGTCGCGACCGGGCCCGCGCCGTCGCGGCGAACGCCGAGGCCGCCGTCGCGCTGATCTCCGGCTCGGGCGCCACGGCGGCCCGATACCGGGCGGTGCGCGACCTCGCGGCTACCGTGCACGGCGACGAGCCGAACACGCGGCGGATGCGACTCGAGACCTACGTGCTCGCCGCCCAGCTGGAGCAGATCATCGCGGCGGCGAACCTGCGTCTCGCCCGGATGACGGGCGGCCGCTACGCGCTCGACCTCGACGACGAGCGGCAGCACCGCAACGCGGAGACCGGCCTCGGCATCGGGGTCCGCGACGCGCACACCGGCCTCGTCCGTCAGGCCGCCTCCCTGTCCGGCGGCGAGATGTTCCTCGCGTCGCTGGCCCTGGCGCTCGGCCTCGCCGAGGTGGTCTCCGCGCAGGCCGGTGGCATCCGGCTCGACACGCTGTTCGTCGACGAGGGCTTCGGCTCCCTCGACGCGGAGACGCTGGACACGGCGATGGCCGCGATCGACGACCTCCGCACCGGCGGCCGCACCATCGGGCTGATCAGCCACGTCGAGTCGATGCAGGAGCGCATCCCGGCGAAGCTCGCCGTCGAGGTGCTGCCCACCGGCGACAGCCGCGTGGTGCAGGACGCGGCCTGACGCCGTCAGGGGTGCAGGACGGGGATGATCAGGTAGATGCCGTAGAGGGCGACCAGCGCGGCGACCACGAACAGCACGACCGCGGCGGCGGTCGCCCGGCGGGGACGCTGCGGTCCCTCGACGTCGTCCATCTCCTCGTCGCGGGCGGCCCCGGCGGGCCGTGCCCCGTGCGGAGGGGTGGCGAGCAGCCGGATCGCCGTCGCGAACAGCGCGACCACCACGCACGCGGCCACGATGGACGAGACGAACACGGTCAGGAACGCGAGCCAGTTGATCGTCACGCGGTCGCCCCCCGTCGGTCACGCTTCTTCGGCCGGTGCACGGCGGCCCCCGCCCCGGCGACCTCCCGCTCGAGGCTGCTCGCGTCGATGCGTTCGGGCCGGGCCCGCAGGAACACCACGATCATGAACCCCACCCCGAGAACCGTGTCGATGATGACGCCGATGGCCCCGACGCCGACCAGCAGCTGCGCGAGCGCGCCGACGACGGCCGCCGCGGGCAGGGTGAAGACCCAGCCCGTCACGATCCGCCGGGCGGTCGCCCACCGGACGACGGAGCCGCGCCGGCCGAGCCCCGACCCGATGACGGATCCGGAGGCGACGTGGGTCGTCGAGAGGGCGAACCCGAGGTGGGTCGACGCGAGGATGGTCGCGGCCGTGCTCACCTCGGCGGCGTACCCCTGCGCCGGCTTCACCGCCGTGAGCCCCGTGCCGAGCGTCTTGATGATCCGCCAGCCGCCGGTGTAGGTGCCGATCGCGATCGCCGCCGCGCAGGCCGCGATGACCCAGATGTGCGGGGCGGTGCCGGCGGGTTGCAGGCCCGCCGCGATGAGGGTGAGGGTGATGACGCCCATCGTCTTCTGCGCGTCGTTCGTGCCGTGCCCGAGCGCGACGAGCGACGAGGAGAACACCTGACCCACGCGGAACACGCGGCGCCCGTCCGGGCGCCCGTCCTGCCTCCGGGTGATCGCGTACGCGAGGCGGGTCGCGAGGAACGCGACGATCGCCGCCGTGACCGGCGCGAGGACCGCCGGAATGATGACCTTGCCGAGCAGCACCCCGTAGTCGATGGCGCCGAAGCCGGCGCCGACAACGGCGGCGCCGACCAGGCCGCCGAACAGCGCGTGGCTGGACGACGACGGCAGGCCGAAGTACCAGGTCGTGATGTTCCAGACGATCGCGCCGATCAGGCCCGCGAACACGATCGCGGGCCCGATCTCCACGCCGCCGGACCCCTCGTGGATGAGCCCGCCGGAGATCGTCTGAGCGACCGTCGTGGACAGGAACGCGCCGACGAGGTTCAGCACGGCGGCGACGGCCACGGCGACGCGGGGCCGCATGGCGCCGGTCGCGATCGGCGTCGCCATGGCGTTGGCCGTGTCGTGGAAGCCGTTCGTGAAGTCGAAGATGAGGGCGAGCACGATCACCAGGACGACGAGTGCGGCCGTCGCGGCGGTCATCGGGCTCCGGCCGTTCGTGTGGGTGACACGGCTCGATGCTATTGGCGGCGGCCCTCCCGGTGGCTCACGACAGCACGGCGGCCGTCTGCCGCGCGATCTCCAGCTCCTCGTCCGTGGGGATGACCAGCACGGCGACCGGCGCGTCGTCCGGCGAGATGCGCCGGGCCTCCTTCGACGGCACCTCGTTGCGGTCCGGGTCGACGCGGATGCCGAGGTGGCCGAGCCCGTCGAGCGTGCGCCTGCGGAGCAGCGAGTTGTTCTCGCCGACGCCGGCGGTGAAGACGAGGGCGTCGAGCCCCCCGAGGTGGGCGAGGTACGCCCCGATGTAGCGACGGATCCGGTGCCGGTAGACCGCGAGCGCCGCCTCCGCCTGCTCGTCGCCGTCCGCGGCGGCGGCCTGCACGTCCCGCATGTCGCCCCGGCCGGTGAGCCCCTTCAGCCCGCTGTCCCGGTTGAGCAGCTGCTCCAGTTCGTCGAACCCGAGACCGGCCTGGCGGTGCAGGTGGAAGAGGGCCGCCGGGTCGATGTCACCGGACCGGGTGCCCATCACGAGCCCCTCGAGCGGCGTCATGCCCATGGAGGTCTCCACCGACCGGCCGCCGTCGACCGCGCAGGCGGATGCGCCGTTGCCGAGGTGCAGGACGATGATCTTCGACTCGGCGAGCGGGATTCCGAGGAAGGCGGCGGCGGCGCGCGACACGTACTGGTGGCTCGTGCCGTGGAAGCCGTACCGCCGCACGTGGTACCTCGCGGCGAGGTCCGCGTCGATCGCGTAGGTCGCGGCGGCCGCGGGGATCGTGCGGTGGAAGGCCGTGTCGAACACGGCGACGTGCGGGATGTCCGGCAGCACGGCGCGGGCCGCGCGGATCCCCTCGAGGTTCGCCGGGTTGTGCAGGGGCGCGAGGGCGGACAGCTCGCCGATCGCCTGCTCGACCTCGTCGTCGATCACCGTCGCGGAGTCGAAGCGCTCGCCGCCGTGCACGACGCGGTGGCCGCAGGCGACGGGGTCGGGCCGGCCCTCGATCGCGTCGAGCGCCCGCCGCACGGCGGCCTCGTGGTCGGGCACGTCGCTGCCCTCCTCGCCGATGCGCTCGACGGTGCCGGCGACGTGCACCTCGGCGGTGTCGGGGTCGACGAGCTGGTACTTCAGCGACGACGAGCCCGCGTTCAGCACGAAGACCGATCCGCTCATGGCTGCTCCCTCCGCACCCGGCGGCCCTGGGCCTGGATCGCCGTGATCGCGATCGTGTTCACGATGTCGCGGACGAGGGCGCCGCGCGACAGGTCGTTGATGGGCTTGTTCAGGCCCTGCAGCACGGGGCCGATCGCCAGGGCGTTCGAGCTGCGCTGCACCGCCTTGTACGTGTTGTTGCCCGTGTTGAGGTCGGGGAAGACGAACACGGTCGCCCGGCCGGCGACGGGGGAGCCGGGCATCTTCGCCGCCGCGACGGCCGGGTCGGCGGCCGCGTCGTACTGGATCGGCCCCTCGACGAGCAGCTCGGGCGCCCTCTCCCGCACGAGGGCGGTGGCGGCACGCACCTTCTCCACGTCGGCGCCGCTGCCGGACGTGCCGGTCGAGTAGGAGAGCATCGCGACCCGCGGCTCGATCCCGAACTGCGCCGCGGTCCCCGCCGCGGAGATCGCGATGTCCGCGAGCTGCTCGCTCGTCGGATCCGGGATCACGGCGCAGTCCCCGTAGACGAGCACCCGGTCGGCGAGCGCCATGAGGAAGACGCTCGAGACCACCGAGACGCCGGGCGCCGTCCTGATCAGCTCGAACGCGGGCCGGATGGTGTGGGCCGTCGTGTGGGCGGCCCCGGACACCATGCCGTCCGCCATGCCCTCGTGCACCATCAGCGTGCCGAAGTAGGACACGTCGGTCACCGTGTCCCGGGCGAGCTCGAGGGAGACGGCGCGGTGCGCCCGCTCCCGCGCGTACACCTCGGCGAAGCGCTCCCGGAGCGGCTCCGCGAAGGGGTTGACCACCCGGGCGTGGCCGAGGTCGATCCCGAGCGCGAGGGCGCGGGACCGGACCGCGACCTCGTTGCCGAGCAGCGTGATGTCGGCGATGCCCCGGGCGAGCACGATGCCCGCCGCCTCCAGCACCCGGTCGTCGTCGCCCTCGGGGAGGACGATGTGCCGCCGGTCGGCCCGGGCGCGGGCGAGCAGGCCGTACTCGAACATGAGCGGCGTCACGACGTTCGAGGCGTGGACCCGGAGCGCCGCGAACAGCCGGTCGACGTCGACGTGCGCGTCGAAGAGGGCGATCGCGTCGGCGGTCTTCTGCGGCGACTCGGCGGCGAGCAGGCCGCGGGCGCCCGAGACGGCGGTGACGGCCTCGTAGGTGCCGAGCTCCGTGCGGGCGATCGGCAGCGTGGCGATGCCGTCGAGCAGGCGGGCCGCGTTGGGCGGCGGCATGAGCCCCCCGGTCAGCAGCACCCCGGTCAGCGACGGGAACGCGGGCGACGCGTGCGCGAGCAGCACGCCGGCGAGCGTGTCGACCCGATCGCCCGGCATGACGACGAGGGCGCCCGGCACGAGGCGGGGGAGGAGGTTCTCGAGCGTCATCGCAGCCACGACGGTCGCGTCGACGTTGCGGTCGGTGAGCGACACGTCGCCCTGCGCCACCTGGGCGCCCGCCGCCGCGAGGACCGTCGCGAGGCTGGGGGCGACGAGCGCGCGGTCCTCGGGCACGGCGAACACGGGCACGTCGCCGCCCGCGTGCGGCGCGATCAGGGCGGGCATCGCGGCCCGCTCGTCCGGATCCGCCCGGTTGACGATCACGGCCGCGAGGTCCGCGTGCTCGCCGCGGAACTCGCCGAGCGCGATCTCCGCGACCTGCTCGACCTCGTACGCGGTGCGGCCGCCGCGACCGGACGACCGACGGCCGCCGAGCACGAGCACGACGGCAGCGCCGAGGTTCGCGGCGACCCGCGCGTTGAAGCGCAGCTCCGTCGGTGTGCCGACGTCCGTGTAGTCGCTGCCGACGACGAGCACCGCGTCCCAGCCGTCGGCGACCGCCCGGAACCGCTCGATGATGACGGCGAGGGCCGCGTCCGGATCGTGATGGACCGCCTCGTAGGTGGTGCCCACCGCGTCGGCGGCGTCGATCGGCACGGTCGCATGGGCGAGCAGCAGGTCGAGCACGTAGTCGCCCTCGGCGGATCGGCTCACCGGGCGGAACACGCCCACCCGGCCGATGCGGCGCCCGAGCGCCTCGAGCAGCCCGACCGCGACCGCCGACTTGCCGGTGTGCCCCTCGGCGGAGGCGAGGTAGATCGTCTGCGGCATGCTGCGGATGCTAGGCCCGTCGCCCCTCAGATGACCCTCCGCTACCGTCGAGCGACACCTCGGGAAGGAGTCGCGATGCCGGACAGCCCGATGTCGGCGTCGCCGTACGAGGTGCTCGGCATGCCGGTCACCGCCTCCGATGAGGACCTGCGCCGCGCCTACCGCCGGCTGCTGCGGGAGACGCACCCGGACACGGGCGGCGACCCGCAGCGGTTCATCGCCGTGCAGGTCGCCTGGGAGCGCATCGGCAGCCCGGACGCCCGGCGCCGCTACGACGCGGGGCACCAGGTGACCGACACGGAGGGCCCGGCGTGGGCGCCGCCGCGCGCCGACGTGCCGCACCACCGGCCGACCGCGCGTTCGTACGGCCATCCGGGCGGCTGGCGGCGGGAGCGGTACCTGCAGCTGCTCGGCGAGTGGGTGGGCCGCGGCGTCGCCGTGCCGGATCCCTACGACCCGGTGCTCGTGCGCCGCGCGCCCCGAGAGATCCGCCACCTGCTCGCCGACGCGCTCGCCGAGGAGGCGACCGCTCGCCGCCTCGCGACGCTCGGCATCGGCTACACCGTGTGGCACGACGTCGCGGCGGGCAGCTCGGACGAGAAGGTCGACCACCTCGTGCTCGGCCCCACCGGGCTGTTCGCGATCCAGTCGGAGGACTTCGGCGGGCCGGTGCGGGTGCGCAGGGGGGAGCTGGTCGGGGAGGCGCTCGCGGGGGAGCGGCCGATGCACGAGCTCGCCCAGCGGGCGAAGGCCGTGGCGCGGGCCGCCCGGGTGCGCTTCACCGCGCTGCTGCTGGTGCTGCCCGACGACGCGCTCGACACGCCCGCGGAGTCGCTCGGCACGTCGCGGGGCGCGGAGCTCGTCGTGCTGCAGGCGTCCACGCTGCTCACCGCGCTGCGCGACGGCCTGCCGGGCGGCCGAGCGGTGGGCGGCACCGAGATCTTCGAGGTGCGCACCCGCCTGCAGGCGGCCGTGCGCTTCGCCTGAACGACCGCACGCCGTCGGGACGTCTGCACGGCGGCGCCCCCGTGCAGACGTCCCGGGGGCGTGCAGGCAGTGGCGGCGTCAGCCCGCGTCGCGCCAGTCGTCGCTGGTGATGTGCGAGCCGCCCTGCGGGCCCATCTGCAGCATGCCGCCGTCGACCGCCCAGGAGGCGCCGGTCACGTAGCTCGCGGCGGGCGACGCGAGGAAGGCGACGACGGCCGCGATCTCCGCGGCGGCGCCGGGGCGGCCGAGGGGGACTCCGGGGCGGTGCACCTGGTGCGGGTCCTGGTCCTCCATGCCGGTCATCGGGGTGGCGATCTCGCCCGGAGCGACCGCGTTCGCCGTGATGCCGTGCTGCCCGAGCTCGAGGGCGATCGTCTTGATCAGCCCGCCGAGGCCGTGCTTCGCCGCGTCGTAGCCGGCGGAGCCGACCCGCGGCTGGTGCTCGTGCACGCTCGTGATCGCGATGATCCGGCCGCCGCCGCCGGCCGCCACCATCCGTCGCGCGGCGCGCTGGATCACGACGAACGCCCCGTCGAGGTCGGTGGCGACCGTGTTGCGCCACTGCTCGAGCGTCATCTCGAGGAACGGCCCGTTGTCGCCGGTGCCCGCGTTGTTGACGAAGACGTCGAGGCCGCCGAGCTCGTCCGCGAGCGCGTCGACGACGTCACCGCAGCGCTCGAGGTCGCGGGTGTCGAGCCGGGCGACCGCCGCTTTCCTGCCGCTCGCGCGCACCTCGTCGGCGGTGCCGTTCGCCCCCTCCTCCTCGTCGTCGCCGAACCAGGTGATGCCGACGTCCATCCCGGCCTCGGCGAGCGCCACCGCGGTGGCCTTGCCGATGCCCGAGTCGGAGCCGGTCACGATCGCGGTCCTCGGTACGAATGCCATGCCGGGATCGTGGGCACGCATCCTCCGGACGCTCCGGAAGAACCCTCCGCGTCTCCCTAGGATGGTCCGCCGTGCCCGACCGCGATCGCATCGACATGACCGACCCCACCTGGTGGCGCGACGCCGTCGTCTACCAGGTCTACCCCCGCAGCTTCGCGGACGGGAACGCGGACGGGATCGGCGACTTCGCCGGCCTCATCGACCGCATCCCGTACCTCGAGCGGCTCGGCGTCGACGCGGTGTGGCTGAGCCCCTTCTACCCGTCGGCGCTCGCCGACGGCGGGTACGACGTCGACGACTACCGGGACGTGGATCCGCGGATCGGCACCCTGCAGCAGTTCGACGAGCTGGTCGCGACGGCGCACGCCGCCGGCATCAGGGTGTTTGTCGACATCGTGCCGAACCACTCATCCGACCGGCACGAGTGGTTCCTGGCCGCCCTCGCGGCCGCCCCCGGCTCGCCCGAGCGCGACCGGTACGTGTTCCGCGACGGGCTCGGGGAGCACGGCGAGCTGCCCCCGTCGGACTGGGTGTCGCACTTCGGCGGCAGCGCGTGGACGCGGGTGGCGGACGGGCAGTGGTACCTGCACCTCTTCGCACCGGAGCAGCCGGACTGGAACTGGGACAACGACGAGGTGCGGGAGGACTTCCACCGCACCCTGCGCTTCTGGAGCGACCGCGGCGTCGACGGCTTCCGCGTCGACGTCGCCCACGGGCTCGCGAAGGACCTCGCCGAGCCGCTGCGCAGTCATCCCCACACCAACTCGATGGATATCGAGATCGACGGCACCAACCCCCTGTTCGACCGCGACGACGTGCACGAGATCTACCGCGGCTGGCGCCGCGTGCTGGACGAGTACGACCCGCCCCGCACGGCCGTCGCCGAGGCGTGGGTGCCCACGTCGCGGCGCGTGCTCTACGCCAAGCCGGACGAGCTCGGCCAGGCCTTCGAGTTCGATCTCGTCAAGGCGGACTGGGACGCCGTCCAGTTCCGTGAGGTGATCGTCGACTCGCTCGACCGGGCAGCGGCGGCCGGTGCCTCGTCGACCTGGACCTTCTCGAACCACGACGTGGTGCGGCACGCGAGCCGGTTCGGCCTCCCCGCCGGCACCGATCTCAACGCCTGGCTGCTCTCCGGCGGCACGGACCCGGTGGAGGACGTGGAGCTCGGTGCCCGCCGCGCGCGGGCCGCCGTGCTGCTGCTGCTCGCGCTGCCCGGATCCGCGTACGTCTACCAGGGCGAGGAGCTCGGCCTGCGCGAGGTCGCCGACCTGGCGCCGGAGGATCTCGAGGACCCGATCTGGCTGCGCTCGCAGCACACCGAGAAGGGTCGCGACGGCTGCCGTGTGCCGCTGCCCTGGACGATGGGCGGCTCGTCCTTCGGCTTCGGAGACGACGGCGCCCACCTCCCGCAGCCGGCGTGGTTCAGGGACGTGGCCGTCGAGGCGCAGGACGGGGTCGACGGGTCGATGCTCGAGCTCTACCGCTCCGCGCTCGCCCTCCGCCACCGGCTGCACACGGATCCGGAGCTGGAGTGGCACGAGGACGGCGCCGAGGTGCTCCACTTCGCGCGCTCCGGCGGCTGGCACGTGGTCGTGAACCTCGGCACCCGGCCCGCGCCGCTGCCGGCCGGCGAGGTGCTGCTCGCCAGCGCCCCCCTCGCCGACGGCGCCCTACCGCCGGACGCGGCCGCGTGGATCCGCGGATCGGACGCCGTCAGCGGGTGATCTCGAAGGAGGTGGCCTCGAAGAGGTCGATCGGCTCGACGTCGACGTCGGCCACCTCCGCCCACCGCGGGCCGTGCTCGAGCCAGTCCCCGAACCGCTGCATCGCCCGCTCCTCGCCCTGAGCGGTGACCTCGACCGCCCCGTCGGTCCGGTTCCGCACCCGGCCGACGAGGCCGAGGCGGTCCGCCTCGCCCTGCGCCGCCCATCGGAAGCCGACGCCCTGCACCTGTCCCGTGACCGTGAACCGCCGCGCGACCGTCATAGGGCCATCGAAGCACGGGGAGAATGGAGCCCATGGCCCTGCTGCGCTGCGAGTTCTTCTCCGACGTGCTCGGCCAGTCGACCGAGGCCACCGTGCTTCTGCCGCAGGCCACGACGCGGCAGATCGGCATGGGCGGCGTCGCGGGCGGCCGCTCCCACCCGGTGCTCTACCTGCTGCACGGCCGCTCCGACGACCACACGATCTGGACGCGGCGCACCTCGCTCGAGCGGTACGTGGCCGAACGCGACCTCGCCGTCGTCATGCCGACGGGGCACCGGGGCTTCTACACGGACCAGGTGACCGGCGACGACTACTGGACGTTCCTCACGGAGGAGCTGCCCGCCGTGATGCACTCCTTCTTCCCGCTGTCCGACCGGCGCGAGGACACCTTCGCGGCCGGGCTCTCCATGGGCGGCTACGGGGCGCTGAAGTGGGCGCTGCGCCGCCCCCACGACCTCGCTGCGGCCGCGAGCCTCTCCGGCAAGCTCGACGTGCTCGACACCGACCAGGAGGCGGGGGAGTGGCGCGCCACGTTCGGCGACGCCGCCCACGCGGCGGCGGCGGGCGACGAGCTGTTCGCGCTCGCCGAGGCGCTCGATCCCGCCGAGAGCCCCGCCCTCTACCAGTGGTGCGGCACCGACGACCCGCTGCTGGGCGAGAACCGGCGCTTCGCCGAGCACGCGGCCGCCCTGGGGCTGCCCCTCGTCAGCGAGGAGGGTCCCGGCGGCCACGAGTGGGACGCCTGGGACCGGATGATCCAGCGCGTCCTCGACTGGCTGCCGCTGCACTCCCGGGCCACCTCGTGAGCGACCCGTTCGACCTCGCGCGCTTCGTGGCCGCGCAGGACGAGGGCCGCACCTACGACCGGGCGCTCGCCGAGCTCACGGCCGGGCGCAAGACGACCCACTGGATGTGGTTCGTGCTCCCGCAGCTCGCCGGCCTCGGCTCGAGCCCCATGGCGCAGCGCTACGCCATCCGCTCGCTCGACGAGGCCCGCGCCTACCTCCGGCACCCGGTGCTCGGGCCGCGGCTCCTCACCACCGCGCAGGCCGTCGCCGCCGGGCCGGCCCCGGACGCGGTGTCCCTGCTCGGCTCCGTCGACGCCCAGAAGCTGCGGTCCTCGATGACGCTGTTCGCCCGGGCGGCGCCGGAGGAGCCCGTCTTCACAGCGGTCCTCGACCGGTACTTCGGCGGCGCCACCGACCCGGCGACCGAGGCGCGGCTCTGATGCGCCGCTCGCCGCTGCTCGTCGCGATCGTCGCCGTCGGCCTCGCGTGCGTGCTCGTCGCGGCGCTCGGGATCGGCCTGCGGGCGCTCGGCGGCTCCTCGCATCCGCCCACCGAGCGGGCCGCGCCGAGCCGCAGCACCACGGCCGAGCAGGCGGAGCAGGCCTGGCCGGCTCCGTCCGCGATCGCCTGGCACGCCTGCTCCGATCCGTCGCTCGCCCGCGCCCGGTGCGCGAGCGTGGCGGTGCCGAGGGACTGGTCGACGCCGCGGGACGGCGAGACCGTCCACCTCGCGATCTCGCGCGTCATGCACACAACGGCGCCGTACGACGGCGTCATGCTCGTCAACCCCGGCGGTCCGGGGGTGAGCGGGCTCGCCCTCTCGACGGTCGGGGCCCAGGTGCCCGGGCGCGTCGGCGACCGCTACGACTGGATCGGCTTCGACCCGCGCGGAGTCGGCGCCTCCACGCCGCGGCTCAGCTGCGACGCCCACTACGCCGCGGGCCCGCGCCCCCGCTTCGCCCCGCCGACGAAGGCGACCGTCGCGACCTGGCTGGGCAGGAGCGCCGCCTACGCGGCCGCGTGCGGTGCCGCCGGCGGCGCGCTCCTCGACCACATGACCACCGAGGACAGCGCGAAGGACATGGAGTACCTCCGACTCGCGCTGCACGCCCCGCGGATCAGCTACTACGGCTACTCGTACGGCACCTACCTCGGGCAGGTCTACGCAACGCTGTTCCCGTCCCGGGTGGACCGCATGGTGCTCGACTCGAACGTGGATCCGCGGCGGGTCTGGTACGCCGCGAACCTCGATCAGGACGTGGCGTTCCAGCGGACCATCGAGCGGTTCTTCGCCTGGGTGGCGAGGGCCGATCCGACGTACCACCTCGGGGCCACCACCGCCGAGGTCGAGCAGCACTACGCCCAGACGGCGCAGACGCTCGCCGGCTCGCCCGCCGGCGGGGTGATCGGCCCGGACGAGCTCGCCGACACGGTGCTCGAGGCCGGCTACGTGACCGCCGAGTACCCGGCGATCGCTGGCGCGTGGGCGGACCTCGTCGCCGGGGACCCCACGCGGCTCATCGACGAGTGGCGGGCGATCGACTCACCGGAGGACGACAACGGCTACGCCGTCTACCTCGCCGTCGAGTGCACCGACGCGTCGTGGCCCCGGGCCTTCTCGAGCTGGGAGCGGGACGCCGACCGCATCGACGGAGCCGCCTCCTTCGAGACGTGGCCGAACACCTGGTTCAACATGCCGTGCCGCACCTGGCCCGCCCCGCCGCACACGCCTGTCGCGATCGACGGCGCCGCGGTGCCCCCCGCGCTGCTCGTCGACGAGACCCTCGATGCGGCCACGCCCTACGAGGGCAGCCTCGAGGTGCGGTCGCGGTTCCCGCGCGCCCGCCTCCTCGCCGAGCCCGGCGGCCTGAGCCACGCCGACACCCTGTCGGGCAACAGCTGCGTCGACGGCACGATCGCGCGGTACCTCGACGACGGCGGCCTCCCGGCGCGGAAGGCGGGCAGGCAGGCCGACGCCACCTGCGCGCCCACCCCGCCGCCCGCCCGGTGAGCGACGGATCCGTCCGCTCTGAGAAGCCGCGGCGAAAGCCGTCGCCGCCTGTTCCGCGCGTGCCCCGATCGGCCTAGCGTCGGACGCAGCAAGGACCGGCTGCTCGCCGACACCGCGGCGGGACGCCGGACGGGGAAGGAGCGTGGGAGATGACGGCTGGACTTCGGGCGCGGCTGACGGAGGCGGTACGGCGGCAGGGCCGCTGGACCACCGTCTACCTGGACCTGTCGAACGATCGGGAGAACCCGGAGGGGCTGCAGGAGTCGCGGCGCCGGTCGATCCGGGACCACCTGCTCGAATCCGGCGCGTCCGAGGCCGCTGCCCTGAACGTCGACAGCCGGCTCACGGTGCCGACAGGGCTGCCCGCCCCCTTCTGCCGGTACCTGCTCGTCTGCGACGACGAGGTGCAGCTCGACGAGGCGATCCCGGGCAGGCCCGCCGGAGGCGAGATCGCCGAGGTCGGCCCGGTGCCCCTGATCGCGCCGCTCATCCGCAGCGGCGTCGAGGACTTCGCCTACCTCGTGGTGCAGGTGTCACGCGTCGGGGGCGACATCGCGGTGCACCGCACGGGCGCCTTCTTCCCGGAGCTGTCCAGCACCATGCAGGGGCGGACGGACACCCTGCACAAGGTCAAGGGCGGCGGATGGGCGCACCTGAACCAGCAGGAGCACGTGGAGGAGATCTGGAAGCAGACCCAGATGGAGCTCTCAGCCGAGATCGACCGGCTCGTGCTCGAGCACCGGCCGCGGCTCGTGGTGGTGGCGGGCGACATCAAGGCGCGCGTGCTGCTGCTCGACGCCCTCGCGGACCGCAGCCGGAGCATCGCCGTGGAGTTCCCGAAGGACACCCGGTCGGGCGGCGCGGACCCCTCCGCCCTCGTGGAGTTCACGGAGCGGCAGATCCAGGCCCTGCTCGAGCGCGACCAGCACGATCTGATCGACCTGCTGCACACCCGGCTCGGCCAGGAGCGCAGCGCCGCTACGGCCGGACTGCGGCCGGTCGTCGAGGCGCTGCGGCAGGC
The DNA here is from genome assembly GCA_025936735.1 of Amnibacterium sp. GTDB lineage: Bacteria > Actinomycetota > Actinomycetes > Actinomycetales > Microbacteriaceae > Amnibacterium. The sequence goes on from JAICSU010000039.1 coordinate 14,371, forward strand.
GCAGGCCGACACGGTGCTGCTCGACCTCGACGCGATCGGCGACGCCGAGCTGCTGGCCCTCTCCGACCAGCCGTGGGTGGCCGTGGACGAGAACGACGTGGCCGGCGCGGAGGTCGTGGCGAGCGTGCCTGCGGCCGAGGCGCTCATCCGCGCCGCACTGCTCACCGACGCGACCGTGCTCACCGCCCGCTCGGCCGACCTCGGCGGCGCGCCCGCCGGCGCGCTGCTCCGGTGGCCCGCCGACGTGCCCGCCGCGACCTGAGCCGGCGTCAGGCGGCGTCGAGGGCGGGGGCCGGCCGCGGGCGGACGGAGCCCACCGCCACGCCCGCGAACACGAGCAGGCCGCCGACGATCTCGGCCCCCGTGAGCCGCGCGCCGAGCGCGACCGAGATGACCACCGTGAACACGGTGGTGAGGTTGAGGAAGAGCCCGGCGCGCCCCGCGGGCACCTGCTTCACCGCGAGGTTCCACAGGGCGTAGGCGCCCACGGAGGGCAGCAGCGCGATGAACAGGACCGCCCAGGCCGTCGCCGGCTGCGCCGGCCACGCCACCCCGGTGAGCAGCGCGACTGGCGCGAGCAGCACGGCGGTCATCGCCGCCTGCACGCCGGTCGCGGCGACGGGCGGGGTCCGGAGGGAGCGGCCGGCGATCGTGTACAGGCTCCACACGACGATCGCGCCGACCATGAGCAGGTCGCCCTCGTTCAGCGGCGTGGTGAGCAGCCCCGCGATCCGTCCGTCGGTGATCAGCAGCAGCACGCCGACGAGCCCGAGCACCAGCCCGGCCGCGCCGGTCCAGCCGATCCGCTCCCGCAGCAGCAGGGCGGCGAGCACGACCATCACGGCGGGGTTCGCCGCGTTGATCAGGGATGCCGCGAGCGGGGAGGTGACGTCGAGCGCCGTGTAGAGCAGCAGCGTGTACCCGGCCACGCCGAGCACCGCCGTGAGCAGCAGGCGCGGCCACTCGGCGAGCACGGCCCACCAGTCGGGGCGCTCCATCACCTGCGCCAGCGCCAGCAGCGGGAGCGCGGCGAGCAGCCAGCGGAACCAGGTCAGGCCGATCGGGCCGACTGCGTGGACGGCGAGGCCGCCCACGAGGTAGTTGCCCGCCCAGAGGATCGCGGCGACGACGAGCGCGAGTGTCGCCTTCATCCGTCCCCCGCGGGCCGCCGGCCCGCTGATTCACTGGTGTCCGAGGGGGACTTGAACCCCCACGCCCGATAAAGGGCACTAGCACCTCAAGCTAGCGCGTCTGCCATTCCGCCACCCGGACAGTGAGCGCCTCTCAGCGCCGGAGGAAGACATTAGCACGGGCCCCGAGCCCGCTTCCGACCCTCGAGCGGCGCCGCGGCGCGTCTGCCAGGCTCGTGCCATGGCCTACGAACCCGCCTCCACGCGCTACGACGACCTCCCCTACCGCCGCACCGGACGCAGCGGCCTGCTGCTGCCGGAGATCTCACTCGGGCTGTGGCACAACTTCGGCGACGGGACCCCGCTCGAGACGCAGCGGGCCGTCCTGCGGCGCGCGTTCGACGCCGGCGTCACCCACTTCGACCTCGCGAACAACTACGGCCCGCCCTACGGTTCGGCGGAGTCGAACTTCGGCAGGATCTTCGCCGCGGACTTCGCCCCGTTCCGGGACGAGCTCGTCCTGTCGACCAAGGCCGGCTACGACATGTGGCCCGGGCCCTACGGGAACTTCGGCTCCCGCAAGTACCTGCTGGCGAGCCTCGACCAGTCCCTGAAGCGGATGGGCGTCGACTACGTCGACATCTTCTACTCGCACCGCGCCGATCCGGACACGCCGCTCGAGGAGACCATGGGGGCGCTCGCGACCGCCGTGCAGTCGGGCCGGGCGCTCTACGCGGGCATCTCGAGCTACTCGCCGGAGCGCACCAGGGAGGCGGCCCGCATCCTGGGCGAGCTGGGCGTCCCGCTGCTGATCCACCAGCCGTCCTACTCGATGCTGAACCGCTGGATCGAGCAGGGCCTCCTCGACACCGTCGACGAGCTCGGCGTCGGCGTGATCGCGTTCTCGCCCCTCGCGCAGGGCCTGCTCACCGACCGCTACCTGCGGGGGATCCCCGAGGGCTCCCGGGCCGCGCGCGTCGACTACATGGCGTCGATGATCACCGACGAGGCCCTCGGCCACGTGCGGGCGCTGAACGACATCGCGCAGCAGCGCGGGCAGACCCTCGCGCAGCTCGCCCTGTCCTGGGTGCTGCGCGACCGCCGCGTCACCAGCGCGCTGATCGGCGCGTCGAGCGTGCAGCAGCTCGACGACAACCTCGCGGCGGTCCGCAACACGAGCTTCAGCGAGGAGGAGCTCGCCGCGATCGACGAGCACGCCGTCGACGGCGGCATCAACCTCTGGCAGCGTTCCAGCGACGTGTAGCCGTCCCTTCTGCATGCGGATGTGCCGGGCGCAGGCGGAAACGACCTCTGCAGACGCCCGTTCCGCACATCTGCATGAAGCCGGGACGCCGGCCACGGCGGTTAGCGTGAGCGGGTGACCGACGAGCTGAGCCGGACCGCCCGCTTCGCGCAGGACCTCATCCGCTTCCCGAGCGTCAACTGGGGCAACGGCCGCAGCGACGGGGAGACCGAGGCGGCGGGCTAC
>JAICSU010000289.1 GCA_025936735.1 Amnibacterium sp.
CCCACGATGTCGCCGTCGTCCGACGTACGCCTCTGGGCAAAGCTCGAGGACCGCAACCCCACCGGCTCCATCAAGGACCGCGCCGCCTTGAAGATGGTGGAGGTCGCCGAGAAGGACGGCACGCTGCGTCCCGGCTGCACGATCCTCGAGCCGACCTCGGGCAACACCGGCATCTCGCTGGCGATGGCGGCCAAGCTCAAGGGCTATCGCCTGGTCTGCGTGATGCCGGAGAACACCTCCGAGGAGCGCCGGCAGCTGCTGCGCATGTGGGGCGCCGAGATCGTGTCCTCACCGGCCGCGGGGGGCTCCAACGAGGCCGTGCGGGTGGCCAAGCGGATCGCCGACGAGCACCCCGACTGGGTGATGCTCTACCAGTACGGCAACCCCGCGAACCCGCTCGCGCACTACGAGGGCACCGGCCCGGAGATCCTCGCGGACCTGCCCGGCGTCACCCACTTCGTCGCCGGGCTCGGCACCACCGGCACGCTCATGGGCGTCGGGCGGTTCTTCCGCGAGCACCGGCCCGGCGTGCGGATCGTCGCCGCGGAGCCCCGCTACGGCGAGCTCGTCTACGGGCTGCGCAACCTCGACGAGGGCTTCGTGCCCGAGCTGTACGACGCCTCGCTCATCGACGCCCGGTTCTCCGTCGGTCCGCGCGACGCCGTACGCCGTGTGCGGGAGCTGCTGGAGACCGAGGGGATCTTCGCCGGCATCTCCACCGGCGCCATCCTGCACGCCGCGCTCGCCCAGGCCGCCCGCTCGGTGCAGGCCGGCGAGCGGGCCGACATCGCGTTCGTCGTCTGCGACGGGGGCTGGAAGTACCTGTCGACCGGCGCCTACGAGGGCACCCTCGACGAGGCCGAGGAGCGGCTGGAGGGCCAGCTCTGGGCCTGACCCGTCGTCCGCAACGGGTTTCCGCGGTGGGGGCGGGGGGCACACGCCTGCCATGGCGGACGAGGAGAAGGACGGCTCGACCGGCACCGTCCTGGTCGCGGGTGGCGCCAACCTCGCGATCGCGGTCGCGAAGATCGTGGCCGGCGCCCTCACCGGCTCCTCCTCGATGCTGTCGGAGGGTGCGCACTCGGTCGCCGACACCGTGAACCAGGTGTTCCTGCTCACCGCCCTCACGCGCAGCAGGAAGCCCGCCGACGTCCAGCACCCGTTCGGCTACGGCATGGAGCGCTACTTCTGGTCGCTGCTGGCCGCGGTCGGGATCTTCGTGCTCGGGGCCGGCTTCTCGATCTACGAGGGGATCCACACGATCCTGCATCCCGAGCCGGCGGGAGAGGTGCTCGTCGCCTACGTCGTGCTCGCCGTGTCGTTCCTCTTCGAGGGCGTCTCCTGGCTCAAGGCCGTGCTGCAGCTGCGGCGCGAGGCCGGCCGCAACGGCGTCGGCGTGCTCCGCCACGTGTTCACCACACCGGACCCGACCGCGAAGACCGTCGCGTTCGAGGACACCGCCGCCCTGGTCGGGATCCTGCTCGCCGTGGCCGGGATCACCCTGCACGTGCTCACCGGCTCGGGGGTCTGGGACGGCGTCGCCTCGATCGCGATCGGGCTGCTGCTGGTGGCCGTGGCGGCCTCGCTGGGGTCCTCCAGCAAGACGAACCTGATCGGCGAGGCGGTCTCTCGCGACGTCCGCGAGGGGCTGACCGACGTCATCGAGGGCTGCGCCGGAGTGGAGTCGGTCGTCGAGCTCATGACGATGCGGCTGGGCCCCGACGACGTGCTCGTCGCGGCCCGGGTCGACGTCGACGACGCCGCGACCGGCGGCGACCTGGAGCGGGTGGCCGACGAGGCCGAGCACCGGATCCGCGAGGCCTACCCGCAGGTGCGCCACGTCTTCCTCGACCCCACCGCCGCCCCTCCACCCGATCCCTCCCGCTCCGAACCGTCTGCGGTCGGGCGGGGCGTCGCCGCGGGGGGATGACAGACGGGTCGCGGCCGGGCGACGGCCGCGAGCGCGACGACGAGCCGCTGGGCGAGCCCCCGGCGCACCGGCGCCGCGCCTACTTCTGGCTCATGGGCACCTGCATCGTGCTGATCGTGCTGGCCTGGAACGTGGTGCGGTTCTGGTCGGTGCCGGCCGCCGTGGCGATGAGCGTGGTCGCCGCCCTGATCCCGCCCGTCGCCGCGATCGTCGCCAACTGGGGACGCGGCGGCTGACCCCGGCCCCGATCGCGAGAGCCGGTCACGGGACCGGGCCACGAGAGCGGGCCACGAGAGCGGGCCACG
>JAICSU010000250.1 GCA_025936735.1 Amnibacterium sp.
ACCTCCGCTCCCTCCGCCCACCCCCTCTGCCCCCCCCCCCCCCCCTGCGGGGGCGGGCGCCCCCCCCCCCCCCCCACCCCTCTCGCATCTCGGAGACGATCGGGGTCTCAGGCGGCGAGGGCGACGGCGGGCAGGGTGATCCGTGTCCGACCGAAGGGGCTCGTCCAGTGCATGACGCCGTCGTCGTCGGTGACGACGGACCACCCGCGCTCCTTCAACCGGTGATGGACGCGACACAGGTGGGCGAGGTTGTTCGCGTTGGTCTCGCCGTCCCAGAACCAGGGGATGGTGTGGTCGATGTCGCACAGGTCTGCGGTGCGGTCGCAGCCGGGGAACCGGCACCGCTCGTCCCGGATCTGCAGGTACCGGCGCAACGCGGGCGGGACCTCGTAGTGCTCCCGGCCGACTTGGACGACGGTGTCGGTGCCGGGGTCGATGAGGATCCGGTAGAGGCTTGGCGCCTGCGCCGTCAATCGGCGCGCGGTGACCGGGTCGATGGGGCCGTATCCGCGCAGGTTCCCCGGCTCGTTCCCCTTCCCCAGCAGGGTCATCACGGGCACGGTCACGTGCACCTGCGGCACGATGTCCAACGCGCAGACGGTGCGGCGCGACTTGTCCAGCACCTGCCAGAAGTCGGCTTCGGGCAGCGGAGCCAGCAGCAGGTCGATCAGCACATCGGCACGGAGCTGACCGATGCAGCGATCCTCGCCCTCCTGCCCGTGCAGTCCCACGGCGGCACGGGTGAGTCGGTCGCGGATCGCCACCGCCTCCGCCGCCGGCAGGTAGGCATGAAGCCACGCCATGCCGTTCGCGCCGGGCTCGAGGATCACGTCCCGCTCGGCCCGTTCCTTCTCGTGCCGTTCCGCCATCGCGGCGGGGTTCATCCGGTCGACGAGGCGCCGAACCCGATCTTTGGCCTGGCCGACGCCCGCCCCGGTGACGACCCTGATCGCCTCGACCTCATACCGGTCCCGCAGCTCCGGCTCGACCTGCCACCAGCCGGCGGCGATCACCTCGACGTGGGACCACGGCAGTGCGCCGTCCAGCAGGTTCTTCCGCGTCGCCTCGAGGCCCTGCTCCAGGGCCCCGGATGTCGTGAGCATCCGCTCGGCGGCCGCGAGCGACACCCCGCTGATCATCGCGACCTCGCGCAGCACCGCCTCGTCGCCCCTGCTATCGGTGCGTGTGCGCGACCAGAGCGCCGCGAGCACGGTGGCCCGCTCCAGATCCAGCGCGGCACGGATGCGGTGGAGCGCCTCGACCGCATCAAGCAGCTCGGCGTCGGTTGCATCACCGGCCGCCCGTTCCGCCGGTGGTACCAGCCGAGGCAGCCACGGAGTCACGTCACGATGACGTCGAGAGCCCTCGCTCCCCGGACGGTCGCCGTCGCTCGCCATGCCAGGAGCATACCACGAGTCTCGAAGGTGTGTTCGAAAGATAGTGCGAGAACCACGCTCTCGTCGCGGGGCAAAGCGGCGCGCTCAGGCCTGAGCGGCCACCGTCTCTCCGTAGCGAGAGCTGATCCGCAGCGGAGGCAGCGCGTGCACGATCGCCACCGTCTCCATGCTCACGCGCACGATCCGCCGGACGAGATCGAAGATGTACAGCGGCTCCCCGTGCTCGCGACCCCAGTCGTTCGGGTCGTTCACGATGCCGCTCGCCTTGTCCGTCTTCACCTGGTACCGCTCCAGCGCCCAGCCGAGGGCGGAGCGCGAGCCGAGCTTGTACCCCTGCGCCTCCAGCGGGATGCCCGCGAGGGAGAGGGAGTCGGTGACGTGGACGATCGACTTGTCCCAGGCGCCCGGCCTGCCGCCGTACCGCATCTTCCGCTGCCGCCCGCGACATAGCGGAGGCGGGGCGGCGGCGGTGGCGGTGGGACGGTGATCCGCCCGAATGACGGCGATCCGGGCCGGATCCGGCCGTCATCTCATCGGATCACCGTCATTCGGTAGTGGAAGCCCTAGCCGAGGCGCGTCCTCAGGTTGTCGGCGAGGGTCGCGAGGAACTCCTCGGTGGTCTGCCACGGCTGGTCCGGACCGACGAGCAGCGCGAGGTCCTTCGTCATCGCGCCGCTCTCGACGGTCTTGACGACGACGTCCTCGAGGGTGTCCGCGAAGTCGATGAGAGCCTGGTTGCCGTCGAGCTTTCCGCGGTGCGCGAGCCCGCGGGTCCAGGCGTAGATCGACGCGATGGGGTTCGTCGACGTCGGCTTGCCCTGCTGGTGCTGCCGGTAGTGGCGCGTCACGGTGCCGTGCGCCGCCTCCGCTTCGACGACCTTGCCGTCCGGGGTCGTCAGCACGCTGGTCATGAGACCGAGCGAGCCGAAGCCCTGCGCCACGGTGTCGGACTGCACGTCGCCGTCGTAGTTCTTGCAGGCCCACACGTATCCGCCCTCCCACTTCAGGGAGGAGGCGACCATGTCGTCGATGAGCCGGTGCTCGTACGTGAGGCCGGCGGCGTCGAACCGCTCCTTGTACTCGCTGTCGAAGACCTCCTGGAAGAGGTCCTTGAACCGGCCGTCGTAGGCCTTCAGGATCGTGTTCTTCGTCGACAGGTAGACGGGGTAGTGACGGTCGAGGCCGTAGTTGAAGCTCGCGCGGGCGAAGTCGCGGATCGAGTCGTCGAGGTTGTACATCGCCATGGCGACGCCGCCGCCCGGGGACTGGAACACCTCGAACGACTGGGCCTCGCCGCCGTCCTCCGGCTGGAAGCTGATCGTGAGGGTGCCCTTGCCCTCGAAGCGGAAGTCGGTTGCCCGGTACTGGTCGCCGAAGGCGTGACGGCCGATGACGATCGGCTTGTTCCAGCCGGGGACGAGCCGCGGGATGTTCGAGATCACGATCGGCTCGCGGAAGATCACGCCGCCGAGGATGTTGCGGATCGTGCCGTTCGGGCTGCGCCACATCTTCTTCAGGCCGAACTCGGCCACGCGGGCCTCGTCGGGGGTGATCGTCGCGCACTTGACGCCGACGCCGTGCTTCTTGATGGCCTCGGCCGCCTCGACGGTGATCGCGTCGTCCGTCTCGTCGCGCTTCTCGATCCCGAGGTCGTAGTACTCGAGGTTCACGTCGAGGTACGGGTGGATCAGCGTGTCCTTGATCGACTGCCAGATGATCCGCGTCATCTCGTCGCCGTCGAGCTCGACGACCGTGCCCTCGACCTTGATCTTCTCCACGCTGTTCCTCTCGCCACCACGG
>JAICSU010000100.1 GCA_025936735.1 Amnibacterium sp.
TCGACCTGGTGGTGTGGCCGGCTACGGGGGGCCCCGCCTGGGGCGCCTCCCCCCCCCCCCCCCCCCCCCCCGAGTGTGGCCATTTCTGGCGGTCTGCCCCCCCCCCACACAGAAATACGTGCCAACCCTCAGGGGGTGAGGAGGGCCGCCACGGCCTCGCGGAGGGAGGAGAGCCTCGCGTCCGTCTCGGAGCGGCGGGCGTCCGGCGTCGCCGCGTCGCTCCACACGTCGAGGTAGGCCTTCAGCTTCGGCTCGGTGCCGGACGGCCGCACGACGAGGCGGGCGCCGCCCCCGAGCGCGAAGCGCAGCACGTCGGACGGGGGCAGGCCGTCGAGGCCGTCCTTCAGGTCGTCGACCGACTCCACCGCGAGGTCCCCGATCCACGTGGGCGGCCGCTCCCGGAGCCGCGTCATGATCGCGCCGATCTCGCCGAGGTCCGCCACGCGCAGGGAGATCTGGTCGGAGTCGAACCGGCCGATCGCCGCCTCGATCTCCGCGAGGCGGTCCTCCAGGGTGCGGCCGTCGGCGGCGAGCCGCACCGCCTCCCGGAGCACGACCACGAGCGCGGAGACGCCGTCCTTGTCCCGCACGGTCTGCGGATCGACGAGGTAGCCGAGCGCCTCCTCGAAGCCGAACAGCAGGGCGGGGGCGCGCGAGATCCACTTGAAGCCGGTCAGGGTGGGCGCGAAGCCGAAGCCGAACCGGTCGGCGATCCGCTGCAGGCCGGGGGTGGACACGATCGAGGTGGCCAGCGTGCCGCCCGCCGCGCCGCTCGTCGCGGCGATGGTCCAGCCGAGCAGCAGGCCCGTCTCGTTGCCACTCAAGCGGCGCCAGCCGCTTGAGCCATCAGCACCGTCGCGGCGCCAGCCGCCCGCTCCGTCCGGCAGCGCGACGGCGAGCCGGTCCGCGTCCGGGTCGTTCGCGAGCACGAGCGCCGCGCCGGACGCGCTGGCCGCCTCGAACGCGGCGTCGAGAGTGCCCGGCTCCTCCGGGTTGGGGAACGGCGCGGTCGGGAAGTCCGGGTCGGGATCCGCCTGCGACGCCACGACCACCGGGCTCGGCAGCCCCGCGGCGTCGAGCACGCGGCGCACCGTGGCGAGCCCCACCCCGTGCATCGGCGTGTAGACCCACGGCAGGTCGCCGTGGACGCCGGCGGCCAGGCGGGCCGTCGCGGCGACGTAACGCTCGAGGAGGTCGTCGCCGGCCACCGTCACCGCATCCGACCGCGGCGGCAGGCCGCCTTCCGCGGTGACGGCGTCGATCTGCTCGAGCACGCGGGCGTCGTCGGGGCTCACGAGCTGCGAACCCGCGTCCGGGCCGCCGAGGTAGAGCTTGTAGCCGTTGTCCGGGGCCGGGTTGTGGGAGGCGGTGATCATCACGCCGGCGCTCGCGCCGAGGTCGCGGACCGCGAACGCGAGCACGGGCGTCGGCAGCGCGCGCGGGAGCAGGGTGACCTGGACGCCGGCGGCCGCGAGCACCTCGGCGGCGTCGCGGGCGAACACGTCCGACTTGTGGCGGGCGTCGTGCCCGACCACCACCGAGGGCCGGTCGGTCCGTGCCGCGAGGAAGCCGGCGAGCCCGGCGGACGTCCGCATCACGACGACGCGGTTCATCCGGTTCGGTCCCGCGCCGAGCGCGCCGCGCAGCCCGGCGGTGCCGAACTCGAGCCGGGTACCGAACCGGTCGGCCAGGCCCCTCTCGTCCCCGGCGTCGAGCAGCGCCCGCAGCTCGGCGACCGTGTCCGGATCGGGGTCGATCGCGAGCCACGCCTCCGCGGCGGCCCGCAGCGCGTCGCTCACGCCGCGGCCAGGTCGTCCGCGATCGCGGCGACGATGCGGGTGAGCAGGTCGGCCAGGCGCGGCTCCGCCTCCTTGCCTGCCGCGAGCACCTCCGCGTGGCTGAGCGGCGTGGACTGCACGCCGGCGGCGAGGTTCGTGATCAGCGACATGCCGAGCACCTCGAGACCCGCCTCCCTCGCCGCGATCGCCTCGAGGGCCGTGGACATGCCGACGATGGAGCCGCCCATCGTGCGCGCCATCGCGACCTCGGCGGGGGTCTCGTAGTGCGGCCCCCGGAACTGCACGTAGACGCCCTCGTCGAGGCTCGGATCCACCCGGCGGGCGATGCCCCGCAGGCGCCGCGAGTAGAGGTTCGTGAGGTCGACGAACGTCGCCCCCTCGAGCGGCGACGCGGCCGTCAGGTTGATGTGGTCGCTGATCAGCACCGGGGTGCCGGCCCGCCACTCGGGTCGGATGCCGCCCGCACCGTTCGTGAGGACCATCACCCGGGCGCCCGCCACCGCGGCGGTGCGCACGCTGTGCACGACGCGGCGCACGCCCCTGCCCTCGTAGAAGTGCGTCCGGGCGCCGATGACGAGGGCGTGCAGCCCGTGGTCGAGCTCGATCGAGGTGAGCGTGCCGGAGTGGCCGGGCACGCCGGAGACGCTGAACCCCGGCACGTCCTCGGCGGACACGACGGCGACGGTGCGGCCGATCGTCTGGGCCGCGCGGCCCCAGCCGCTGCCGAGCGTGAGGGCGATGTCGTGCCGCGCGACGCCGGTGCGTTCCGCGAGCGCCGCGGCGGCGAGCTCGGCGACGGCGGTGGGCGGGGTCTCGAGGTCGTCGAGGGAGGGCTCGGCCATGCCGCAATGCTACGAGCGCGGGGGACCGGCGCCCCGAGCCGACAGAATGGCCGCATGCCCTACGAGTTCGATCGCAAGCAGCGCATCGCGGTGATCGGCGGCGGTCCCGGCGGATACGAGGCCGCCCTCGCCGGCGCGCAGCTCGGCGCGGACGTCACCCTGGTCGAGCGGGTCGGGGTCGGCGGCGCCGCTGTGCTCACCGACGTGGTGCCCTCGAAGACGCTCATCGCGACCGCCGAGGCGACCGACGGCATCTCCGGTGCGGGCGACCTCGGCGTGCAGTTCTCCCTGCCGAACGCATCCGGCCGCGCCACCCGCCCCGACGTCGCCGTGAACCTCGGGGCGATCAACCGCCGCGTTCGCGACCTCGCCCGGCAGCAGTCGGAGGACATGCGGGCGAACCTCGAGCAGGCGGGCGTGCGCATCGTGACGGGCGAGGGGCGCCTCGACGCACCCGGGCGGGTCATCGTGTCGACCGGCAAGGGCCGCACCGCCCACGACTTCGACGAGATCGAGGCGGACACCGTGGTGGTGGCCACGGGGTCCAGCCCCCGGAAGCTGCCGGCCGCCATGCCGGACGGGGAGCGCATCCTCACCTGGACGCAGCTCTACGAGCTCGACGAGGTGCCGGAGCACCTCGTCGTCGTCGGCTCCGGCGTGACCGGCGCCGAGTTCGCGTCCGCCTACATGCAGCTCGGCAGCGAGGTCACCCTCGTCTCGAGCCGCGACCGCGTGCTCCCGGGGGAGGATGCGGATGCCGCGGCGGTGCTCGAGGACGTCTTCACCCGCGGCGGCATGCACCTGCTGAACCGCAGCCGTGCGTCCTCCGTCCGCCGCGACGGCGACGGCATCGTCGCCGAGCTCTCCGACGGCCGGGAGGTGCGCGGCAGCCACTGCCTGATGGCGGTCGGCTCGGTGCCGAACACGGGCGGCATCGGCCTCCAGGAGGCCGGCGTCCAGCTCGCCCCCTCCGGCCACATCCGGGTGAACCGCGTCGCCAGCACGTCGCAGCCCGCCGTCTACGCGGCGGGGGACTGCACGACCGCGCTCCCGCTCGCGTCGGTCGCGTCGATGCAGGGCCGCACCGCCGTCTTCCACGCCCTCGGCGACGCCGTCACGCCGCTGGAGCTGCGCAACGTCAGCTCGAACGTCTTCACGCAGCCCGAGGTCGCGACGGTCGGCTGGACCCAGCGGCAGATCGAGGACGGCATCGCGCAGGGCGAGATCTACAAGCTGCCGCTCAGCCAGAACCCGCGCGCGAAGATGCAGGGCCTCAAGGACGGCTTCGTGAAGCTGTTCGCCCGCACCGGGTCCGGGACGGTGATCGGCGGCGTGATCACCGCCCCGAGAGCGAGCGAGCTGATCCTGCCCATCGCCCTCGCCGTCGAGCACCGGCTCACCGTCGACCAGCTGGCCCGGGCGTTCAGCGTCTACCCGTCCCTCTCCGGCGCGATCACGGAGGCGGCGCGCGCCATGCACATCGTGGCCTGATCAGGGCGGACGCCCGAACTGGGGACTGCCAGACGCCGGGCCTGCCGCTTACCGTCGGGGTGCTATGGCGATCTACGAGTGCCTCCGGCCGGTCACCCGGCTCTGGTACGCGGCCGCCCTCGGGGCGGGGCCCATCGCGCCGAAGCCGCGTGACACGCCCGTCGTGCGCTCCGGCGACCCGGACGCCGACCGCATCCTGCTGGTCGGCAACGGCCCCGCGAGCGGCTGGGGCACCCTCACGTACCAGCTCTCGCTCGTCGGTCACCTCGCCCGCGGGCTCACCAGCAGGACCGGCACCTCCTGGGACGCCGACTTCGTCGGCGAGGAGCGGATGAACGCCGCGTCCGCGCAGGCCTGGCTCGGCGACACCGACGTGGCGTCGTTCCGCGCCGCCGTGCTCGTGCTCGGCACGAACGACGCGCTCCGCCTCACACCGGTCAAGGACTGGGAGCGGGACCTCACCGCGCTCCTCGACCGGCTCGACCGGGACCTGCAGGGCCGTCCGGTCGTGGTCGCCGGCATCGTCATCCCGTCCCGCAGCAGCCGCTTCGTCGGCCCGTTCGCCGGCCTCGCGGACCACCACGCCGAGGTGCTCAACGCGGCGACCGAGCGGCTCGTGGCCGCCCGCCCGTCGGTGCGCTTCCACCCGCTGCCGCCCGCGAAGATCCAGCCGTTCGACTCGTCCGCCGCCTACCAGGAGCTCGGCCACAAGCTCGCCGACGTCGTGCACGACGCCCTCAGGGCCGAGCGCCTCCCCGAGCCCACCGCGGCGGTGGACCGGCACTGGGAGTGGGACGTCGCGCCGCGCATCGTCGAGATCACCCGGGAGGGCGGCTCCGAGGTGCTGCAGCGCATCGCCGACGAGGCCCGCGCGGAGTTCGGCGTCGCCGTGGCGACGGTCAGCATCCTCGACGGCGACCGGCTCTACTACACGGTGAACACCGAGCGCCTGCCGAACTCGATCCCTCGCGACCTCGCCCACTGCAAGGTCGTCGTCGACTCCGACGAGCCGCTGGTCGTGCCGAACAGCAGCCGCGACGCCCGCTTCCGCGACAACCCGCTGATCGACGTGACCCACGCGGCGTTCTACGCCGGGTTCCCGCTGCACGCCGCCGACGGGCATCCGGTCGGCGCGCTCTGCCTGCTCAACGGCCTGCCGAAGAGCGAGCGGTCCGTGCCGATCGCCGCCCTCGAACGGTTCGCCCTGCAGGCGCAGGACGAGCTGCAGCGCCTCGAGCTCGCCGCTCGGCAGGAGCCGGCGGACGTCGCGGGGTCGCTCGTCTGAGCCGGATCAGGCGCCGGCCGCGTGCCGGCGCTCGGCGGGGACCGCGTCCGAGACGGGTTCGACCGTGCGGCCCCTGCCGCCCGCGATCGGGAACAGCGTCGGTGCGCCGATCGGCCGAGCCGGTGCCGTCCGGGCGCCCCGCAGCCCGGCGCCGAGGGACGCCATCGCGCGAGCCGGACCGGCGGCCGCGCTCGTGCCGATGATCCGCAGCGCGGTGCGCCGGGACGGCACGAACCACAGGAAGAACGCCGCCCTGACCGTCCAGGCGACGATCCCCGACATCCGGATGCCGTAGACACGCGCGACGGCCTTGCCCGGCGCGAACGCGGCGACCGTGCCGATCCCGCGGAAACCGAGGCGCCTCGCCGTCCCGCCGCGGACCTCGCGGGCGATGTTGCGGCCGACGCGGGTGCCGGCCCGGATCGCCCAGATCGCGTCCTTGGCGGCGAGCGAGCCGGCCCGCGTGCGCACCCCGGCGACGTCCCCGGCGCTCCAGATCCGGTCGGTCACCTTCAGGGCCGGATCGACCTCCAGGAGGCCGTCCGGGCGCTGCCAGCGCTCCAGCCCGGGCAGCACCGGGACGGTGTTGCCCAGGGTCGCCACGACGGTCGCCGCGGGGATGACGGCGCCGGAGGCGAGGCGCACGCCGTACTCGTCGACCCGCGCGACGCGGGCATCGGGCAGCACGGTCACGGCGGCCTCGTTGAGGTTCTTCAGCAGCCGGTCGTGCATCCACGGCTGGTCCCGCCAGGCGGGAGCGACCGCGGGGGAGGCGGAGACCAGCACGACGCGATGGGTCGCGCCGTAGCGGCGGCCGAGCGCGGCCGCGACCTCGGTGCCCGCGAAGCCGCCGCCCGCGACGACGATGGTGCGGCGCCGGCGCGCCTCGTCCCCGTCCGCGGGGTCCGCCTCGAGCGCGGCGAGGTGCTCGAGGAGCGCCCGGACCTCGCCGGGGAACCGGAGGGGGAGGCCGTGCTCGGCGAGCCCCGGCACCGACGAGGACCGCTCGCGGGCGCCGGTGGCGACGACGAGGTGGTCGTAGGCCACCTCGCGGCGCGTGCCCTGCCACTCGACGGTCACCGTGCGGCGGTCGGGATCGACGGCGGTGGCCCAGCCGCGTATCCGCGTGGCGTGCGGAAGGCACTCGGTCAGCGGGCTGACCTGCAGGGCGGCCGGCAGGTCACCGCTCAGCACCTCGCCGGTGAAGCCGTGGAAGACGTGCTCCTCGAACGGGGCCACGACCGTGATGTCGGCCGAGGAGCCGAGGTGGCGTCGCAGCGCCCGGTAGCACCAGATCGCCGAGTAGCCGCTGCCGAGCAGGACGATCCTCATGCCGCCACCTCGTCGTTCGTGCGGGTGAGCCGGGAGCCGCCGCTGAGCCCCGGCACCTCGACGGGTTCCCCGAAGCTGGTCGGCGGGGCGAGGTCGAAGCCGAGGGCGGCGTAGCGGTCGGCGAGCGCGTCGAGGTGCTCGACCTGCGCGAGGGTCGGCCGCCCGATCGTGCCGTGCGTCCGCTGCCCGTCGAGGGCCAGCAGGGCGGTCTCCGCGAGGCACGCGAATGAGCTGCCCGCGTCGATCCCGATGCTCCGGCCGCGGCGGAGGAGGCCCGGGGTGAGCACGAGGCCGCCGTCGACGACTGTGACGTCCGGCCGGGCGCGGAGCAGCTCCGGCGTCGTGTTCCGGGGCTGGGTGTCGTCGATGACGACGGCACCCGGCTTCAGGTGCTGGGGCTGCAGCACCGCGTCCACGGCGGACGTCATCAGCACGACGATGTCGGCCCTGCGGCAGTCGGCGAGGTCGAGCGACGGCGTCGCGACGGCCCCGAGATCCGTCGCGAGCGCCGCGAGGGGGTTCGCCGCCCGCGCGATCAGCAGCAGCTCGGCGGCGACGCCGGATCGGGCGAGGACCCGGGCCACCGCCCCGCCGACCGAGCCGGTCGCTCCGACGAGGGCGATCACCGGCGGGCGCCCCAGGCTCGCGGCCACCGCCGTCGTCGCCCGCGCGGTCGCCGCGGCCGTGAACGCGTTGCCGTTGGTGACGCCGACATCGGTGCGGGTCCTGAGCCGCGCGCCCCCGGCGGTGGCCGGCGCCGTGAGGGAGCCCAGGCCGAGGAGCCGCGCGCCGCGGGAGACCGCGAAGTCGACGCCCTCGTCGATCCGCCGCTTCACGAACGCGCGGTCCCCGCCGAGCAGCTGCCGCGGGCTGAGCGGCAGCACGATCACCTCGCCGAACGGCTCGTCCGGTCGGTCGGCCGTCGTGATGGTCGCCTGCACCCACGGGCGCAGCGGCAGCCGCCGGAAGGCGTGCTCGTAGACCCCACCGGGCAGGGCGCCGAGCAGCGGATGGACCGTCGCGAGGTCCGCCCGCAGGTCCGTGCGCGGGTGCACGAGGAACGCGAACCGACTCCGCCCCGACGTCGAACCGTCCACCGTGCCCCCTTGACTCCCGACGGGGACGCGCGACGACGACCGCCACCTGCGGTGGCGGACGCATCGGGCGACCCCCGTCTGCCCGACCGATCCCCCCGCTCCGACCCCCGTGAGGGGGAGCCCCGAACAGGGGTGGTGGAGCGACTGGTGCCACCATATCGGGGGGCACGGCCCCCTCCGCAAGTACCGGTTCGGTTCCCGCTCCGCGGGGTGCAGGAGACGCGCCGGACGCCCTCGGAAACGGGGGGCGGGCGGGGGTCTCTTCAGGGCCGCTCGGCGGGCCGGTCAGGCCGTTCCGAGCACCGGGGTGCGGCTCAGCCGGCGGCCGCGAGCGCGGGCTCGGGGTCCAGGATCTCCAGCAGCACGGTGCCGGCGGCCACGGTCGTGCCGGCCTTCGCGGTGAGACCCGCGATCACGCCGTCGCGGTGGGCCGAGATGGGCTGCTCCATCTTCATCGCCTCGAGCACGGCGACGAGGTCGCCGGTGACGACCCGCTGGCCCGGCTCGACCAGGACCTTCACCACCGTGGCCTGCATCGGCGCCTTGACGCTGTTGCCCGACGCTCCGGTGGCCCGGCTCGCCTTGCTCCTGCGGCGCGGCGGCGGGGCCACGGGCGGGAGGCCGGCGTCGCCCTTGGCGAGCGCGGCGGGCAGGGAGACCTCGATCCGCTTGCCGTTCACCTCGACCGTGACCCGGTGGCGGTCGTCGGGGGCCGTACCGCGCGGATCCAGGTCGCCGAGGGATCCGCTCCACGGCTCGAGCTCGTTGACGAACTCGGTCTCGATCCACCGGGTGTGCACGCCGAAGACGCCGTCCGGCGCAGTGAAGGCGGGGTCGCGGACGACCGCGCGGTGGAACGGGATGACCGTCGGCAGGCCCGCGACCTCGAACTCCGCGAGGGCGCGCCGGGAGCGCTCGATCGCGTCCTTGCGGTCGGATCCGGTCACGACGAGCTTCGCGAGCATCGAGTCGAACGCGCCGGAGACGACGTCGCCGGTGGTGACGCCCGAGTCGATGCGGACGCCGGGGCCGCCCGGCACGCGGAACGCCTGCACCGGTCCGGGCGACGGCAGGAAGTTGCGCCCCGGGTCCTCGCCGTTGATCCGGAACTCGATGGAGTGGCCGCGCGGGGCGGGGTCGCCGTAGCCGAGCTCCTGGCCCTCCGCGAGCCGGAACTGCTCGCGCACGAGGTCGAGGCCGGTCACCTCCTCGGACACCGGGTGCTCGACCTGCAGCCGCGTGTTCACCTCGAGGAAGGAGACGGTGCCGTCCCCGCCGACGAGGAACTCGCAGGTGCCGGCGCCGACGTAGCCGACCTCCTTGAGGATCGCCTTCGACGCCGAGTAGAGCAGGGCGGTCTGCTCCTCGGTGAGGAACGGCGCCGGCGCCTCCTCGACGAGCTTCTGGTGGCGGCGCTGCAGCGAGCAGTCGCGGGTCGAGACCACGACGACGTTCCCGTACCGATCGGCGAGGCACTGGGTCTCCACGTGCCGGGGCCGGTCGAGGTACTTCTCGACGAAGCACTCGCCGCGGCCGAACGCGGCGACCGCCTCGCGGACCGCGGAGTCGTACAGCTCCGGGATCTCCTCCAGGGTGCGGGCGACCTTCAGGCCCCGCCCGCCACCGCCGAAGGCGGCCTTGATGGCGATCGGCAGGCCGTGCTCCTCGGCGAAGGCGACGACCTCGTCGGCGTCCTTGACCGGGTCCTTCGTGCCGGCGACGAGCGGGGCGCCGGCGCGTTCGGCGATGTGCCGGGCGACCGCCTTGTCGCCGAGGTCGGCGATCGCCTTCGGCGGCGGCCCGATCCAGGTGAGTCCGGCGTCGA
>JAICSU010000144.1 GCA_025936735.1 Amnibacterium sp.
CAGCTCGCGAAGCCGCTCGGCTCGTTCCGGTCGGTCCTGCACGAGGCCGAGCCGGTCACCGCGGAGCTGCGCAAGGTCCTGCCGGTGCTCCCCGCGGCGCTCGGCGCGGACGGCCCGCGCCACTACCTGCTGATCTTCCAGAACAACGCCGAGGAGCGCGCCAGCGGCGGGAACCCCGCGGCCATGGCGATGATCGACGTCGACCACGGACGGATCTCCCTCGGGCCGCAACCGAACTCCGGCGACTTCCCGCACCCCTACCGCAACCCGCCGCTCACGTTCGGGGGCGAGTGGGCCCGCATCTTCGGCCGCCACACCTCGACCTACGTCACGAACGTCACCTTCGACCCCGACTTCCCGCGGGTGGCGCAGATGATCCGGGCGATGTGGCGCACGCAGTTCGGCGGCCCGGTGGACGGCGTGGTGTCCTTCGACCCGATCGCGCTGTCCTACCTCCTGAAGGCCACCGGTCCCATCCACCTGCCGAACGGCGAGGTGCTGACGAGTTCCGACGCCGTGCGCTACCTGCTCTCCGAGGTCTACGCGAAGTACCCAGTTCCGGCCGACCAGAACGCCGTGTTCGCATCGGCGGCCCGCGCGGTCTTCAAGGCGGTGACGGCCGGCCGGGGCAGGCCGGCGGCCTACGTCAAGGCGCTCACCCCGATGCTCCGGGAGCAGCGGCTGAAGGCGTGGAGCGTGCGGGCGGACGAGGAGGAGCTGCTGCTCTCCTCGCCGGCCGGGAACATGCTGCCCGCCGACGACTCCGAGGCCACGACGTTCGGCGTCTACAACAACGACGACTCGACCTCGAAGATCAGCTACTACATGGACTCCACCGTGGCCGTCACCGCGCGCTCCTGCCCGCCCGCCCAGCCCGTCTACACGCTGTCCACCACCATCACGGACAGGATCGACCCGTCCCGGATCCCGATCCTTCCGGCGTACGTGCGGCCCCACCAGTCCCACATCCCGCCCGGCGGCGACCGGCAGTGGGTCCTGCTCTACGGGCCGGTGGGCGCGAGACTCGTCTCCGCGAGGATCGACGGGAAGCCGGTGGTCTGGGGCACGGACGTGAGCGCCCACTTCAACACCGTCCAGGATGCGACCGGTCTCGCGGTCATCGGCCACCCCGCCGTGCACGGCGTCCTCGACGGGCGCCCGGTCGGCGAGGTCAGCGTCACCATCGCTCCCCGGAAGCCCGTGACGGTGAGCGCGGTCTTCTCGGGCGGATCCGGGAGGTCCCGCGCCATTGCGGTGAGCCACACGCCGAAGGTGAACCCGGTGCCCGTCACCGTGACGAGGGGGACCTGCGGCTGAGCCTCAGGCGTTGACCCTCTCGGCGTCGCTCGGCTCGCCGGTCAGGGCGGCGAGGGCCCGGCGCAGCACCGTCGAGGAGGTCGACATCGTGTACGGGAAGTACACCACCTCCACGCCGACCTTCGCGAACTCGGCCTCCAGGCGGAGCCCCTTCTCGGTGCCGCGCCAGTCGTCGCCCTTGAAGAAGTGCGTGAACCGCACCTCCCGCCAGGTGTCCAGCTTGTCGGGCACGGTCTCGGCGCGCGCCTCGTCGACGAACGCGATGTTGCGCACGATCTCGAGCCGCTCCTGCAGCGGGACGACCGGCGTGATGCCCTTGGTGAGCCGCAGCATCTCGTCGGAGACGACGCCGGCGATCAGGTAGTCGCACTCGCTCTTCGCGTGCCGGAGCAGGTTCAGGTGACCGACGTGGAAGAGGTCGAAGGCGCCGGCGGCGTAGCCGATGCGCACGGGGGAGGAGGGCATGGGGAGGGTCCGTTCGGGTGGGCGGAGGGGTGCGGCGTTCGGGTGCCGCTTTCGGAGGGCTGGAGTGCGGTGGAGGCGATCCCGTCGATCGCCTCCACCGCGGTGCCGGCCGCGGGGGCCGGGCGTGCGACGGTCAGGGCCACCACACCGGGGCCGCCGCAGGTCGGGGGTGCCGGCGCTCGGTGGCGCCCGGCGAGCTGGTCTCAGGCATCGAGGAACTCGCGTTCGCTGATCGTCGAGGCGGACCACATCGAGTCGTGCCGGCGGCCGGTGCTGACGCCGCGGGTGCTGTAGCCGTTCGCGAGCCGCTTGGCGAGCAGCTCGTAGCCCTCGCCGACGACGTTCCAGTCGTAGCGGCTGCGCGCGCGCTCCTGCATCAGCTCGCCGATCTCGCGGAAGCGGAACGGGTACCGCTCGACCTCCTCGATCAGGCTCGCGAGCTGGAAGGCGGACCGGAAGTAGAGGCCGGCGGTCCCGGCCACCTCGCGGTTGACGGGCGCCTCCCACAGGAGGGGCGCGGTCGCGCCGCCCATCGCCCGCAGCAGGGACGGGTCCGTCCCGCCGAGCGAGCGGCCGTGCAGGTAGCTGAGGGCGTGCGTGTAGAGCTGGTCGAGCAGCCGCTGGTCGTCGCTGCCGTCGATGAGCAGGATGCGGTCGTCCCGCGCCGCGAGCGACTCGACGCGAGCGGCGGTCCCGTTCCGGCCGGCGCCGACGACGACGAGCGGCAGCCTCGCCGCGGACCTCGTGTAGCCCTCGACGACGACGTCGACGTGGTTCTCGGGCTCGAGCCGGGCGACCACGAGATGGAAGTAGCCGGGGACGAGGCCGAGGGCCTCGATGGCGTCGCTCGGCGTGTTCCGCTGGATCCTCGCGCCGTAGCCGAGGTGCTCGGCGGGCACGCTGAACTCGTCGTCGTAGTAGTCCGCGAGCCCGCGGGCGTCGGTGATGAGCGCATCCGCCTCCCGCGCCGCGAGCTCCTCCGCCTTCCACAGGTACCGGCGGCCGAGCCGTCCCCACCTCGGTCGCTGCCACTCCAGCCCTGCGGCGTGCACGGCCACGGCCGTACCGCGGGAGCGGAGGAGGGGGATGAAGGGGGCGTTCGCGGTGTTGAACACGAACGCGACGTCGTGGCGGGCGGATCCGAGGAAGTGCGCGGTCGAGAGCGCCGCATGGCCGAGCTGCTCGAGCGCCCCGGAGGCGACGGCCGGGACCTTCACGAGGTGCATCCCCGCCTGCGCGGGCTGCACCGGGTCGGAGAGGCGGCGGTACACCGTCACGTCGTGCCCCTGCTCGACGAGCCGGCGCCCGATCTCCCCGACGGTGCCGTCGAAGCCGTACACGGAGTCCGCGGCGCCCGGGGTGCCGAGCAGCGCGATGCGCAGGGGCTGGGCCGGAACGGCGTGGCGAGGGGTGCGCCGAGTGGGGGAGGTCATCGGTCCTCGGGGTGGGTAGCAGGACTGCGAGTTCCGGCGTAGGGGAACTCCGGGGTGCGCCGTGCGATGCCCGCGGGAAGCGGAGCAGGGGGCGGAGCGGGGGTTACGGGTGGACCCCGATCCCGGCGGGTACCGGAACCGTCTGGGGACGCTGTCCAGACTCTAGCGACGCGCGAGTCGCGCGGGTTCCCCGTCTTCGGGGGCCACGAGCGAGCGCGCGCCCGGCCTCGCACCGGAGCCCACCCAGGGCACCGCGACGGAGAGCATCACGAGCGCGGCCCAGTTGCCCTCGATGAGCAGCCGGCTCTCCGCGAGCGCCTGGGTGAGCAGGGCTGTGGTGAGCAGCAGCGGCAGGAGGGCGAACGGCCGCGGCGCGATCGCGAGCCGCAGCGATCGGTAGACGAGGGAGCCGACCACGACGACGAACGCGAGGAGGCCGGGGATCCCGACCTGGAACGCGATGTCCAGGTATGCGTTGTGCGCCTGCAGGTACTGCACCCCGTCGCGGACGACGAGCTGGTTGAACGGGGAGACCCACGGGGCCCAGTAGCTGATCCAGCCCCAGCCGAGCACGGGCCGCTCGGCGACGTGCTCGCCGACGATCCGCCAGATCTCGAGCCGGCCGGTCAGGTCGTCGCCCTTGCCGAGCGCCCCGAGCAGCGGGGCGGAGGCGCGGGAGGAGCCGAAGCCGATGATCGCGATGACGACCGCGCCGACGGCGGCGAGCACGATGCGGCCCCGTCCGCGGAACCGCCGGAAGCCGATCGCGACGAGTCCCGCGGCGACCACGAGGAACGCGGCGATGAGCACGGTCGCCGACCGGGTGAGGGCGATCATGAGCAGGTCGAGCACGATCGCGGGGATCGCGAGCGCCATCCGCACGCGCCGGGCGGCGACCAGGCAGCCGATCAGGATCAGGCCGAGCAGGGCGAGGAAGCAGGTGAGGTTCGCGTTCGCGACGATCCCCTGGATCCGGCCCCCCGTGAACAGCAGACCCTGGCTCCAGTAGTAGGCGCCCGGGGCGTTGGACCCGTAGTCGGTCCACAACGGCAGCAGATGGTGCCCGGGGACGAAGAGCGCGACGACGGCCTCGAAGACGAGGGACAGGGCGAGGTGCACGTGCACCATCCAGCCGGCGATCGCCACGAGACGGCCGACCCGCTGGATCAGCAGCAGGGAGATCCCGACGAGGGCGGTCGAGATCTGGATGAAGGAGCCGAGCAGCGACATCAGCGGATAGGCGGACCAGAGGGTCGAGATCAGGCACACCGCCATGAAGGCGAGGATCGGCCAGGAGTCGAGCCGCGTGACGAGCGCGAGGAAGTGCCGGCGGTGGCGGACCACCACCACGATCCCGGTGATCAGGAGCAGCAGCGACAGCGCGCCGAACCCCCACCAGGAGAGGGCGTCGCGGAGGCCGTCCCCGTCCCAGAGCGAGAACAGCGCGACGAAGGCGTACGCGTCCTTCCACCACCCCCGCCGCACCGCACCAACCTACCGAGGCCCCCCTGTGACGCCGGACCGGAAGGCGGCGGACTACCGCCAGACGTCGGTGATCGGCGGGGAGGGCGGCCCGAGCGGGGGCAGCTGGAAGGCCGACTCGACGGTGTGCAGCACGCGGACGTGGTCGATCGACTCCGAGTAGCTCCCGGGGCGCACGTGGGCGCCGCTGAAGACCGTCAGGATGCGGTTGGCCGGCTCGGCGCTCTCCTGCTCGTCGAACGTGACGATCAGCAACGAGTTGTGCGCCGCCGCCCACGTGGCGTAGCCGCCCAGCTCGGTGCGTAGCCAGCCGTCGGCGGTGGCGAGGGAGCCGTCGTGGGCGTCGTGGTCGACGTCCGGAACGACGAGCGCCACGGACGGCAGCGCCCGGTAGTCCGCCGGGAACGCGGAGAAGGGGAGGTCGTGGTCCGCCCCGGCCGTGGCGGTGAAGTCGGCGAGCGGGTTGTGCCTGCGGGCGTAGGAGCCCGCGTTGCAGGTGAGCGAGCCGGCCCGGGGGAGCCCCTGGGAGTAGCCGGCGACGGTGTGCCCCGCCGCGAGCAGCTGGGAGCCGAGGGACGGCGTCGAGCCGAGATCCACCGGGCAGGCGTCGGAGTCGACCCCGTGGGTCGAGCCCGACCAGAGCGCCAGGTAGTTCGGCTGGCTCGGATGGGTCACCCCGTGGGAGTCGCGGAAGGTGGCGCCGGTGCGCCGGAGTTCGGAGAGATACGGCATCGTCATGGCCTCGGCGAGGCCGTGGTTCTCCTCCACGACGATCACGACGTGGTCGAACGCCGGCACCGCCGGCGCGGGCGTCGTCGCGGAGTGGGAGCCCGACGCCGGCGAGGGGGACCCCGTCGCGGAGGGCGAGGTGGTCGGGGTGACGGCGCCCGTGGTGCACGCCGTGGTGCCGAGCAGCAGCCCCGCGACCAGGACCGGGATGGAGATGGCGCGACGCATCGGGTCATTCTCCCCGGCTCGCCGGGCCACCGGGCCTCGCGTCGCCGGTCGTTCCGGCTGCATGCAGACGCGCCGCATGCATGCGGGACGCCGGCGGAGGACGGTAGAACGGAGGCATGCACCGGGACGACCGGCGCCCCTGCAGGCAAGGACGGTCCCCGATGTTCGTCGGAATCACCAACACCCCCCGCGACTACGCCTGGGGGTCCCGCACGGCGATCGCGGAGCTGCTCGGCCGCCCGGCGTCCGGCGGCCCTGAGGCGGAGCTGTGGCTCGGCGCCCATCCCGGCTCGCCGTCGATCGTGACCGACGCCACGCCTGAGTTCGCCGGCCGCCGCCTCGACGAGCTGATCGCCGAGGACCCGGCCCGCTTCCTCGGTCCGGGACGGACGACGCTGCCGTTCCTGCTCAAGGTGCTCGCCGCCGACCAGCCGCTCTCCCTGCAGGCGCACCCGAACACCGCCCAGGCCGAGGCCGGCTTCGCCCGCGAGAACGCGGCGGGGATCGCGGTCGACGCCCCGGAGCGCAACTACCGGGACGCCTCGGCCAAGCCGGAGCTGCTCCTCGCCGTGTCGCCGACCTTCGATGCGCTCGCCGGGTTCCAGCACGTCAGCACGATCCGGATGCTGATCGAGGAGCTGATCATGGTCGCCTCCGGCGACGACCGCGCCGCCCTCCGCGCCTTCGGCCACCGGCTCGCCGGCGGCGACCCGGTCGCCGCCGCCTCCACCGGCAGCTCGCACGACGTCGCCGCCCTCGACGCGCCGGCCTCGGCGACGACCGTCCCTCCGCACACGGGCACGGGCAACCCGCTGCGCGACACGGTCGAGTGGCTCCTCCGCGGCGGCGACGAGGTGACGGCGCTCATCGGGGCGGTCACCCGCGCGGCGGCCGTCTCGGTGCACACGTCCAGCTTCGGCCGCGAGTTCGCGACGGTCGGTCGCCTCGCGGCCCTGTATCCGGGCGACCCCGGCGTCGTGCTCACCCTGCTGCTCAACCACATCTCGCTGCCGCAGGGCGAGGCCCTGTTCCTGCAGGCCGGCAGCATCCACGCCTACCTCGAAGGGCTCGGCATCGAGCTCATGTCATCGAGCGACAACGTGCTGCGCGGCGGGCTGACCCCGAAGCACGTCGACGTCGACGAGCTGCTCGACGTGGTCGTGTTCGAGGCGAGCCCCGTTCCGGTGGTCCAGACCGACTCGCCGGTCCCGGGGGTGACGGTGTTCCGCACGGACGGCGACGACTTCGTGCTCGCCCGCGTGGCCCTCGGCGACGCGGCGGCCGTGCACGGCTACCGCCTCACCGGCCCCGACTCGACGGCCTTCACGCTCACCGGCCCCGCGATCGTGCTGGTGGTCACCGGCGGGATCCGGATCGACGGCGCGTCGGACCGCATGAGCCTCGCGCGGGGCGACGCGGCCCTCATCAGCC
>JAICSU010000224.1 GCA_025936735.1 Amnibacterium sp.
ACCGTGCTGAACGGCGCGGTGATCGGATCCGGATCCCTCGTCGCCGGCGGCGCCGTCGTGCTGGAGGGCACGGAGATCCCCCCGCGGTCGCTCGTGGCGGGGGTGCCGGCGAAGGTGCGCCGCTCGATCAGCGACGAGGAGCTGGACCGCATCCGCGAGAACGCGGCGATCTACCGGGAGCTGGCGGCCGAGTACCGCGGCCTCCACGACTGAGGGTTGCCACTTCTTGCGTTCTTGAGCGCGCCAAGACCGCAAGAAGTGGCAACAGTCAGAGGTGCTGGGCGCGGTACCGGGCGGCCAGGTCGCGGTAGGTCGCCGCGTTCGCGCGGATGCGGTCGAGCTCCTCGTCGCTGATCGGCCGGCGGACCTTCGCCGGCACGCCCGCCACGAGCGAGCGCGGCGGGATCTCGGTGCCCTCCAGCACGACGGCGCCGCCGGCGACGAGGGACCCGGACCCGATCACCGCCCCGTTCAGCACCGTCGCGTTCATCCCGATCAGGCAGTCGTCCTCGATGGTGCAGCCGTGCACGACCGCGCCGTGGCCGATGCTCACGTCGGCGCCGATCGTCGCGGGCGAGCCCGGGTCGCAGTGCACGACGGCGGTGTCCTGCAGGTTGCTGCCCGCGCCGAGGACGATCGAGTCGCGGTCGCCGCGGAGCACCGCGCCGAACATCACGACGGCGTCCTCGGCGATGGTCACGCGGCCGATGAGCGACGCGGTAGGGGCGATGAAGGCGGTCGGCGCGACCTCGGGCCGGACGCCGTCGAACTCGTACTCGGGCACGACAGCACCGTAGGCGCCGATCCGCCCGCCCGCACCCGCCCGGGGATCGCCGATCGTGGTGCCCCGCGGATGGCGGATGCCCGGCGGTCGGGGCAGGATGCGGGGCATGCGGATCGCCGACGCCCGCCTCCCGGACACGCCCGCCACCCGTGCCGCGATGGAGGTGGCCGAACGCTTCTGCACCACCGCGCTGCTCGAGCACAGCATCCGCTCCTGGTACTGGGCCTGCGGCTTCGCGGCGGTGACCCGGGTCGAGCCGGCCGACCGCGAGCTGCTGGCGGTCGCCGCGCTGCTGCACGACGTCGGGCTCACCCCGGCCTTCGACGCCGTCACGCTGCCCTTCGAGACCGCGGGCGGCAACGTCGGCTGGGCGGTCACGGCGGGCGCCGGCTGGGCGCCCGGGCGCCGTGAGCGCGTCGTCGAGGTCATCGAGCGCCACATGTGGCCGGAGGTCGACCCCGCCGACGACCCGGAGGGCCACCTGCTCGAGATCGCCACCGCGCTCGACATCTCCGGCGCCCGGGCGGAGGCGCTGCCCCGGGAGTTCGTCGCCGAGGTCCTCGCCGCGCACCCCCGCGGCGGCCTCGGCCCGGAGTTCACCAGCTGCATGAGCGACCAGGCGGCCAGGAAGCCCGGCTCCCAGGCGGCGCGGATCGTCGCGGCCGGCCTCGCGGCGAAGCTCGCCGACCATCCGCTCGAGCGCTAAGCCGGCTCGCCGACCCGGTCGAGCAGCTCGTCGTCGACCTCCGCCTCGAGCGCCTCGTGCACCGTCTCCCACACCCGCTCCGAGCGGGCAGCCACGATGGGGGCGGTGACGCGGGGATGCCGGAGCAGCCAGGTGAGGGCGAGTGCCGCCGTGCTCAGCGCCCGGTCCCGGGCGAGGCCGCGCAGGGCCAGCAGGGCCGGCAGCGCCGGATCGGCGGGGGCCGTGCGCGGCGCTCCGGCCGCGACGAGGCGTTCGCTCTCCTCCTCGGCCGCGATGTGCGCGTCGGTCAGCCGGCCGGCCCCGAACGGCGTGCGGGCCAGCACCCCGAGCCCCTCGCCGGTGGCGAGCGGCAGCAGGTCGCGCTCGGCGGTGCGGTCGAGCAGGTGCAGCCGGGTCCGGAGGAACGCCGGGCGGGGGAGCGCGGCGCGGTCGGCGGCGGTGAGGAGGGCCTCGAGCCGCCAGACGTCGATGTCCGCCGCACCCCAGCCCGCGATCCGGCCGTCCTCGATCGCGGCCGCCAGCGCCGTGAGCGTGGCCTCGACGGGCGTCTCGGCGTCCGCGCCCGCGAGCCAGACGAGGTCAGCGCGGCCGAGACGCCGGGACGCGGCCGCGAGGTCCGACGCGATCCGCTCCGCCGAGTGATCGGCACCCCGCTCGGGATCCGCCGGGCCGCCCACCCCGGCGAGGATCACGACGTCATCGGGCTGCCGGTCGTCGAGGAACCGCTCCGCCGCGGTCTCTCCCGCGGCTCCGGGTTCGGCGACGTCCAGCGTGCGGACGCCGACCTCCCACGCCGTGTCGAGCGCGGCGACCCCCTGGGCGACGGGGACCGGGCCGCGGGCGGCGCCGGCCACCACCGCCGTGACGGAGCGTCCGCTGGGGCCGAGGGGTGTCAGGTGCACGGGGGCACGCTAGCGGGATGCTGTGGGCATGAAGCTCCTGGTGCTCGGCGGTACGGCGTGGCTGGGCGGCACGGTCGCCGCCGAGGCGGTGGCGCGCGGAGCGGATGTGGTCTGCCTCGCCCGAGGAACGTCCGGATCCGTCCCCGGCGGTGCCCGCCTCGT
Organism: Amnibacterium sp.; assembly: GCA_025936735.1. GTDB lineage: Bacteria > Actinomycetota > Actinomycetes > Actinomycetales > Microbacteriaceae > Amnibacterium. The sequence continues at coordinate 2,555 of JAICSU010000224.1, forward strand.
GGTGGCGGACCGGGACGACCCGGCGGCGCTCGACGCGGTCCGGCACGAGCACTGGGACGCCGTGGTCGATGTGGCCCGGCAGCCGGGCCACGTCCGGAACGCGGTCGCAGCGCTCGAACCCGTCGCCGGGCGCTACGTGTTCGTCTCGACGGCGAACGTCTACGCCGACCAGCGGACCCTCGGCCAGGACGAGGACTCGCCCCTGCTCGCTCCGCTCGAGTCCGACCTGATGGCGTCGATGGAGGAGTACGGACCGGCGAAGGCGGCGTGCGAGCAGGCGGTCGTCACGACCTTCGGCGCCGATCGGTGCCTGATCGCGCGCGCCGGCCTGATCGGTGGCCCGGGCGACAGGTCCGGCCGCACCGGGTACTGGCCGTGGCGCTTCGCGCACCCGTCGAACGACGAGGGCCGGGTCCTCGTGCCAGACGCGCTCGACCGGCCGACCGCCGTCGTCGACGTGCGGGACCTCGCCGCCTGGCTCGTCGACGTCGCCGAGCGCGGCACCGCGGGCGTCTTCGACGCCGTCGGGCAGCCGCTGCCGCTGGGTGAGGCGCTCGAGACGGCCCGGTCCGTCGGGGGCGGCAGCACGACGCTCACCCCGGCGGGCGAGCAGTGGCTCGCCGACCACGGGGTCGAGGAGTGGTCGGGACCGGCGTCGCTCCCGCTCTGGCTCCGCGATCCGGACTGGTGGGGGATGAACGCCCGGACCGGCGCCCGCGCCAGGGCCGCCGGCCTGACGAACCGGCCGCTCGCCGACACGTTCACCGACCTGCTCGCCTGGGAGGAGCAGCGCGCGAACCCGCACGGGGCCGGCCTCACCGACGACGAGGAGCGCGAGCTGCTCGCGGCCCTCGCCTGACGCGGGGCCGTTCCGGGTGCCGCGGGGGTCCGATGACGCCCGTGACCGCCCGAAACGGCCCGCCCGGACGGCGACGCACTCGAGGGCGGCCGCGGCCCGGCGGTAGGATTCCGGCCCTATGGCTACCTTCGGATCGCTCTCCGACCGGCTCACCCAGGCGCTCGCGAACCTGCGCGGCAAGGGTGTCCTCACCGCCTCGGACATCGACGGCACCGTCCGCGAGATCCGCCGTGCGCTGCTCGACGCCGACGTGAACCTCGACGTCGTCAAGGCGTTCACCGGCACGGTGCGGGAGCGCGCGCTCGGCGCCGCGCAGAACAAGGCCCTGAACCCGGCCCAGCAGGTCGTGCAGATCGTCAACGAGGAGCTCGTCGGCATCCTCGGCGGCGAGCAACGCCGACTGCAGTTCGCGAAGCAGCCGCCGACGGTGATAATGCTCGCCGGCCTCCAGGGCGCCGGCAAGACGACCCTCGCCGGCAAGCTGGCGAAGTGGCTGGAGGGCGACGGCCACACCCCGCTGCTCGTCGCCGCC
>JAICSU010000295.1 GCA_025936735.1 Amnibacterium sp.
ATGTCCCTCGCGGACGTGTCGCAGTCCCTCCGGCTGCTCGGCCCCGGCACCACCTGCTTCGCCGACCCGTCGGGCAGCGGCCAGCTCGTGTCCGGCACCACCGACGGCACCCGCGTGCTGCTGCTCGCGGACGGGACCGCCTTCGACAACGCGCACATCGCGGCCTCGGGTAACGCCGCCGTCGCGCTCGGTGCGCTCGGCGCCTCCCCCCGGCTCGTCTGGTACCGGCCGGATCCGCTCGATCCGTCCATCGGCGGCCGGGTCAGCCTGCAGCAGCTCACGCCCGCGTGGGTGACCCCGCTGGTTCTGCTCCTGTTCGCCAGCGGGATCGCCGCGGCGTTCTGGCGAGGACGGCGGCTCGGCCCGCTCGTCGTCGAGCGGCTGCCCGTCGTCGTGCGCTCCCGGGAGACCGTGGAGGGCCGGGCCCGCCTCTACCAGCGGTCCGGCGCGCGCCTGAGGGCGGCGGATGCGCTGCGGATCGGGGCCATCGGCCGGCTCGCCCCGACGCTCGGCCTGTCCCGGCTCGCCACGGTCGACGAGGTCGCGACCGCCGCCGCGACCGTCCTCCGCCGGCCCCGCACCGAGGTGCGCGCGCTCCTGCTCGACGCCGTGCCCCGCACCGACGCCGACCTCGTGCGCCTCTCCGACGACCTCGCGCGGCTGGAGGCGGCGGTCACCGCCGCGGTCCGGCCCGACGCGCCCCGATCCTCCCCGCAGAACGGAACCGCATAGATGACCGACGACCTCCGCATCCGCCTCGCCGCCGTCCGCACGGAGGTGGGCAAGGCCGTCGTCGGGCAGGACGCGGCCGTGACCGGCCTGATCATCGCCCTGCTCGCCCGCGGGCACGTGCTGCTCGAGGGCGTGCCCGGGGTCGCGAAGACGCTGCTCGTGCGGTCGCTGTCGGCGTCGCTCGCGCTGCAGACGACGCGGGTGCAGTTCACGCCGGACCTGATGCCCGGCGACGTGACCGGCTCGACCGTGTTCGACGCCGGATCCGGGAAGTTCGACTTCCGGGCCGGCCCCGTCTTCACGAACCTGCTGCTCGCGGACGAGATCAACCGGACGCCGCCGAAGACCCAGTCCGCGCTGCTCGAGGCCATGGAGGAGCGGCAGGTGACGGTCGACGGCGTCTCGCGGAAGCTGCCCGATCCGTTCCTCGTCGCCGCGACGCAGAACCCGGTCGAGTACGAGGGCACCTACACGCTGCCCGAGGCGCAGCTCGACCGCTTCCTGATGAAGCTCGTGCTCGACCTGCCGCCCCGTGAGCAGGAGGTCGAGGTGCTGTCGCGGCACGCCGCCGGCTTCGATCCGCGGGACCTCGCCGGTGCAGGGGTGCGCCCGGTGCTGCGGCCCGAGGACCTCGCACGGGCGCGCGCCGCGGTGCAGCAGGTGCAGGCCGCGCCGGATGTGCTCGGCTACGTCGTCGACCTCGTCCGCGGCACCCGGAACGCGCCGAGCGTGCAGCTCGGCGTCTCGCCGCGCGGCGCGACCGCGCTGCTCGCCGCGTCCCGGGCCTGGGCGTGGCTGCGCGGCGCTCCTGCCCTCACCCCCGACCACGTGCAGGACATGGCGCTCCCCGTGCTGCGGCACCGCATCCGCCTGCGCCCCGAGGCGGAGCTGGAGGGCGTCTCGGTCGACGCCGTGCTACGCAGCGTGATCGCGAACGTGCAGGTCCCCCTATGACCCCCTCCACCCCGAGGCCGTTGCCCCCCATCCTCAGACCGTTGCCACTTCTTGCGGTCTTGAGAGCCCCAAGACCGCAAACAGTGGCAACCCTTGGCCGGAGGACGCGCGCGTGGTGATCACCGGGCGGGTGCCGCTGCTGCTGCTCGTCGGGCTCGTGCCCCTCGTGGTGCTCGGCCGCTTCGGGCCGGCCTGGGCGGTCGGCACGCTGCTCGCGTGGCTCGCGATCGTCGTGCTGCTCGTCGTCGTCGACCTCGCGGCGGCGGCCTCGCCCCGGCGGATCCGCGTCGAGCGCGAGCTTCCGGACGCCGTGCGGCTCGGCGAACCGGTGCGGGCGACCCTCCTGCTCACCAACACCGGTCGCGGCCGGATCCACGGGGTGGTCCGCGACGCGTGGACGCCCTCGGCCGGCGCGGTGCCGTCC
>JAICSU010000227.1 GCA_025936735.1 Amnibacterium sp.
AAGGCGTTGAAAGCCGGGTCCTCGAGCAGGAAGGGATAGCCGGGGTCCACGTCGTCGCACTGGCGGTCGCGGTATCGCTCCGCCAGGTGGTAGTAGCGGCCGTAGTCACGCTGCGACGGCCGTTCGCTCGCATCGGCGTGGTCGAGATCGGGGCGGTCGATCACCGCCGCGGTCTCGGGAGGCACGGCCGCCAGCGCCTCGTCCCAGAGCGGGGAGTTGTCGGTGCCGGACTCCCACGGGTGCACGATGCAGGCGAGGCCCCGCCCGCCCCGATCCCGTCGGGTGAGGAGGTAGTGGTGCCAGGCGACGAGGCGGGGGTACGCCCGCTCGAGGAACCTTCGGCGGATCGATGCGGCCGGGTCGGCCTTGTGGACCCGCCACACGGCCCAGGCGTGGTTCGGCGGCTGGACGAGACCGGCGGTCAGCACGTCGTCGGGCGAGTCGTCGATGAGCTCCGAACGCCAGAAGGACGCCCCCGGCGAATAGTCCTGGTCGCGATGCGGGTCGAAGATGATCTGGGGGATCCGGCCGTCGCTCCATTGGCCGGCGAGCAGGGCGTCGAGCTCCTGGCCGGCGCGCCTCGGCGAGACCCTCGCCAAGCCGATCGCGATGAACGCGGAATCCCAGCTCCACTGGTGGGGGTACAGGCCCGTCGCCGGAAGCGTGTGGGACCCGTTCCAGTTGCTCTGGAGCACCGCCGTCGCGCGAGCACGGATCCGGCCGAGATCGAGCGCCGCGTCAGCGGCAGTGCTGGTCACAGGTACCTGCGGAGGAGCGCGGGAACAGTCGGCAGAACGACCGCGGCGTCACCCGACAGGCGGGACTCGAGGGCCACGGTTCCGGAGTACTCCATCGCCTGGAGCGTCGCCCCGAACAGGGCCCAGTCGATGTGGCCGGCTCCGGGCTCCAGGCGATTGGAGTCGCTCGCCTGCACATGACCGATGTAGGCCGCGTTCTCGAGCAGGGCGGCGGCCGGGTCGGCCTCCTCGATGTTCATGTGGTAGGTGTCCGCCGCAAGGCGAACGGAGGGAAGACCGACCTCTCGAAGGAGGTCGGCGCCGTCGGCCAGGCGATTGACCATGTGATCCTCATAGCGGTTGAGCGGCTCGAGGTAGAGCTCGACCCCCTCGCTCGCCGCGTGCTCCCCGAGGCGACCGAGCGCGTCGACGAGGACCGCCCGGTCGGCGGCCGGCGAACGGGGTGGGTCGAAGGGCGGTAGCCGCCGGGAGAACATCCCGTACGACGCCGGAGTCATGGCGCCCAGCCCGCCGATGGCCGCCATCACGGAGATCTGCTGCCGCAGCTGCTCGATCGCGTCCTCGCGGAGCTCCTCGTCGAACGCGCCGATGAAATGGGACATCTCGACGCAGACGGTGGGCATCTCGACGCCGGCGGCACGGGCGCGCTGCAGCTCGGGGAGTCGCTGCCGGAAGCGGCCGCCGCCGGCCGCCCGGAGCTCGATGCCGTCGAACCCCCAGGACTGCGCGACCGCGAACTTCTCCTCGAGCGAGTCGCCGGGCAGGTGCTGCTCCTGGACCGTGATGGGGATCATGCGAAGTCCAGCACGACCTGCAGCGCGGCGCTCGGGTTCTCGTCGAGCAGCGCGTACGCGTCCGCCGCGTCGTCGAGCCCATACCGGTGGCTGACGAGGGGCAGGGGATCGAGACGATGGTCCGCGATCGACTGCACCACCGTCCGCTGGAGCCGTGGCACGTCCCATCGCGCCCGCAAGCGGTTCGGCACCGAACCGATCTGCGAGGCGAGCAGCTGCACGCGGTTGTGGTGGAACTCCTCGCCCAGCCGCAACGCCTCACCCGAGCCCTGGTAGAAGCCCGACGCCACGACGGTGCCGTCCGCTCCGACAGCCGTGAGCGCGCTGGCGAGCGCACGGTAGCTGCCGCTCAGCTCGATGGCCACGTCCGCGCCCGCACCTGCCGTGAGCTCGCGGATCCGCCGCGCGAGCCGCTCATCGGGTGGGACCGCATACGCCGCTCCCATCCCCCACGCGTGGTCCCGGCGAGCCTCGATACCGTCGACCGCGATGACGGTCGCCCCGTTCAGCGTGGCGTAGCGGGTGGCGAGCAGGCCGATGACGCCCTGCCCGAAGATGACGGCCGTCGTCCCCACCCCGAGATCAGCGGCGAGCACGGCGTTCAGCGCGATCGCGCCCACGCGCACGAACGCCCCGGCGAGCGGGTCGACGCCCGGCGGGAGCTGATGTCCGTCCAACGCGGCGTGGGGGAGCACCGCCTCGGAACGATGGCCCCAGATCCCCCACACGAGGTCGCCGACGGCGACCGGTCGACGTAGCGGGGCCGCACCCTCCGGCGAGGGGGCGACCTCGGTCACCTCGCCGACCTCCGAGTACCCCCAGCCGTCGAGCGGGTACCCCGGCTGCCCCTCGTGGTCGTCCGTGAACAGCCTCAGCTGCGGGTCCCAGGTCCGGGTGAGGTATGGATTCGTGCCGCGATAGGCGGTCAGCTCGGTGCCGGCCGAGATGCCGGAATGAAGCGTGCGAACGCGCACCTCGCCCGGCGCGAGACCGACGACGGGCTGCTCGACGATCTCGACCCGGCGGGGCGCAGCGAACCGGAGGACAGTGCTCACCGAGGTTCCTTCCTTGACGCGAACGCCGCCGAGATTAGCACTGTGGCTACCCAACTTCTGTATAGACATCATGCAAAAGAAGAGTTATCGTCCTCCCGACACCCGTGTCCACAATCGAGAGGAACCGCGATGACGAGGTCGCGCACAGCATTGGCCGCACTTGCCGTGGTGGCGGCCACAGCCACCGCCCTCACGGGCTGCAGCTCAGGCGGGAAGTCCGGCTCGGGCTCTGGCTCAGGAAGCACCCTCACCGTCTGGTCCGCGGAGAACCAGCCGGATCGCATCGCGATCCAGAAGGCGGACATCGCCGGGTTCACGAAGGCGACCGGGATCAAGGTCAACCTCGTCGGGATCGACGACACCCAGCTGGGGCAGCTGGTCCAGTCGAACGCGCTCTCCGGCAAGCTGCCTGACGTGATGGGCGCGCTCTCCCTCTCGGATGTCCGCACGCTCGAGGATCAGAAGCTGCTGGACACGGCAGCGGCGGCGGCCGTCGTCGACAAGTTGGGCAAGTCGACCTTCGACCCCTCGGCCCTGTCACTCGACAGCGACAAGGGCCAGCAGCTCGCGGTGCCCGATTCGTCCTGGATCCAGATGCTGCTCTACAGGAAGGACCTGTTCGCGAAGGCCGGGCTCCCCGTCCCGAACACCTACGCCAACATCGAGAAGGCCGCCCAGGCCCTCACCAAGGGCGGACAGTTCGGCATCACGCTCTCGACGGATCCGAAGGATGTGTTCACCGAGCAGACCTTCGAGTCGTTCGCCCTCGGCAACGGGTGCCAGCTCGTCGACTCGTCGGGCAAGATCACGATCGACTCTCCCCCCTGCCAGGCCACATGGAACCTCTACGGTGCCCTCGCGCAGAAGTACTCGCCGTCCGGCGCGCAGACCGTCGACACGACCCGGGCCGCCTACTACGCGGGACAGGCCGCGATGGTGGACTGGTCGAGCTACATCCTCGGTTCACTCGCCGGCCTCGACACCGCGAACCTCCCGAGCTGCCCCCAGTGCAAGGGGGATCCGACCTGGCTCGCCAAGAACACCGGCATCGTCTCCAGCATCGCCGGCCCTGATGGTCAGCCCGCCACGTTCGGCGAGATCAGCGCCTGGACGATGCTCAAGGGCAAGAACACCTCTGCGGCCGAGAAGTTCGTGCAGTACATGATGTCGACCGGGTACGTGAAGTGGCTCAGCATGTCGCCCGAGGGCAAGGTGCCGGTGCGGACGGGCCCCTCGGCGAACTCCACGGAGTACATGGA
>JAICSU010000314.1 GCA_025936735.1 Amnibacterium sp.
GCCGCGGTGGATGATCGTCGCACCGACCTGGGACTTGATGTCGTCACCGACGATCGGCAGCCCGGCGTCGGTGAACTTCTGGGCCCACACGGGATCGGAGGCGATGAACACCGGCAGCGCGTTGACGAAGGCGACGCCCGCGTCGATGGCGCACTGCGCGTAGAACTTGTCGGCCTGCTCCGAGCCCACCGGCAGGTAGGACACTAGGACGTCGGCGCGCGCCTCCTTGAGCGCGGCGACCACGTCGACCGGCTCGGCGGCGGACTCGTCGATGGTCTCCCGGTAGTACTTCCCGAGCCCGTCGTACGTCGGACCGCGCTGCACGGTGATGCCGAGCGGCGGCACGTCGGTGATCTTGATGGTGTTGTTCTCGGAGTTGTTGATCGCCTCCGACAGGTCGAAGCCAACCTTCTTCGCATCGACGTCGAACGCGGCGACGAACTCGATGTCGGAGACGTGGTAGTCCCCGAACCGGACGTGCATCAGCCCCGGAACCGACCCGGCGGGGTCGGCGGCGGCGTAGTAGTGCACGCCCTGGATCAGTGAGGTGGCGCAGTTGCCCACTCCCACGATTGCTACTCGAACCGAACCCATCGGGTGTCTCCTCAGATCTTCTTCTCGTGCGGACTTACTGGTGCTGGACGTCTTGGCTGCCGGATGCGGCGCCCGGGCCGGTGGGGCGGCCGTCGCCGCGCTCGGCGTTGATCAGCTCGGAGAGCCACCGCACCTCCCGCTCCACGGACTCCACGCCGTGCCGCTGCAGCTCCGTCGCGTAGCGGTCGACCTGGCGCTGGGTGCGCTCGAGCTGTCGCTGGACCCGCTCGAGGCGCTCCTGCAGCCGGGACCGCCGGCCCTCGAGGATGCGCAGCCGGGCCTCCATGTCGGTGCGGCTGAAGAACGCGAACCGCACGTCGAAGGTGTCGTCCTCCCACGCGGAGGGGCCGACGTCGGCCATCAGCCGCTGGAACTCCGCGTCGCCGGCGGGGGTGAGCTCGTAGACGATTCGCTGCCGACGACCGCCGGCGCCCGGCTCCGGAGCCGCGACGTGCTCGGCGATCCAGCCCGCCCGCAGCATCTTCTTCAGGGCGGGGTACAGGGAGCCGTAGGACAGCAGCCGGCTCCAGCCGAGCACGCCGTTGACCTGCTTGCGCAGCTCGTAGCCGTGCATGGGCGACTCGTGCAGCAGCCCGAGGACCGCCAGCTCGAGCGTCTCGCCCCGCCGTGCCACCCTGACGCCACCTTCCTCGCAACCTCTGGAGCGTCATATCGACGCCGTCTATCTGCACAACATATCGCATCGATATATCAAGGTGTGCATCCGGTTCGCGGGGAGTGCACCCGCGCGGTCTTCACCGGGCTTTCAGGGACGGCCCGTACCCTGTTCGAGGTCCATCCCCTGCCCCGTCCGACGAGCCCCGGAGCCGCCGTGAGTCCCGAGCGCAAGCCATCGTCTGCGCGGAGGCCCGCCCAGTCCTCTGGGAAGAAGCCCGCTGGGAAAAGATCGGCCGGCGCGCGCGGCCGGACGTCGGGACCGGGCAAGCGGCGCAGCCTGCCCCGGCGGCTGCTGCGCTGGTGCCTGTTCGGCCTGCTCGGCTTCCTCGTGCTCGGCGCGGCCGCCTTCGCCTACCTGTACGCGACCATCGACATCCCGAACCCGAACGGGGACTTCACCGCGCAGACC
>JAICSU010000231.1 GCA_025936735.1 Amnibacterium sp.
CCCGTCCACCCCTCTTCGGGCGACACGCCAAGGGGGCAGGGGGCATCGGCTCCGGGGGGCGGGTAGGCGCTAGCCTGTCGCTCACGCAACCGCGTCTCCCGCAGACCATGAAGGTGGACACATGGCCCTAACGCCTGAAGACGTCGTCAACAAGCGCTTCCAGCCGACGAAGTTCCGTGAGGGCTACGACCAGGACGAGGTGGACGACTTCCTCGACGAGGTCGTCGTCGAGCTCCGCCGTCTCGGCCAGGAGAACGAGGACCTCCGTCAACGGCTCATCGCGAGCGAGTCCCGCATCGCCGAGCTGCAGCGCTCCAACGCCCCGGCGACGGGTGAGCAGGCCCAGGCGCCCGCACCGGTGCAGCAGCTCAGCTACCCGACCGCGCAGGTCGACGTCGGCGCGGTCGACCCGTCGAACACGAACAACCTGCTGCAGCTCGCCCGCCGGCTCCACGAGGAGCACGTGCGCGAGGGCGTCGAGAAGCGTGACGCGCTCATCGCCGAGGGCCACGCGACCGCAGCACGCGTCGTCGCCGACGCCGAGGCCAAGCAGCGCCAGCAGCTCAACTCGCTCGACCAGGAGCGCGCGCTGCTCGAGCACCGCATCGACGAGCTCCGCACCTTCGAGCGCGAGTACCGCCAGAAGCTGAAGAGCTACATCGAGGGCCAGCTCCGCGAGCTCGACGCGTCGAACATCGTGAACACCGGCTCGTACGGCAACCTCGGGCTCTCCGCGCCGCCGAGCTTCCAGGGCTTTGGCGGGAACTGACCCCACCGACGACAGGGCGCTGCCGGCGACGGCGGCGCCCTCGTCTGTGCAGGTGGCGCCGCGGCGCAGGTCGTCCGCGGCGGTGTTCGGGGTCCTCGTCCTCGTGGCCGCCGCGGTCCTCGCCGTCGACCAGCTGTCGAAGGCGTGGGTGATCGCCACGCTGCCGATGGACACGCCCCGGCCGATCCTCGGGTCGCTGCTCGTGTTCCGGCACGTGCTCAACTCGGGAGCCGCGTTCTCGCTCGCGACCGGGTCGACCTGGATCTTCTCGATCATCGCGACCGCCGTGGTGGTGTTCCTGATCTGGTTCGCGCGGCGGATCCGATCGCTCTCGTGGGCGGCCCTCTTCGGGCTGCTGCTCGGCGGCACCCTCGGCAACCTCACCGACCGGCTGCTCCGGCCGCCCGGCTTCGGCGTCGGCCGGGTCGTGGACTTCATCCAGATCCCGCTGCTGCCCGCGATCTTCAACCTCGCCGACTCCGCGATCGTCACGAGCATGGCGCTGTTCGTGCTGCTCACGCTCCGCGGCACCGGCCTCGACGGCGTCCGTCGCACCGGCCGGCACGAGGACTGACGTGCCCGAGCGGATGCTGCCCGTCCCCGACGGGCTCGCGGGAGAGCGGGTCGACGCGGGGGTGGCGAAGCTCCTCGGCCTCTCCCGCACCCGCGTCGCCGCGATCGCCGATGCCGGCGGGATCGAGCTCGACTTCCGTCCCGCGGGCCGCTCCGACCGCCTCACCCCGGGAGCCCTGCTGTCCGTGCGGTGGGAGGACGAGCGCACCGACATGCCGCCGGCGGCGATCGACGTTCCCGGGATGCGCGTGGTGCACGAGGACGACGACATCGTCGTCGTCGACAAGCCGGCCGGCGTCGCCGCGCATCCGTCGCCCGGGTGGACCGGAACCACGGTCGTCGGCGGCCTCGCCGCGGCGGGGGTGCGGGTGAGCACCTCCGGCGCCGCGGAACGCGCCGGCGTCGTGCACCGGCTGGACGCGGGCACGAGCGGCCTCATGGTGGTCGCGAAGAGCGAGCACGCCTACACCGTCCTGAAGCGGGCGTTCAAGGAGCGGACCGTCGAGAAGCGGTACCTCGCGCTCGCGCAGGGGCACCCGGATCCGACCGCGGGCACGATCGACGCCCCCATCGGCCGTCATCCGAAGGTCGAGTACCGGTTCGCGGTCGTCGCCGACGGGCGGCCGTCGGTCACGCACTACGAGACCGTCGAGGCCTTCCGGGCGGCGACCCTCGTCGACGTGCACCTCGAGACCGGCCGCACGCACCAGATCCGGGTGCACTTCGCGCACCTGCGGCATCCGCTCGCCGGCGACACGATGTACGGCGCCGACCCGGTGCTCGCGGCCCGGCTCGGGCTCACCCGGCAGTGGCTGCACGCGGTGCGGCTCGGCTTCGCGCACCCGGCCACGGGGGACTGGGTCGAGTTCGAGAGCCCGCTCCCGGACGACCTCGCGATCGCGCTGGAGCGGCTGGCCGGGTGAGGACCCGGGCGGTCACGAGGGCGGACGCGGACGAGCTCGCGGCGCTCCACGCGGCGAACCGGGGGTTCATGGCGCCCTATGACCCCGTGCGCCCCGACGAGTTCTTCACCGGACCCGGTCAGGATGCCGTGATCGCCGGCCTCCTGCGGCAGGCCGAGGCCGGTACCGCGCTGCCCCGGGTGATCGTCGACGACGGCGGCGCGATCGCGGGACGGATCACCCTCACCGGCATCGAGCACGGGCCGTATCAGAACTCGCGGGTCGGGTACTGGGTCGCGCAGGGCGCGAACGGCCGGGGACTCGCCTCATCCGCGCTGGCGGAGGTGCTCGACCTCGCCTTCCGCGAGCTGGGTCTGCACCGGGTCGAGGCGGCCACCCTCGTCGACAACCTGAGATCGCAGGCGGTGCTCGCCCGCAACGGCTTCACCCGGATCGGGCTCGCCCCGCGCTACCTGCACATCGCGGGGGAGTGGCGCGACCACCTCCTCTTCCAGCGCCTCGCGGACGGCTGAGTGCTGCCCCCGTCGACACGGACCCGCGTCGTGACCAGGGGACTCGGCCACCGTCGGTGGTCCCCGTTAGCCTCAGGGCTCCGATGAGCGCATCCGACAGCTTCGTCCACCTCCACGTGCACTCCGAGTACTCGATGCTCGACGGCGCCGCGCGGCTCGGCGACATGCTCGCCGAGACCGCGAAGCAGGGCATGCCCGCGATCGCGATCACCGACCACGGCAACACGTTCGGTGCGTTCGACTTCTGGAAGCAGTCGCAGGCGCACGGCGTCAAGGCGATCATCGGCACGGAGGCGTACGTCACGCCGGGCACCCACCGCGGCGACAAGACGCGCGTGCGGTGGGGCGACGGCGGCGAGGACGACGTGTCCGGCTCCGGCGCCTACACCCACATGACCATGCTCGCCGAGAGCACGACCGGGCTGCACAACCTCTTCCGGCTGTCGTCCCGCTCCTCCATCGAGGGCTACTACTTCAAGCCGCGGATGGACCGGGAGCTGCTGCACGAGCACCACGAGGGCATCATCGCCACGACCGGCTGCCCGGGCGGCGAGGTGCAGACCCGCCTCAGGCTCGGCCAGTGGGACGAGGCGCTGGCGGCCGCCGCCGAGTTCCGCGACATCTTCGGCCGGGACAACTTCTTCGTCGAGCTGATGGACCACGGCATCGCCGTCGAGCGGCGGGTCCAGCAGGACCTGCGCCGCATCGCGAAGGAGCTGGCGCTCCCGCTGGTGGCGACGAACGACCTCCACTACACGCACGCGTCGGACGCGACGAGCCACGCCGCGCTGCTCTGCGTGCAGTCGGGCTCCACCCTCGACGACCCGAACCGGTTCAAGTTCGACGGCGACGAGTACTACCTGAAGTCGGCCGCGGAGATGCGCCGGATCTTCCGCGAGACCCCGGAGGCGTGCGACAACCCTCTGCTCATCGCCGAGCGATGCGAGATCGCCTTAGACTCCTCCGCGAACTACATGC
>JAICSU010000158.1 GCA_025936735.1 Amnibacterium sp.
GTTCCCAGGGACACCGTGCGGGTCACGACGTGCGACACCGGCGAGGCGCTCGCCGCGGCCAGCGGCCTGTTCAACCGGTACCGGCACCACTACGGGGCGCCACAGGACGACGACGAGCGCACCCTCGGCTGGCTCACCGACATGGTTCGGTCGAATCTGCTCACGGTCTACACGGCACGCGTGGACTCGGCGGCGGACGCACCGGCCATCGGCCTCGCGACCAGCCACGCCGTCCCGGCGTCGTTGGTCATGGGACGGTTCTGGCAGCTGCGTGACCTCTACGTGCTCCCCGGGTCCCGTCGCCACGGAGTGGCGGTCGCCCTGGTCGGCGCCGTGCGCGACGCGGCGCTCGCAGCGGGCGCGACCCGGCTGTCCCTCGTGACGGAACAAGACAACCACGCTGCGCTGCACCTCTACCGGAGGCTGGGATTCAGGCCCGTCGACGGTCTGGCATCGTTCAGCCTCGACCTCGCCCCGCACGGCGAGTAGGGCGTCACCGGACGGGGCGTCCCGGATGCGCGGGCGGCGTCAGCTGAGGCCGCGCCGCTCCAGCAGCGGCTCGATCGCGGCGTCGCGTCCACGGAACTCGCGGTAGGCCTCGAGCGGATCCTTCGACCCGCCGACGCCGAGCACGAGGCGGCGGAAGCGGTCGCCGTTCTCGCGGAGCGCTCCGCCGTGCTCCTCGAACCAGGCGACGGTGTCCGCGTCGAGCACCTCGCTCCAGATGTAGGCGTAGTAGGCGGCGCTGTACCCGCCGGCGAAGACGTGGGCGAAGTACGCCGAGGAGTACCGGGGCGGCACGCCGGGGACGGCGAGGCCCGCGGCGTCGAGCGCCGCCGCCTCGAAGGCGGCGACGTCCGTGACCGTGTCGGCCTCCTCGACGGAGAGCCGGTGCCACGCCTGGTCGAGCACGGCGGCCGCGAGGTACTCGGTCGTCGAGAAGCCCTCGCCGAACCGTCGTGCGTCCCGCAGCCGGTCCGCCACGTCGCTCGGCATCGGCTCGCCCGTCTCCACCTGCCGGGCGTAGGAGGCGAGGATCTCCGGCCACAGCACCCACATCTCGTTCACCTGGCTCGGGAACTCGACGAAGTCGCGGGGGACGTTCGTGCCCGCGGTCTTCGGATGCCGGGTGGCGGCGAACAGCCCGTGGAGGGCGTGGCCGAACTCGTGGAAGAGCGTCTCGGTCGAGTCGAGCGTGAGGAGCGTCGGCTCGCCCGGGCCCGGCTTCGGCACGTTGAGGTTGTTCACGACGACGGCCTGCTCCTGGCCGAGCAGCCCGGCCCGGTCGACGAGCGAGTTCATCCAGGCGCCGCCCCGCTTCGTGTCGCGGGTGTAGAGGTCGAGCAGGTAGAGGCCGAGAACCTGCTGCTCGTCGGCGACCTCGAAGATCCGCACGTCCTCGTGGTAGCCGACGAGGTCGGGCCGCTCGGTGAAGCGGAGGCCGTACAGGCGGCGGGCCGCCTCGAAGACGCCGGCCCGCAGCACGCGGTCGGCCTCGAGGTAGGGGCGAAGCAGGGAGCTGTCGAGGTCGAAGCGCGCCGCCCGCTCCCGCTCCGCGGCCCACGCCCAATCGGCTGCCGCGAGCGTTCCCGTCGCGCCGGTCTCCGCGTGCAGCCGGGCCGTGAGGGCCTCCGCCTCGCCGCGGGCGTTGCGCGCCGCGGCCGGCGCCAGGCGGTCGAGCATCGCGGAGACGGCCTCCGGCGTGCGCGCCGTCTCGTCGGCGAGCACCGCGGCGGCATGGTTCGGGAAGCCGAGGAGGCGCGCCCGGCGGGCACGGAGCCGGACGATCTCGAGCAGGAGCTCCCGGTTGTCGTGCTCGCCGCCCCGGGAGCCTCGGGCGAGGGACGCCGCGAGCAGGCGGGCCCGCACATCCGACCGGTCGAGCCGGGCGAGGGCCGGCTGGCCCGTCGGCAGCACGAGGGTGATGAGCCACCCGTCGAGGCCGCGTTCGGCCGCCGCGGCCCGGGCGGCGGAGAGCTCGTCGGGCTCGAGGCCGCTGACCTCGCTCGCGTCGGTGAGGTGGAGCGCCAGGGCGTTCGTGTCGGCGACGAGGTTCGCGTCGAACCGGGTGGTGAGCTCGGACAGGCGCTCGTTCAGCACACGGAGCTCGTCCTTCCTCGCGGGCTCCAGTGCCGCTCCGGCGAGCACGAACTCGCTGTGATACCGCTCCACCAGGTAGCGGGAGACGTCGTCGAGCTCCTCTCGCGCGGCATGCACGGCCTCGATCCGGGCGAACAGCCGGCTGTTGAGGTGGATCGCGTCCTCGTGCGCCGCGAGCCGGGGGGCCATCCGCTCCTCGAGCTCACGGATCGGGGGCCGGCCGTCGGCGCCGCTGACGGTGAAGAAGGCCGCCGCGACGCGCGTGAGCAGTGGCGCTGCCGTCTCGAGGGCCTCGATCGTGTTCTCGAACGTCGGGGGCTCCGGATCCTCCGCCACGCGCGCGACGGCCACGAGATGCTCCGACATGCCGCGCTCGAAGGCCGGCTCGTAGTGCTCGTCCCGGATGTCGGCGAACGGGGGCAGCCCCGCGGGAAGCCCGCTCGGCTCGAAGAACGGGTTGGAGGCCATGGCGGCAGTGTAGGAGAAGGGATGCAAAGAGTCGGTTGCAAAGAGACCGCTGCAAACGATGCTTTGCAAAGATGCCTTTGTGGTGGTACGCTGCTCTTATGACGGACGAGGAGCAGGCAGGCGCGAGGGTGGTGAGCCTCGAGGCGCTGCGCGCCCTGGCGCACCCGCTGCGCGTCCAGCTCTTCAGCGCGCTGACGAGCTTCGGCCCGGCCACCGCGAGCGCTCTCGCGGCCCGGCTGGGGGAGTCGAGCGGCGCCACCAGCTACCACCTGCGGCAGCTGGAACGCCACGGCTTCGTCCGGGAGGACACCGCCCGAGGCAACGGACGCGACCGCTGGTGGGAACGCACCCCGGGCTCGATCGAGCTGCTCGGCCCCGAGCTCGCGGACAGCGAGGCGGGACGGGCGGCGGGAGAGCTCGTCGAGGCGGAGTTCCAGCGGCTCGAGCAGGAGCGGTTCACCGCCTTCTGGCGCGCGCGCAGCGACTTCGAGCCGAGCTGGCGAACCGCCGCGAGCACCTTCTCCACGAACATCCCCCTGTCGCCCGACGAGCTCGCCGAGTTCGGGCGGGAGTTCGAAGCGCTCGTGCACCGCTACCGAGGACGGGACGGGGACGACCCCGCCCGGCGGCGGGTGGACATCCACCTCCGCGCGTTCCCCGTCGTCGACCCCACTGCCACCACGCCACCATCGACCGATCCGGACGAACCGGAAGAAGCACAGCCATGACCGCCACAGCACCTCTCGCCATCGTTCCCACCGACCACGCCGCCGACCCGGGGATGCGTCTCGTCCCCGTGCCCACCGGCAGGGTCTCGCTCGTCGACCGCGTCCTCATGCAGCTCGGCCTCGCCCTCCTGCTCGCGAGCACGAGGCACGCCGAGCGGACCGAGCAGCAGCCGGCGCCGCGCCGGATCGAGCTCGATCGCCGACCGATCGGCGACGCGCGCCCGTTCTGCTGAGCCCGACACGCCCGGATGCTCTTGCGGGCTGAGAAGCGGCTGCGCTAGCGTCGAGTGCTCGCCGGAACAGGAAGGAGGCGCAGCATGACTCCGATTCAGTCGCCGCGCCACACCACCGGCGCCCTCGTCGCCTAGCGGTTCGACCTCAGGTCCCGCTCGTCCGATCCCACGCGTGAGCGCCGGATCGCCGCTCATCCGCGTGTCGTCGCGGGTGAGCACCCCGCCGCCTGCTGCAGCAGGCCACAGGCTGCGCACACCCCTGTGCGTGGAACCGGGTGCACCCGTGTGCCCGGACGCCCATCCGGGCACGAATCGAAGGACACCACCATGAACACGACGCACCTGGACGAGCGCGTCGCGGAGGCGGAGTGGGCGCTGCCCGCGCTGCCCCCGCTGGCGCTCGTCGACCGGGTCGCGCTGCGGGTCGGCGTCGCCCTGATCCTCTGGGGTCGGGACGCCGCGGTCCGCGCCGACCGCCGGGAGCAGGCGCGTCGCTCGGGAGCGGCACGTGCCGTGGACGAGGCCCGCGTCGCGGCCATCGTCCACCGGTACTCCGCCGGCCCCGTGCGATGAGCGCCAGCGCCCGCATCGCGATGCCGTGCGTCCGCCCCGCCGGGGCCCGGGCGCACGGCATCGCCGTATCCGGCGTCAGTCCTCGGCGGTGTCGAGCTCCACGCTCGTGATCAGCGCCGCGTCCTCACCCGGTACCAGGCGGATGCGGGTGCCGTCGTCGAGGTCGACGATCGGACGGTCCTCGAGGTAGGTGAGGGTCCAGCCCCACCCGGTCGTGACCTGCCCCGTGGCGTCGAGCTCCTCCTCCACGGCAGAGACGGCGGCGCGGATCGCGTCGGGCAGGGTCGCCGGCGCCGCTGCGCCGACGGCCCAGCGAGTCCCGAGCCGCATCGGTCAGCCGACGGGCAGGTCGTGCAGCACCCAGCCGCCCGCGGACGCCGCGAACTTGTCGTGCAGGGCGTTCGCGGCGGGGTCGTCGGGACGGGAGACCCACCGGACGGCGGCCCGGCCCTCCTCCTCGGCGCGGGTGCGCACGTGCTCCACGAGCGCCGTGGCGACACCGGCCCGACGGGCGTGCTCGGCGACGTAGAGGTCCTCGATGAGGAAGGTCGAGTCGCCCTGCAGCAGTCGCTCGATCCCGATGAAGTGCACGAGGCCCACGGTCTCGCCCGCCTCGTCCGCGGCGACCACCCCGTGGGCGTCGTCGCTCTGCAGGCGCGTCCACACGCGCATGGCGTGCTCGTCGGTGAGCTCGATGTCGGCCGAGGCCGCGTACTCGGTGAAGAGCGCGTACCAGGCGAAGAAGTCCCGCTCGGTGAGCGGCTTGATGGTGACGGTCACGGCCGGCCCCTTCGTCACGATTCGGTCGGTTGGAACACGACGTCGGCGACCTCGACGGTCTCCCCGCCGGGGTCGAGCGACAGGGATCCGATGCGGCCCGCTGCCCCCACGTCGCCGGCCACGAGCCCGATGCGGTGCACGATGTGCTCGGGGCCGGTGATGCGAGCCGATGCTACCGGCGTCCGTTGCGACACCTTCGCATCGGTCTTGGCGCGTCGGATCCCGATGAGGGCCTCGCCCGCGGCCGCCAGCAGCTCCGGGTCGCCCCCGAGCGCGGTCGGCGTCGGCCAGCTGGAGGTGTGCACGGACCCGTCGTGCGACCAGCTCCACGCCTCCTCGGTGGCGAACGGGAGCACCGGCGCGAGCAGCCCGAGCAGGGTGTCGAGCGCGAGGCGCAGCGCCGCGACCGCGGAGTCCCGCCCGGGGCCGGAGCCGTAGGCGCGGTCCTTCACGAGCTCGAGGTGGTCGTCGCAGAAGGTCCAGAAGAACGGCTCGACGACCTCGAGCGCCCGCGCGTGGTCCTCCGACTCGTAGGCGCGGGTGGCGTCGTCGACCACGCGATCGAGGGCGGCGAGCATGCCGAGGTCGAGGGGCTCCGTGACCGCATCCGGGCCGAGCGCGCCGGCCTCGAGCCCCAGGATGAACTTCGCGGCGTTCAGCACCTTGATGGCGAGCTTTCGTCCCTTCCTCATCTGCGTCGGGTTGGCGACGTCGAGGGCGGCGTCGGAGCCGAGGCGGCTGGAGGCCGCCCAGTACCGGACCGCGTCGGAGCCGTGCTGCTCGAGGATCGCGGCGGGGGTGACCACGTTCCCCTTCGACTTCGACATCTTCTTGCGGTCGGGGTCGACGATGAAGCCGCTGATGGCGGCGGTGCGCCAGGGCAGGACGTGGTGCTCGAGCTCCGAGCGGAGGAGCGTCGAGAACAGCCAGGTGCGGATGATGTCCTGGCCCTGCGGGCGCAGGTCGAACGGGAACACCGCCTCCCAGAGGCCGTCGCCGCGGTAGCGGCCGCCGGCGATCTCCGGGGTGAGCGACGACGTCGCCCAGGTGTCCATGATGTCGACCTCGCCGACGAACCCGCCGGGGACGCCGCGATCCGCCTCGGTGAAGCCGGGCGGCACGTCGGTCGACGGATCGACGGGCAGCGCGTCCCGGTCGGGCAGCAGCACCTGGTCGTGGTCGACCTCGCCCTGCTCGTCGACGCGGTACCAGACCGGCAGCGGCACCCCGAAGAAGCGCTGCCGCGACACGAGCCAGTCGCCGGTGAGGCCCGTCACCCAGTTCTCGTAGCGCACCCGCATGAACTCGGGGACGAACTGCAGCTCGCGGCCGCGCTCGAGCAGCCGGTCGCGGAGCGCGTCGTCCCGCGCGCCGTTCACGAGGTACCACTGACGCGTCGGCACGATCTCGAGGGGGCGGTCGCCCTTCTCGTAGAACTTCACCGGGTGGGTGATCGGCCTCGGGTCGGCGAGCAGCGCTCCGGCGGCCCGGAGCTGCTCCACGACGGTGGCACGCGCCGAGAACACGGTCTTGCCGGCGAGCTCCTCGTA
>JAICSU010000069.1 GCA_025936735.1 Amnibacterium sp.
CTACCCGGAGGACGCCGAGGCGTTCGCGTGGCTGCGCCAGGGCGCACCCGACAAGCGCCGGTGCGTCGAGGCTCAGGTGATGGACCTCGCCGACGACATCGCCTACTCCGTGCACGACTTCGAGGACGCCGTCGTCGCAGGCTCCGTCGAGCCGGCGGCGCTGCGCTCCACCGAGTCCCAGCGGGACGTCGTCGGTGCGATGTACGCCTGGGTCGGGGGCGCGTTCAGCCAGGACGAACTCGTCGAGGCGCTGCACCACCTCAGGGCGATGCAGCCGTGGATCGTCGAGTGGGACGGATCCCGCCGGGCCCACGGCGCGCTGAAGAACCTCACGAGCCAGCTGAGCGGCCGGTTCGCCGGCGCCGCCACGCAGGCCACGCGCCGGGCGTACCCGGCTGCGACCCTCGTGCGGTTCGGCGCCGATGTGAAGGTGCCCCGCGGCATCCAGGCGGAGATCGCGGCGCTGAAGGGCGTCGTCGCCGCCTTCGTGATGGCGCACAACACCCGGCAGCCGATCTACGTGCAGCAGCGGGAGCTGCTCCAGGAGCTCGCCGAGGGCCTGCTCGCCGAGCCCGAGCGCATGGACACCGCCTTCCGGGCGGACTGGGCGGACGCGGGCGACGACGCGGCGCGCAAGCGGGTCGTCGTCGACCAGGTCGCCAGCCTCACGGACCAATCGGCCCTCGCGTGGCACTCCCGGCTGAAGGCGTGAGCCGGACGCGTCGCATCCCCGACGCCGCGGGCCTGCAGCTCGAGGCGGCGCTGCTCGCGGGTGGTCTCCGGGCGCTGCTGCTGCAGCTCGCGCACCCGGCGATCGGACACGGGGTCGCCGAGCACAGCGGCTTCGCCGCCGACCCGCTCGCCCGTCTCCGCGGCACCCTCGTCTACGTGTACGCGGTGGCCGCGGGCGACCCCGAGACCGCCCGCAGCGTCATCGCCCGCGTCGATCGGCTGCATGAGCGGGTGGTCAGCGCGCCGGGCGACGCCGTGCCGTACGACGCCGCCGATCCCCGCCTGCAGTTCTGGGTCACCGCCACCATCGCGGACACCGCGCTGCGCATCGCCGACGCCGTGTGGGGCCGGCTTCCCGACCCGCTCGGCGACGAGCTGCTCGCACGCCTCGGCCGCCTCGGCACCGAGCTGGGCATGCCGCAGGAGCGGTGGCCCACGTCGCGCGGCGCGTTCGACACGGCGTTCGCCGAGGCTGCGACGGAGCTCCGGCTCGATCCCGTCACGCGGCAGGTCATCGCGGAGCTGTTCGCCGCCCGCGGAGCTCCTCGCTGGGTGCGGACGGCCCTGCCGTTCCTCATCGCCGCGACCCTGCCCACCGTGCCCACGATCCGCGCCGAGCTCGAGCCGCTCCGCGGGACCACCGCGCCCGACGTCAGCGGGCTCGTCCGACCGCTCGTGCCGCTCTACCGCGCCCTGCCGGTACGGCTCCGCCGGCTACCGGCGACCCGCCTGCTCGCCCACGCGCGTCGTCGCGCGACCGGCCCGCGACGACCCGGCCCGGTCGTCGCCGAAACCTAGACTCTGCACATGGCCGGCCGCATCCGCTCGAGTGACATCGAGGAGGTCAGGGCACGCACCAACATCGCCGACATCATCGGTGAGCAGGTCACGTTGAAGACCGCGGGCGTCGGCGCGCTCAAAGGGCTCTGCCCCTTCCACGACGAGCGCAGCCCGAGCTTCAACGTGCGGCCCGGCGTCGGCCGCTTCCACTGCTTCGGCTGCGGGGAGAGCGGCGACGTCTACGCCTTCCTGATGAAGCTCGACCACGTCACGTTCGTCGAGGCGGCCGAGCGACTCGCGGCCCGGATCGGGTACCGCCTCACCTACGAGGACGGCGGTCCCGCCCAGGACACCACCAACCGGGTGCGGCTGCTCGACGCCAACCGCGCCGCTGCGGAGTTCTTCGCCGAGCAGCTGCCGACGGCCGCCGCCGAGCCGGGGCAGCGCTTCCTCTCGGAGCGCGGCTTCGAGGCGGACGCGGCCGCGCGGTTCGGGGTGGGCTGGGCGCCGAAGTCCTGGGACGCGCTCACGAAGCACCTCCGCGGACGAGGCTTCACGGACGCGGAGCTGCAGGGCGCCGGCCTCGTCTCGAGCGGCGACCGGGGGATCTACGACCGGTTCCGGGGCCGGCTCATCTGGCCGATCCGGGACCTCACGGGCGCCACGGTGGGCTTCGGAGCCCGCCGCCTGCTCGAGGACGACCCGGGCCCGAAGTACCTCAACACGCCGGAGACGGCCGTGTACCACAAGGCGCAGGTGCTCTACGGGCTCGACCTCGCCAAGCGGGACATCAGCCGGTCCCGGCGCGTGGTGGTGGTCGAGGGCTACACGGACGTGATGGCGTGCCACCTGGCGGGCGAGCCCACCGCGGTCGCCACCTGCGGCACCTCGTTCGGCGTCGACCACATCAAGATCCTGCGGCGCGTGCTCGGCGACGACTCCTCGGCGCTCGGCGAGGTCGTCTTCACCTTCGACCCGGATGCGGCGGGACAGAAGGCGGCGGTGCGTGCCTTCGCGGAGGAGCAGCGGTTCACCGCGCAGACGTTCGTCGCCGTGGGCGCCGACGGGCTCGATCCCTGCGACCTGCGGGTGCAGCGCGGGGACGAGGCCGTGCGCCAGATGCTGGAGACGAAGAAGCCGATGTTCGAGTACATGCTTCGGCAGGTGCTCGCGGGGCACGACCTCGACACCGTCGAGGGCCGGGCGGCAGCGCTCCGGAACGCCTCGCCGATCGTGGCGGACATCCGCGACTCCACGGTCCGGCCCGGCTACGTGCGCGAGCTCGCCCGCTGGCTCGGGATGGACCTGGCCGAGGTGTCCCGCGCCGTCGCCGTCGCAGGGCGACGGGGGCCTGCGGAGCGGTCCAGCACGCAGCACCGGCCGCAGGCGTCCGGCGAGCCGCGCGAACCGGAGGCGCCCGCCCCCAAGCCGGTCACCCTCCACGACCTGCCGAACGATCCCGCCACCCGGCTGGAGCGGGAGGCGCTGATGATGATCGTCCAGGTGCCGCACCTCGTCGGCGGTGACCTCATCCATCGCGCGATCGACGCCGGGTTCTCGAACCGCGCGCTCGCCGCCGTGCGGGACTCCATCAAGGCGCAGCGGGATGCGCTCGGCGGCGCCGGCTGGCTGGACCGGCTGGTCGCCGGGGTACCGGCGCCCATCGCACCCGTGGTCGAGGAGCTCGCCTTCCTGCAGCTGCCCGTGCGGGCCGACCAGGAGGAGCAGCTCACGCGCACGGCTCGGTCCACGGTCGCCGCCCTCGTCGACCGGCACCTGCTGCGCCAGAAGGCCGACCTGGTCCGGCAGCTGCAGCGCACGGAGGGCGCCGCCGATGCCGAGCGGCTGCGGGATCTCCGGCGCCGTCTCGTCGGTGTCGAAGCCGACCGGCGCATGCTCCGGGGCGCATGACGTCCCGGAAAGCGTGGGCGTTCCTCGGGCGCCGCTGAGCGGGCCTCGGTACACTCGCAGGCTCCAGGGGGGTGCCGCAGTGACGGGAACGGGCGACGTCGTGGTGGTCGCGAGCGACCTCTCGATCGACTACCCGGCCGGGCACGGCCGTGGCCGGTTCACCGCGGTGCGCGGCGTCACGTTCCGGATCGCGCGCGGCGAGCTCTTCGGCATCGTCGGCGAGAACGGGGCGGGCAAGTCGACGCTGGCGCGGATGATCGCCGGCCGCGGCGGCGTCGACGAAGGCGGCACCACGATCTCGGGCGGCAGCCTCACCGTGCTCGACACCCCGGTGCGCAAGCTCTCCGAGCGCGGGCGCCGGCGCCTCTCCGCGGAGGTGGGCTACCTGCCGCAGCAGGCGTTCCGCACCCTCGACCGCCGTCGCACCGTCGCCGAGAACGTCGCGGAGCCGCTTTTCGAGCGGGACCGGGGCTTCGACAGGCGTGAGGCCGGGCGGCGCGCCGCGGAGATCGTCGACGCCGTGCAGCTGCCGTGGTCGACGCTCGCGCAGTATCCGCACGAGCTGACCACGGGCCAGCTCCAGCGGGTGGCGATCGCGCGGTCGCTCATCCTCGAGCCCACCCTGTGGGTCGCGGACGAGCCGACCGGGGGAGCGGACGTGACGGTGCGGGCTCCCGTCCTGGACACCCTGCTCGAGCTCCAGAGCGAGCGGGACTTCACGGCCTTGATCGTGAGCCACGACGCCGCCGTGATGTCGCGGCTCACCGACCGGGTGGCCGTGATGCACGGCGGGATGATCGTGGGGCTGGGCGCGCTCGACGACGTGCTCGCGCAGCCGAAGCATCCGTACGTGCGGGGCCTGCGCGACGACTACCTGCTCCGCACCGCGCCGATCACGCTGCCGCAGCGCCCCTGAAGCAGGACCCGGCGTCCTGGCGCGTCGCCCGGAACTCTTGGGCGGTAGCGAGGTGATTCCATCGATCCGCTCGGGTTCGCCCGCTTCGCTCGTTCCCGTCCAGTGCTGTGGACGGGGTGCAGGGCGGGGCCCGCGGTGCGCGTCAAGCGTCGGGGCCCCGCCCGGACGACCGGTCGGCCGTTAGCGTGGCTCCCGTGGGGGAACGGGCCGAGAGCTTCGGCGCTGCGGCGTCGGCCTACGAGCGCTACCGGCCCGGCTATCCCGACGAGCTCGTCGACGAGGTGCTCGCGTACGCGGGCCGCCCCATCCGCACCGCGCTCGAGATCGGCGCGGGCACCGGCAAGGCCACCCGCGCGTTCACGGCCCGGGGGATCGCCGTGACGGCGAGCGATCCGGACGCCGCGATGCTCGCGGAGCTGAGGCGGACGGTCCCCGGGGTGGCCGCCACGATCACCGCCCCGTTGGAGGACGTGCCGCTGGATCGGGCCTACGACCTCGTCTTCGCGGCCGCGGCCCTGCATTGGACCCGCCCCGAGGGGCGGTGGGACCGGATCGCCGCGCTCCTTCGCCCGGGTGGCGTCTTCGCCTCCTTCGGCGGTCCGACGCAGCTGGCCGACGCGGCGCTCGGGGAGGCCGTCCGCGCGGCGAGGGCCCCGTTCCTCGCCGCCGACGACGTGCCGTCGCCCGACGGCTCCGCCGACGACGACCCGATGCAGTGGCCGGGCACCGAGCTGCTCGCGACGCCGTCGTTCGGCGACGTCCGTCGGTCCGTGCTCGAGCGGCGGATGCGGATGCCGGCGGCCGACTACGTGGGCCTGCTGTCGACGATCTCCGCCTACCTCGTGCTGCCCGAGCCGACGCGACGGTCGGCGTTCGCGGCGGTCCTGCGGGTGCTGCCCGACGAGGTCGACGTCGTCGCGGACGTGACGCTGCACCTCGCCCGTCGCCGGTGACGTCCGCCCCGGAAGCGCAGCCTGCGGTTCAGGGGAGCAGCCGGTCCCGCGCCGCCAGCGTGGCGAACAGCGACATCACGACCATGGCGAGCGCAGCCAGGCCGAGGGGGAGCTCCCAGCCGCCGCTCGCGTCGTGCAGCAGGCCGAACGCGGCGGGCGCGCCGGCCGCGATCAGGTACCCGACCGCCTGGGCCATCCCGGACAGGGCCGCTGCCTGATCCGGCGTCCGGGTGCGGAGGCTGAACAGCGATAGCGCGAGCACGATCGTGGAGCCGCAGCCGAGGCCTCCGGAGATCGTCCAGACGATGTCCGCCGCGGGCACGAGAAGCAGGCCGGCGAACGCGAGGACGCACAGCAGGCCGCCGACCAGCCCCACGAGCCGCTGGTCACGCAGCCGGTGGGATACCGCGGCGGCGGCGAGGTTGCCGACGACGGACACGATCTGGAACAGGAACAGATCCCAGCCACCCGCCTCCGGGGTCACGCCGCGGGATTCCAGGACGCTCGGCAGCCACGCGATGAACACGAAGTACGGGACGGACTGCAGGCCCATGAACACGGTCACCTGCCAACCGAGGGCGGTGGTCCACGGCGACCGGCCGGATCGGGCGTCGTGGTGCTCCCCGTCGGGGCGGGCCGGCGCCGGGCGGGCGGCGAGCCGCGGTGCGAGAGCGGCCAGCGCGATCAGGGCCATCCCCGCCCAGATGCCGAGCCCGAACCGCCAGGAGGACGTGGCGTCCGCGATCGGTACGACGACGCCGGCGGCGAGCGCGGCGACGGTCGACTGCACGGCCGAGTAGAGGCCGGTGATCTGCGCGACGCGGGTGGGGAAGTCGCGCTTGACCAGGGACGGGAGCAGCACGTTCACGAGCGCGATGCCGATGCCGAGCGCCACCGTCCCCAGCCACGGTCCCGCGCTCCACGGCAGCGACCGGGTCACGATGCCGGCGGCGGTCAGCAGCAGGGCCAGCCACAGGGCCCTGTCCAGGCCGAGGGCCCGGGCGACGGCGGGGGCGACGGGGGAGAAGGCCGCGAACGCGAGCAACGGCAGCCCGGTGAGCAGGCCGGCCGCGGCCGCGCTGAGCTGCAGGTCCGCACGCATCAGGCCGAGGACCGGCCCGACCGCGGTCAGCGCCGCCCGCAGGTTCACCGCGATGAGCAGGACGCCGATCAGCGCGACGGCCGTCCGGCGGGGCCGGCTGCCGACCGCTCGGGAGACGGAGGCGGTCACCGATCCTGCCCGGTGGGTGCCGATCCGGTCGGCGCCTCGTCTCGTGCCGCGCTCCGCGGGCCGTCGTCGGTCATGGTTCCCTTCCGCACGTGAGCCGGCGCCGTCACGCGTGGTTCGAACCGATGTCGATCCCGCGGCTGCCGTCCGCACGAGCCGCATGGTGGTCGCGCTCGGCGATGTGGGCGGGCTCGCCTCCGTCGCGTCGCGGCTGCGCGCTGACGTCGATTTTAGGGAACGGGCGGCCGTTCGACCGTCAGGCCGGTCGGCGGGCTCTCGCGGCGGTCGGCTCGACGGCCCTCGGCGTCACCGGACGCGCGGCATGCTCGGGGCCGCTTCGACGCCGACCAGCGACTCGGCACGGAGCATGAGCACGCTCGTCATCGCGAGCACGACGATCGCCACGGAGTCGACGACGACGGTCTGCGGGACGAGGAGGAAGGTCCAGTGCTCGTGGATGCCGAACAGTCCGACGGTGAGGGCGAGCACCAGCGCGAGAAGGCTCGCGATCGCGAAGAGCAGTCCGAGCACGGTGGCCAGCAGCAGGAGCCGGCCGCGGAGGGCCACCATGCCGATGGCGAGAGCGATGCCGGCCACTCCGTTGAGCAGGAAGGGCGCGACGAGCAGGCCTCCGGCCCCGACGATCACGAGGAAGAGGTGGATCCCGCCGATCGCGAGGAGCAGGATCGCGCTCGCGATCCTGAGGGTTCTGGTGAGCATCACGGTCCGACTCCGTTCGACGCGGGCTTCCCCGCCGGAGGCCCTCACCTAGGAGACGGATGGGCGCGGCCGAAGGTTCACCGGAACGGTTCCGGTCGGATGCCGATCCGGACGCTCACGGGTCTCGACCGGGGCCAGGAGGGGGCGGGCGCCGGTCTGCCCAGCAGGACGGCGAGGGCGACGACGGCCACGGCCGCGAGGAGCGGCTTGACTACGCCACGGAGTCCGGACCGCGGCTTCGGCAGACCGGCGATGTAGTCGGGGAAGAAGTCTCCGTACTCGAGTTCGTACAGGACTGCGCTGAGGTCGTCCTTGGAAGGATCTCCGCTCATGTGCCAACGCTAGGGCGCGCGAGGCCGGAGAGCAGGGGCCTTGACCTCTCGCCTGCACTCGCTACCGGCCCAGCGGACCGGCCTCTCACGACGACGCGCCATCGACCACGGACCAGCGTACGTCCCGCGTCAGGCCCGGTACAGCGCCGCCGGCGTGGTGCCGCCGGAGGGAACCGGGGGCGGAGATGACCGGCCCGATCGCCGTCGACGGGTGGGTCGCTCGCGCTTCTACAGCTCCCCGACTTGGACTCGAACCAAGAACCTGCCGGTTAACAGCCGGCTGCTCTGCCAATTGAGCTATCGAGGATCACGGACGACGAACGCCGCCCGAACAGTGTAGCGGAAGGCGCGCGCCGTGCTCCGGTTCCGAGGCCGGAGCGTCGGGCCT
Source organism: Amnibacterium sp. (assembly GCA_025936735.1). Classification (GTDB taxonomy): domain Bacteria; phylum Actinomycetota; class Actinomycetes; order Actinomycetales; family Microbacteriaceae; genus Amnibacterium. The sequence goes on from JAICSU010000069.1 coordinate 7,961, forward strand.
CCCTAGACTCCCGGCATGCTTCCCGCATCCGTCCCGGGCGTCTGGGGCCTCGCCGCGATCGGCGTGCTCGCCGTGCTCGCCGTGGTCTTCCTCGTGCTCTGGCTGCGGTCGAGCGCGAAGCTGCGGAGGTCGCGTCGCGAGCTCGCCGACGACGACAGCGAGTTCGCGCGCCTCGAGCTGTCGGTCGCCGATCAGAGCGGCCGGCTGCGGATCATCCGCGAGCTGCACGACCTCGCCGTCCACCGGGTCTCGGCGATGATCGCCCAGGCCGACGGGGCCCGGTACGCGGGCGCCGCCGATCCGACGGCCGCCGTCCGTGCCGCGTCCGCGATCGCCGAGACGGGCCGGGCGACGCTGGCCGACATGCGGCGGGTGATGACGCTGGTTCGGGAGAGCGAGGCGGAAGCGCTTCCGCAGCCGCGCCTCAAGTCCACCCGGGAGCTCCTGAAGGTCATGCGCGATGCGGGCCTGCAGGTGCAGTTCGAGGAGACGGGGGAGCCCTACGACCTCAACTCGGGTGCCGAGCTCGCCGTCTACCGGATCCTGCAGGAGGCGCTGAGCAACTGCCTGCGGTACGGCGGCGACGGCACGGAGGTCCGGGTCGCGTTCACCTGGACCGCGAACGGGCTGGCGGTCCGGGTCGACGACAACGGCTTCCGCAACGCGGTGCTTCGGCGCGGCCTCGGCCCGGAGGAGACCGCCGAAGAGCTCGCGTACACGGTCGAGGAGGACCTGAAGGCCCTCACCCAGGAGATCACCGGGCGTGGGATCACCGAGATGCGGGCCCGGGCCGAGCTGTTCGGCGGCACGGTGACGGCGACCGAGGTGCCCGGCGTCGGCTTCTCGATCGCCGCGACGTTCCCGACCATCCGCTTCCACAACGGCGTGCACGGCGTCGACCTCACCCGGCGGTGACGGCCGCCGCGACCGTCCGGGTGCTGCTCGCGGACGCGGAGCCGCTGCAGCGCTCCGGATGGCGGCTCGCCATCGACTCGCAGAACGACCTCGAGGTCGTCGCGGAGGCGCCGGACGGCGTGCAGGCGCTCGCGCTGCTGCGCCGCGTGCCGGTCGACGTCGCCGTGGTCGACGTGCGCCTGCCTCGGATGAGCGGCGTGCAGCTCGCCGAGCGGGTGCCGGAGGACGCGCGGATCCGCCTGGTGCAGCGCCGGCCGCCGACCCGCGTCGTGCTCGTCAGCGCGGTCGACCTCGTGCACTGGGAGGACGTGGGACGGGAGCTCGGCGTGCACGCGGTGCTGCCGAAGGACGTGGAGCCGGAGCGGCTGTTCGCGGAGCTCCGGGCCGCGGCCGAGCTCCGTCGCACGGACGACTGACTCCGGTTCGATTCAGCAGGAACCCGCGCCCAGGATGCGCTGGAACGAGCGCTTCTGCTGAGCGGAGGGGCGGAGGTTCAGGCGAGCAGTCCGGCCCGGTCCGGATGGGCCTCGAACCAGTCCGCCACGTACCAGCACATCGGCCGCACGCGCTTACCCGCCTTCTCGACCTCGTCGACGGCGTGCGCGACGATCTCGGCGGCGAGCCCCCGGCCGCGGAAGCCCGGGTTCGTGAAGGTGCGGGTCATCGAGACCACGGATCCGTTGTCCGCGTAGTCGAGCGCGCAGACGATCTCGCCGTCGATGCGCCCGACGTAGCGGTTGCGATCGGCCTGGTGCTCGATGTCCACGACGGTCCCCTTCCCCTCCGGCGAACCTACGCCTCCAGGTCGTCGACGCCGGGGAGCCAGCTGTTGCCCGGCTTGCCCCACCGGTTCGCGGCGATGGCCTTGCGCGCGCGCCGGCCGTGCAGGAAGTCGAGCCGGTCCACGTAGAGCACCCCGTCGAGGTGGTCGTTCTCGTGCTGGAGGATGCGCGCGAACCAGCCCGTCGCGTCGAGCTCCACGGGCTGCTGGTCGAGATCGACGGCGGTGAGCCGGGCGCGCGGCGCACGGCGCAGGGGGAACCGCTCGCCGGGGACGGAGAGGCACCCTTCCGCCTCGGACTCCTCGTCCGCCTCCCCGATGGGCGTGGGGCTCAGCCAGAGCTGCGGGTTGATCGCGACGCCGCGGCGGGGGCCGCTCGGGTCGTGGTCGTAGGAGTAGACGAAGAGGCGCAGCGGCACCCCGACCTGCGGCGCAGCCAGGCCCACGCCCGGCGCCTTGTCCATCGTCTCGAACATGTCCGCCACGAGGGCGCGGAGGGCGTCGTCGAACTCGGTGACCTCGCGCGCGGGGGAGTGCAGCACAGGGTCACCGGTGATGCGGATGGGCAGCACCGTCATGGGAGCGGTCCTCTTCGCGGCAGGGAACGGGTCGAGGCCAGCGTATCGACCGGCCCCGCGTTCCCCTCTGCGGATACAGTTCCCCCGTGCCGCCCGCCGACCCCCAGCTCGCGACCGTCGCGGTCCACCTGGTCGTCTCGCTCAACACGGCCCAGGCGGTCGGGATCCCGATCGCGCTCGTCGGTGCCGTGTTCCTCAGCCTCGGCGCGCAGTTCCAGTCCCGCGGGGTCAGGAAGGTGGAGAAGCGGCGCACCCTCGACGCGGAGGGGCTGCTGCGCGAGCACGCGGAGGGGCTGCGCTTCGGCGAGCTGGCCGGCCTCATCCGGCGGCCGTCGTGGGTGATCGGCACGGTGATGCTGGGGCTCGCGATCGTGCTGCAGCTCACGAGCCTCCGGTTCGCGCCGCTCATCGTGGTGCAGCCGCTCGGCGCGATCGCCCTCGTCGTCACCGCGGTGCTGAACTCCCGCGTCACGCACACGCACCTGAACCGGCTGGTCGTCCGCTCGATCGCGCTCTGCGTCGGCGGCGTGGCCGTGTTCGTGACGATCGCCGCCTTCGTGGCGACCGACGCCCCGATCAGCGACACCGACCTGGTGGTGATCATCCTGCTGCTCGCCGGGGTGCTCGTCCTGTTCGGGGTGCTCTACGCGATCTACCGGAAGCGGATGACCCCGATCGCCTACATCATCGGCGCGGGCGTCCTCTACGGTTTCGTGGCGACGATCGCGAAGACCGTCATCAACCGGGTGCTGCAGTCCCAGTTCGACTTGTTGACCACCGTCTGCCTCCTCGGTCTGCTCGCCGCCGGCGGCGGCGGGCTCTACCTCGTGCAGACCGCGTACTCGGTCGGGCCCCCCGACCTCGTGATCGCCGGGCTCACGGTCGTCGACCCGCTCGTGGCCGTCGGCATCGGCGTGGTCGTGCTCGGGGAGGCGTCCCAGGCGCCCTGGTGGGCGCCGATCGCGTTCGTCCTCACCGGGATCGTCGCCGTGTTCGGCGTGTTCCAGCTGGCGAGGCACCATCCGCAGCTGACCCAGGAGCCCGACGCCGCACGGTGACCGGCGCGCCGCGACCTGCCGCCGGGCGTTTCGTGGCATGCGCTACGGTCGAGCACGGCCCGGAGCATGCACCCGATGCCGGGCCCACCACCGTCGAGGGGATCCGCCATCACGAACGCGACGGACGCGACGCGTCCCGAAGGGGAGCCGAAGCTCACCGTCCTCATGGGCGGCGACACCTTCGCGCCCGACGTGAACGGTGCCGCGAACTTCTCCCTCCGCCTCGCGGCGGGCCTCGCCGGGCGCGGCCACGACCTGCACATCATCGCCCAGTCGCACGACGGACGGCAGGGCGCGTTCCGCGAGGAGCACCTCGGGGAGACGCTCACCGTGCACCGGCTGAAAAGCATCCGCTGGCCGCTGCACGACTGGCTGCGCTTCGTGTACCCGTGGGCGATCCACGGGCATGCCCGCCGCATCATCAAGGAGATCCGTCCCGACGTCGCGCATGCGCAGTCGCACATGCTCATCGGGCGGGGCCTGATCACGGAGGCCGCGAAGGCGAAGGTGCCGCTGGTCGTCACGAACCACTTCATGCCCGAGAACCTCATCGAGCACACCCCGCTGCCGAGGTTCACGTGGCCCGCCGCCATCGCCCTCGCGTGGAAGGACGTCGCCCGGCTCTACCGCAAGGCGAACTCCCTGACGACGCCCACGAAGCGGGCCGCGGCCTACCTCGAGTCGAAGACCGGGCTCCGGCACGTGCACGCGATCTCGTGCGGGATCCGGATGACCGACTACACGCCCGACTTCGGGCCGAAGCCCGACCTGCGGATCGTGTTCTGCGGCCGGGTGACGGGCGAGAAGATGCTGCCCGACCTCATCGAGGCGGTGTCCCGGCTGCCCCGGGAGCTGAACGCGCAGCTCGACATCGTCGGCGAAGGCGACCAGCGCCACGC
>JAICSU010000086.1 GCA_025936735.1 Amnibacterium sp.
AGCTACATCCTCGGTTCACTCGCCGGCCTCGACACCGCGAACCTCCCGAGCTGCCCCCAGTGCAAGGGGGATCCGACCTGGCTCGCCAAGAACACCGGCATCGTCTCCAGCATCGCCGGACCTGATGGACAGCCCGCCACGTTCGGCGAGATCAGCGCCTGGACGATGCTCAAGGGCAAGAACACGTCTGCTGCCGAGAAGTTCGTGCAGTACATGATGTCGACCGGCTACGTGAAGTGGCTCAGCATGTCGCCCGAGGGCAAGGTGCCGGTGCGGACGGGCCCGTCGGCGAACTCCACGGAGTACATGGACGCGTGGAAGACGCTGAAGACCGGAGTCACCAGCAAGGCGACCCTGTCGAGCGTGTTCGACGCGCAGACCATCCAGGCGATCCAGAACGCCCCGAAGACCCTCCAGCGGTGGGCGATTCCCCAGGGGCAGGGCAATCTCCTCGGCTCCATCAACACCTCCCTGGTGATCCCGAAGATCGTGGGCAGCATGGGAGCAGGGTCCCTGAGCCCGCAGGCGGCCGGGCAGCAGGCCCAGCAGCAGGTCACCGACGCGCAGTCGAAGCTGAAGTGACCACGGTCTCCACGACGACGGGAACGGCGGCCTCCCCCACGGGGGGCCGCCCTTCCCGGGGGTCCGCACCGAAGAGGCGGGGCCGAAGCGCGAGCGCGCGACGGGACAACCGCGCCGGACTCACCATGGTGCTGCCGACCACCGTCATCGTGGTCGCCGTCATCATCGTCCCCCTTCTCTGGAACGTGCTGCTCGCCTTCCAGGACAGCACCTACCTGACCGTCCGGCTCAACGGCGTCTTCAACGCGTTCACCCTGAGCAACTTCAGCGCGGTGCTGGGCGACGCGGGGTTCTGGAGCTCCCTGCTCACCACGGTCATCTACTCGGTCGGCGGAACCGCCGGCTCGATCCTGCTCGGCCTCATCGCCGCCCTGGCGTTCCGCGCACCGTTCCGGGGGCGAGGCGTGCTGCGGGCGTTCATGCTGCTCCCCTATGTCGCGCCGGTGGTCGCCGTCACCTTCGTGTGGCAGATCATGCTGAACCCTCAGTTCGGCATCATCAACGGCCTGGGAGTCCACATCCTCGGCTGGACCGTCCCCATCAACTTCCTCGGCAAGGCGCCCTTCGCGCTGATCACCGTCATCGTGTTCGAGATCTGGCGCTACTTCCCCTTCGCCTTCCTCTTCATCACTGCACGGCTCACCGGGCTGCCCGCGGACATCGAGGAGGCCGCCGTGGTCGACGGCGCCACGCCGACCCAGTCGTTCCGCCACATCGTGTTCCCGCAACTGCTGCCCGTGATCGCCCTGCTCTCCGTCCTCCGCCTGATCATGAACTTCAACAAGTTCGACGACGTCTACCTGCTCACCGGCGGGAGCGCGGGTACTGACGTCGCTGCTGTGCGCGTGTTCAACACTCTCGTCGGCAACTCCGACATCGGAGGCGCCGCCGCAACGGCCCTCATCCTGTCCGCGATCCTGGGAGTCGCGCTCGCGGTCTACGTCCGGTTCTTCGCCGGTGAGAGGAGCGACCAGGCATGAGCGTGAGCCGCATCGCCGTGGAGAAGAGGACGCTCGGCGTCCTGCGCTGGATCGTGATCGCGGTGCTCGTGATCGCGACCGTCTTCCCCTTCTACTACATGATCGAGCTCAGCCTCGTACCGATCCAGGACCTCCTGCTCAACCCCGACCGGCTGTGGGTGCCGATCCAGGATCTGACGATCTCCACCTACGAGACCGTCCTGAAGTCGGAGGACGCCGGGGGCGAGGGCTTCGCCCGCTTCATGGGCAACTCGGCGGTCGTCGCGTTCGCCACGGTTCTGGTCACCATGGTCGTGGCCATACCCGGCAGCTACGCGGTGGCCCGGCTGAACTTCTTCGCCAAGCGTCAGATCAGCGCGCTGTTCCTCGCGGTGTACCTGTTCCCGGTCATCATCATCGCCATCCCCCTCTTCGTCGGATTCTCCGTCATCGGCCTCAGCGACTCGCTCGTCGGTCTGGTGATCGTCTACGTCGCGCAGACCATCCCCGTCTCGATCTACATGCTTCGCACGTACCTGACGACGATCCCGGTCTCGATCGAGGAAGCGGCCATGGTGGAGGGCGCCGGCCGTCTCCGCATCCTGTGGAGCGTCATCATCCCGCTCTCGATGCCGACGATCATGTCGACCGCGCTCTACGTGTTCATGATCGCGTGGAACGAGTTCCTCTTCGCACTGCTGTTCCTCACGGCGGATCGCAATCTCTGGACGGTGTCCCTCGGTCTCTCCCAGCTGTCGAACGGGATCCAGGTGCCGAAGACCATCCTCATGGCGGGGTCGGTGCTCCTGACGGTCCCTATCGTGGTGCTCTACGGGATCGCCGAGCGCTCCCTGACGGAGGGGCTGACGAGCGGTGCTGACAAGGGTTGAGGCCTTGAACGGCGTCGGCGAGCGTCGAACGACGGGAGCCGGCCCGGGCGAGGTGCTGCAACTCGTGAGGGGCCGGCTCGCCACGACCCGCGGCGACGTGCAGGAGGTCACCGGTCTCAGCCGCATCACCGTCGCGCAGCGGATCGACGCCCTCCTCGGAGCAGGCCTGATCCGGGAGGCTGGCGGGCGCGCGACCGGCGGTCGACGCGCGAACACGCTCGAGTTCAACGTCGACCACTCCGTGCTTCTGGTCGCGTCCGTTGACACCCGTCACACGCGCGCGGCGCTCACCAAGCTCGACGGCCGCATCCTCAGGGAGACCGAGCTGCTGGTACCGGTCGCCGACGGACCCGAGAGGGTGCTCGCCGCTCTCCTGGCCGCCTTCGAGGAGCTGCTCGTCGCTCAGGGGATCGGGCGCGACCGGGTCGGCGGCATCGGAGTTTCGATCCCGGGACCCGTCGATCAGCACACCGGGCGGCCGAGCCAGCCGCCGATCATGCCGACCTGGGACGCGTTCCCGATCATCGAACGGATCCAGGAGAGCTTCGACGTCCCCGTCTTCGTCGAGAACGATGCCGACGCCATGGCGTTCGGCGAGCAGACCTCCAACTACCCGTCGACATCCTCGCTCTGCTTGGTGAAGGTCTCCACCGGGATCGGAACCGGGATCATCATCGACGGACGGATCTACCACGGCATCGACGGTGGGGCCGGGGACATCGGCCACATCCGCTTGGCCGGTGAGCCCGCCGTGTGCCAGTGCGGCTCGCGGGGCTGCCTCGCCGCAGTCGCGAGCGGCCGCGCGATCGCACGCGCCCTGGAGAAGGACGGCATCGACGCGCACTCGGGCAAGGACGTCCACGAACTGATCGCGAGCGGGAACATCAAGGCGCTCCAGCTGACCCACCAGGCGGGAACACGCATCGGCGAGGTCCTCGCAACGGTGGTGTCCACGCTGAATCCGGGGGTCCTGCTGATCGGTGGCGACCTGGCCTCCAGCGCCCTCATCGCGGGAATACGGGAGGCGCTCTACCCGCGATCCTTGCCGCGGGCGACGCGCAACCTCGACATCCGGCTGAGCACGCTCGGCGAGAGCGCCGCACTCGTCGGTCTGGCGAGAGTAGCCGGCGACAGCGTGTACTCGGCCGCCGCCGTCAACCGCGCTCTGGCGGGGTGACCAGGGCTCGGGGTGCGCCCGAGACGAGCTCCCGGCGCCGGGTGACATGACATCCGTTTCCGCGGCCGTCGATCACGTGGTCGGTCGCACTCGGCGCTCACCGGGCGGGCGCTGCCGACGGCAGCGCTGCCGCAGGCGGATCCGTCCCCGCTCAGAGGCGGAACGAGGCACTGTCGACGCATGCCGGAGAACCCCAGACCCCCGATGTTCGACGACCGGGCACGGCGTGCGCTCGCGGAACGACGCGTCCTCGTGCTCGACGGACCGCTCGACGACGACAACGGCACGCTGCTCGCCACATCGCTGCTCGCCCTCGCGGCCGAGGACCCGGTCGCGGACATCGCCCTGTGGATCCACTCCCCCGGCGGCTCGGTGCCCTCGATGCTCGCCATCCGGGACGTGATGAGGCTGATCCCCTGCGACGTCTCCACCCTGGCGGTCGGGCTGGCGTGCAGCGCGGGCCAGTTCCTCCTGTCCTCCGGCACACCCGGCAAGCGCCGTGCACTGCCCCACGCCCGGATCCTGATGCATCAGGGATCGGCCGGCATCGGCGGAACGGCGGTGGACATCGAGCTGCAGGCGGACGACCTGCGGTACACGCGGGACACGGTGCTCGCGCTGATCGCGGAGGACACGGGGCAGCCCCTCGATCGCGTCTTCGAGGACTCGCTGCACGACCGCTGGTACACCGCGCGGCAGGCACGCGACTACGGCTTCATCGACGCGATCGTCGAACGATTCGACGAGGTCGTGCCGCGCGACCGCGAACCGGCGGGCTTCGGCGCCGGACTGGTGGGAGCGGGCCGATGAGCACCTACACGATCCCCAACGTGATCGCGCGGGACTCCCGTGGCGAGCGGATCATGGACGTCTACTCGCACCTGCTCGACCAGCGGATCGTCTACCTGGGGACCGCGATCGACGCGGGGGTCGCGAACGCCCTGATCGTGCAGCTGCTGCATCTGGAGGCGGACAACCAGGAGCGGGACATTCAGCTCTACATCAACTGCGAGGGCGGCGATCCGAGCGCGATGCTCGCGGTCTACGACACCATGCGGTACATCCGCTCGCCGGTCGCGACGACCTGCGTCGGCCAAGCGGTCGCGGTCGGCGCGGTGCTGCTCGCGGCGGGCGCCGAGGGGCGGCGCGCGGCGCTGCCCCACACCCGCGTGGTGCTGCACCAGCCGGCCGCGCAGGGCCGCGGCGCGATCCCGGACCTGATCCTGCAGGCCGACGAGGTCGTGCGCATCCGCGCGGACCTGGAGGCCGTGCTCTCGCGGCACACGGGGCAGCCGATCGAGCGGCTGCGCTCGGACACCGACCACGACCGCATCTTCACCGCGGCCGCGGCGCGCGACTACGGACTGATCGACCAGGTGATCGTGCAGCGGTGACCGGCCGGAAGGAGGCGGTCAGGCCGCGAGCGCCAGCATCGTGCGCCCGGCCGCCCCCTGCACCGACGCCGGCCGGGAGCCGCGCAGGCTCTCCGCCACCCCCATCGTGAGGTCGAGCAGCGAGACGTCCAGCGCACCGGCGACGGCGGCGATCATCTCGCTCGACGGCTCCTTCGCGCCCCGCTCCATCTCCGAGAGGTACTGCGGCGACACCCCGGCGCGCGCGGCCGTCTCCCCGAGCGTCTCACCGCGGTCGTGCCGCAGGGTCCGCAGGCGGTCGCCGAGCAGATGCCGCCAGAGCGGTTCGACCGTCGGCGGCTCGTTGCGAGCCGCGGGGCGGGGCGCGAGAGGGACGGGCTTCTTCTGCGGGGCGGTTCGGGCCATGCGTGATGCTAGATCGGGGCATGCCCACCCCTCCACGGTTCTCCGCTGACAGCAGAACGAGGGCGTGCGGGGCGACGACTTCGTGAGGGCCTGGCGCTCCATCCCGTCCCCGCCTCGGGACCGTTGCCGGTTCGTGGGCAGTCAAGCGGGCGCGAGGCTCCTCCGACAGGTCCTCGAACGGGGCACCCCGGACGACGGTCGGAGGAGGGCGACATCGCCTGCGGGGACGCGGCCACCGGCGACCCCTGGCACGAGCGACATGGCTCGCACGGGGCGCATCAACCCCGTTGACCCCGGCGTGGTGCGGGGTTACCGTGGCCGCCCATACCCCCTCCGCTACCCGCGCCGCCGGCTCGCCTCAGTCCGGCCGCCGGGCGACGGTTCACCGTCAACCACGCAGCAGAGCCGGCCCCCACGTCCGGACGGGACAGAGCCATCCACCCAGGGAGGCGCGCACATCATGCGCAGGAAGCAGCGGGTCGCCGCCGCCGTCGTTGCCGCCGCCACGGCGGGCACCCTTCTGATCGCGGGGCCGGCCTCTGCGGCGCCGATCCCGCACCCGCCGTCGGTGTCGGTCTCGGCCCCCGCCCTGCTCCCGACTCCCGACCACGTCGTCATCGTCGTCGAGGAGAACCGCTCCTACGACGACGTCTCGTCCGCGCCCTACCTCGGCTACCTGCGCAGCGTGGGCGCCGACATGACCGACTCGTACGCGGTCGGCCACCCCTCGGAGCGGAACTATCTCGCGCTCTGGTCCGGGTCCACCCAGGGGCTCACCAGAGACACGTGCCCCCACCTGTTCCGGGCCCCCTCGCTCGGCAAGCAGCTCCTCACCAGCGGACGGACGGTCGCCGGCTACTTCGAGTCCATGCCCTACGCCGGCTACCTCGGCTGCGCCTCCGGCCTCTACGTGCGCCGGCACAACCCGCTCGCCGACTTCCGGGCCACCTCCGGTCCGGAGAGCAACCTGCCGATGACCGCGTTCCCGACGGACTACACGGAGCTGCCGACCGTGTCCCTGGTCGTTCCGAACCTGAACGACGACATGCACGACGGGTCGGTGCCTGAGGGCGACCGCTGGCTCGAGGACCACCTCAGCGGGTACCAGGTGTGGGCCCAGACCCACAACTCCGTGCTCATCGTCACGTGGGACGAGGACGACCACTCCGCGAGCAACCACATCGACACGGTCATCACGGGCGAGCACGTCGCCCACACGACGTCGGACGCCCCGATCACGCATTTCAACGTCCTCCACACGATCGAGCAGGCGTACGGCCTCGACCTCCTGGGGCCCGAGGCGGCCCCGATCGCGGACGTCTGGCAGTGACCGAATTGCCTTGACACGTAAGTACGGTGGTCGGTAACTTCGACAGGTGATCGAAGCGGTCCTGCAGGCCCTGTCGGACCCGAACCGGAGGCGGGTGCTCGACGTCCTGCGGGAGGGCGAGCAGCCCGTGGGGATCCTGGTCCAGCGGGTCGGGCTGGGCCAGCCCGGCATGTCGAAGCACCTGCGCGTGCTGCGTGAGGCGGGACTCGTCGATGTGCGCAAACGAGCCCAGCAGCGCGTGTACGCCTTGCGGCCGGCGGCGTTGAGCCCGCTCGACGAGTGGCTCCAGCCCTATCGAGCGCTGTGGAACGGGAGCCTCGACGCGCTGCAGCGGCACCTGGACGAGCAAGAAGGAGCGAGATGAACAGCGGTACCTACGTCTCCGTCGGTGGGCGACCGACGGTCCGTTTCGAACGCGAGTACCACCACCCCCTCCAACGGGTGTGGCGAGCCGTCGCCGACGCGCACCAGGCGCGGCAGTGGTTCCCTTCGGCGCTCGCGTTCGAACCGGTGGTCGGCGGCGCGGTCCGCTTCACCGGTGATCCGAACATGAGCGACGGGGAGGGCGTGGTGCTCGAGTTCGACCCGCCCCGGCTCCTCGCATTCACCTGGGGCGACGGCGAGGTGCACATCGCGCTCGAACCGATCGGTGAGGACCGGTGCCGCTTCGTCCTGACCAACGTGCTCAGCGCGGACAACGAGGCGGCACGGAACGCCGCCGGTTGGTCCGTGTGCCTCGGCGAGCTGGACAAGGTCGTCCACGGTCAGCAGACGCAGGGGCCGCACGCGGTCCCCGCGACCGCATGGCAGGCGACGTACGAGTCATATGTCCGCTCCGGCATGCCGGCGGGCGCTCCGATCCCCGGTTAGCGGACGGACCGCGCCGACGTCCGTCCGGCCGCCGTACGCGGCAGGCCGGGTCACCTCGAGACCGAGGGGGCCCGTCCTGCTGCGGGGGCGGCCGCCGGGCTGCCCGGACCGGGGGCGCCGCCGGCGAACACGGCGCGCAGCCCGACGGCGGCCAGCACCACGAGCACGACGAAGGCCATCACGTTGACGGCGAGGAACCCGCCCAGCGCGAGCACCGGACCGGCGAGCGCCGCGAGGAAGGCCGCGCCGAGGTTCATCATCGCGTCGCTCGCGCCCTGGAGCGGAACGCGCACGCGGGCGGGCGCCGACTGCACGAGGAGCGCCGATCCCCCGATCAGGCACGCGGACCAGCCCAGCCCCAGCAGGCAGAGCGCGACGAGCAGCACCGGCATGCTGCCCCGGCCGATCGCCGCGTCCCAGCCGCCGAGCAGGAACGAGACGAAGAACACACCGACGCCGGCCCACACGACCCGAGCCGGGCCGATCCTGTCCGCCAGCCAGCCGAACACGGGGCTCGCCGCGTACATCCCGACGATGTGCACGCTGATCACGATCCCGACGACCGTCAGCGACATGCCGTCGTTGTTCATGCTGACCGGCGTCATCACCATGACGGACGTCATCATCATCTGGCCCGCGATCACGGCGGCGATGGCGAAGAGCGCACGGGGGTGCTGCACCGCCCGCTTCAATGCGGCGAGCGCGCCCAGGCGAGGCTCGTCGTTGCGCCCCTCGCCCGTGGCCGAATCGTCCCCGGGTGCGCGACGCGTGGGCCGGATGCTGAACGCGACGGCCGCCGAGAGCAGGAACCCGACGAGGGAGAAGAGGTAGGGCCCGCTCAGCGGCTCCAGTCCGAGGGCCCTGCCCAGCGCTGCGCCCGGTGCCGAGAGGTTGGGCCCGGCGATCGAGCCCACGGTCGTCGCCCACAGCACGACGGACATCGACCGGGCTTGCGCGCCCGGTTGCGCGTACTCCATCGCCGCGTAGCGGGACTGCAGGTTGGTGGCGGTGCCCGAGCCGAACAGCAGCATGGCGATCAGGTACAGCCAGAAGTCGGTGGTGGCGGCCGCCACGAGGATCAGCAGCGCCCCGATGGCTGCGGTGCCGAAGCCGAGGCTCAGGGACCACCGACGGCCGCGTCGCGACGCCAGTCGCGCAAGGGGGATCGCCATCACCCCGGCGCCGATCACGGACGCCGTCTGGGCGAACCCGGCGACGCCCATGACCCCGGACAGCTTCTCCGCCAGCACGCCCCCGACGGCGACGCCGGACGCGATGCCACCGCCGCAGAGCAGCTGGGCGACGATCAGGCGGGCCCGGTTGCCGGCGGCGACGCGACCCTCCGGCGGCGGACCGCCCGCGGCCGCCGCGGTCACGACCGCCGGCGCAGCGCGTCCGCCATCTTCAGAACGGCCTCCTCGATGATCGGGCGGGGCGTCGCGAAGATGAACCGCAGGAACCCCTCGCCGGCCTGGCCGCACATGGCGCCATCGGTGAGAGCGACCCCGGCCTGTTCCCGGAAGAAGTCCGCCGGCGAGCCCTCGATGCCGAGGTCCCTCGCATCGAGCCAGGCGATGTAGGTGCCCTCTGGCGCGGTGTAGCGCATGCCGGGGATGTGCTCCGCGAGGAGCTCCCCGAGGTACGCGCGGTTCTCGTCGAGGTACTCGATCGTCTCGTCCAGCCACTCCCGGCCGTCGTTGTACGCGGCGGTGTTCGCGATCACGCCGAGGTTCGGGGTGCCGTGGGCGGCCCAGCTGACCTCGGGGCGCTTCCACGTCTCCTCGTCGGCGTCGTTCGTGAGGATGAGCTGCGCGGTCTTCAGCCCGGGCAGGTTCCAGGCCTTGGACGCGCTGGTCGCGGTGATGGTGTGCTCGGCTGCGGTCTCGTTGATGCTCGCGTAGGGCACGTGCCGGGACGGCGCGTAGACGAGCGGGGAATGGATCTCATCCGAGAACACGCGGCCGCCGTGCTTCGCGACGACCTCGCACACCGCCTCGAGCTCCTCGCGGCTGAACACGCGGCCGAGGGGGTTGTACGGGTTGCAGAGGATGAGCAGTCCCCCGCCGTCCGCGAACGCACGATCGATCCCGTCGAGGTCGAGCTCGTACCGCCCGTCGGTCACGAGCATCGGCACCTCGATGATCTCCCGGTCGTGCATCGGCGGGATGCTGAGGAACGGCATGTAGGCCGGAGTCGGCAGCACCACCTTGGAGCCGGGTCGCGTGTAGAAGTCGATCGTCATGCGGAGGCCGGAGAGCACGTCGGGGAGCGGATGGATGCGCTCCACAGGCACCTCCCATCCGTACCGGTCCTTCTGCCAGCGTGCGCAGGCTTCCGACATCGCGGTGGAGATGGCGCTCGGCATGTAGCCGAACAGGCCGTCGTCGACCGTCTTGTGCAGCGCCGCCTTGATCGCGGGCGCAGTGCCGAAGTCCATCTCGGCGACGAACACGCCGATCGTGCCGGGGAACATCGTCCACTTGACGCTGCCCAGCTCGCGGAGCCGGTCGATCCCGATCGCGTCGAATTCCAGTGCCGTGCTCATCAGTTGCCCTCTCCGGCCGGCAGGGCGCGATCGACGGACTCCTCGTCCGTGTCGTCCTCGTCGGCGATCTCGTTCAAGTAGTTGTAGATGGTGAAGCGGGTGACCCCCAGGGCGGTGGCGACCATGTCGACGGCGTCCCTGAGATGGAACATGCCGCGACCCTTGAGGTCGCGGACGACCTCGACCTTGTGCCGCTTCTGCATGAGCTCGACCGGCACGTCCACCTTGGAGACGGCCCGCCGCATGAGATGCGCGGCCAGCTGCTCGACGTCCGTGACGAAGACCTCGGGCTCGTTGTCGTACTCGCCGTCCACGGGGCTCACCGGCACGGGTCGCGCAGGGACGGGCCCGACGTGCTCCGCGGCGACGCGGGTCACGTCCAGCATCGAGGCGACGACGTC
>JAICSU010000190.1 GCA_025936735.1 Amnibacterium sp.
GACGAGCGTCTTGCCCGACGCGACCTCGCCCTGCAGCAGCCGGTGCATCGGCGCATCCGCCGCCAGGTCCTCGGCGATCTCGGCACCGACGAGCCGCTGGTCCTCGGTGAGCTCGAACGGCAGCGCCGCATCGAACCGCGCGAGCAGTCCGTCGGGCTGCGGCACACGGGGGGTCGCGGCGAACATCGCCCGGATCGCCCGGCGCTGCAGCAGGGCCGTCTGCAGCAGGAACGCCTCGTGGAACCGCAGGGTGCGCTTCGCCTGCAGCCAGTCGCCGTCGTGCTGCGGCTGATGGATGCGGCGCAGCGCCGGCTCGTAGCCCATCAGGCGAGCCGTGCGGCAGACCTCGAGCGGCATCGGATCCTCGATGCCCGCGATCGCGTCGAGCGCGATGCCCACCGCCTTGCGGATGTTCCAGGTGTCGATCGATCCGGACGCCGGGTAGATCGGGATCGGCACCTCGTGCCACGCCTTCGCGCCCTCGGGGTCGATCTCGGGGTCGGGCGGCTCGTCGCCGCTGCCGTCGAACAGCTCGTAGCGGGGATGCGTGAGCTCCCGCATCCCCTTGTAGAAGCGCACGCGGCCGCTGAACATGCCGCGCACGCCGGGTTTCAACGCGCCCGACTTGCTCGCGTCGACCCGGAACGCCTGGTTGAAGAAGACGAGGGTGAGGGTGCCGGAGCCGTCGGAGATGAGCACCTCCTGGCGGGTGCCGCGCCGGTTCATCATCGGGCGGGAGCCGGCCCGGAGCACGTCGGCGACGATCGTGACGTCCGTCTCGAGCGGGAGGGCGTCGAGGCGGCTCAGCTCGCCGCGCTTCTGGTAGCGGCGCGGGTAGTGGCTGACGAGGTCGCCGACCGTGTGCAGGTCGAGCGCCTTGCCGAGCACCTTCGCGGTTCGGTCGCCGAGCACGCCGGAGAGCTTCTGATCGAGCGGCCCCGGCATGGGGCCATGGTAGAAGCAGGCACCGACGCCCGGCGAGGTGCTCGGGATGCGGTGGGGAGCGGGCAGGGGCGGAAGGATGGGCCCGTGCCACGGATCATCCGCGGCTGGGCCGGGTCGCTGCAGCTGAGGACGCCGCCGTCCGGCACCCGGCCGACGAGCGACCGGGTGCGGGAAGCCCTGTTCTCGGCGCTCGAGGCGCGCGACGCCGTGCGGGACGCCCACGTGCTCGACCTGTTCGCCGGGTCCGGGGCGCTCGCGTTCGAGGCGCTGTCCCGGGGGGCGGCGAGCGCGGTCCTCGTCGACAAGGGGAACGGGGCCGCCGCGGCGATGCGGCAGAACCTCGCGCTGCTCCGCCGGGCGGCGCCCGGCGAGCTCGACGCCCGGATCGTCGTGCGGCCGGTCGCCGGCTACCTCGCCACGCCGACCGGGCCGGCGCCGACCCTCGTGTTCCTCGATCCGCCGTACGACCTCCCGGACGCCCAGGTGACCGATGCGCTCGCCGCGCTCGTGGCCGTCGCGCCGGGCGCGCTGCTCGTGCTCGAGCGCTCCGCGCGGGGCCGTCCGCCCGCGTGGCCGCCGGGCGTGACCCTCGATCGCACCCGGACGTACGGCGACACGGCCGTCCACCTGCTCGAGGTCGCCTAGATCGACCCCCAGCGCTGGCCGAACATGGCGTAGGCGACGATCCGCTCGTACCGCAGCGTTCCACCCGGCAGCAGCTCGTTGTCGTCGAACTCGAACGGCAGCAGCGCCGCCTCCGCCCAGCGGAACAGGGCACGCGCCATGGCGAGCCGGTCGGGGTCCGGGGCCGACTCCGGCTGCTGGAGCCCGAGCGCGAGGGTCGCGCCGAGCGCCCGCAGCCTGACGAGCACCCGCGCCTCGGCGACGAGCCCCACCCGGTGATGCGACCTCCCCGTCATCGGCCAGAAGGCGGGCACCAGCTCGACCAGGGCGCGCTCGACGAGGTCCGCCTCGCGCAGCTCCGCACGGAACCGCTCCTCCTCCTCGACCGTCGGCACGATGATCGGGGCGCGCCCGGTGAGGATCAGCTGGAGGTCCCGGATGCGGTCCTGCAGCAGGCGGAGGTGCTTCGACACCACCGCATCGCCGGTCCGGGATCGCATGCCCGGCACCATAACCCCGTCCGGGACGGCCGCCGACCGGTCAGGCTGGGAAGCTTCCGAGGCCCCCGAACCCGCCGCCGAGGGCGGTGTGGGCGAACCGGAAGAGCGCGACGGCCGCAGCCAGATCCTCGTCCTCCCGCGGGGTGCGCCCTCCCGGCCGCTCCTGCAACCGCAGCGCGAGCACCGATGCGGTGGCGCGGACGTCGGCGAGCACCGCCGCGTCCTCCCCCGGCCCGACCGCCCGGGGCGCATCCGACGCCAGGTGCCAGACCCCCGGCAGCAGCACGGCGAACCCGCGCTCCAGGGCCGCGAGCTCGGCGTCCCGGACGAGCAGGGCGTCCCGTTCGGCGGCCGAGGGGAGCCGGTCGAGCTGGGCCGCGATCCGGGCGCGCTCCGCCCGCACGAGCTCGAGGCGGGACGCGAGCACGGCCTCCCTGGCTCCGCTGCGCGGCCGCACGGTCAGTCCCGGTGCGCGGTGAAGGAGTCCCAGCCGGGGACCGCCTCCGCCGGGGGCACACCGTCGACGAGCACCGCGGGCGCCCCCGGCAGGACCGTGCCGATGATCCGGAACGGCGACGGCACCACCGCCCCTTGCGGGAAGCAGGCGAGCAGCCCGTGGTCCTCACCGCCGGTGAGCACGACCGTGCGCGCCGTCGCCGTGTCGACGCCGAGCGACTGCGCCACGGCCGTGACGTCGTGGTCGAGGGCGGTGCCGTCGAGGTCCAGCACGACGCCGCTCGCCCGGGCGATCCGGAGCGCGTCGAGCAGCAGGCCGTCGGACACGTCGAGCATCGCCGTGGCCGCCGCGGACGCCGCGGACCGCCCGGCGGCCAGGGGCGGCCGGGGGGCGAGCTGCTCCGCCATCAGGTCCGGCCGCTCGCGACGCAGCTCCGCGACCGCGGTCGCGTCCGGTGCCGCGAACAGCAGGCGTAGCGCGGCGCCCGCGCGGCCGAGGGAGCCGGCGTACGCGACGACGTCGCCCTGTCGCGCGCCGCTCCGGCGGACGGGCGGCGCGCCGTCGAGGGAGCCGATCGCCGTCACGGCCACGGTGAGCGTCGCCGACAGGGTGAGGTCTCCCCCGACGACGCCGCAGCCGGGTGCGAGGGCTCCGCACGCGTCCGCGAAGCCGTCGGCGATGCCCTCGAGCACGGCGACGGGCAGGTCGGCGGGTGCCGCGAGCGCGACGAGCAGCCCGGTGGCCCTTGCCCCCATCGCGGCGATGTCGGCGAGGTTCGTGGCGGCGGCCTTGAACCCGATGTCGTGGGGCGTCGACCATTCGCGGCGGAAGTCCGGGCCCTCCACCATCACGTCTGTCGTGAGCACGACGCGGCCGTCGGGCGCGGCGAGCAGGGCGGCGTCGTCGCCGGGGCCGAGGAGGGTACCGGGTGAGGACGGGAGGCGAGGCAGGATGCGGGCGAGCGCGGCCAGCTCCCCGACTGCGGCCAGGCGGTCGTCCGTCACGGCGTCGCGCTCGCCGTCGGCACGGAGGCGGTGCAGTGCCGGCCGGCGGACGGCATCGCCGCCACGACGGCGTCCGAGATCGTCGGCAGGACGTCGTTGACGGACGCCCGCTTCGGGTCGACGACCACCTGCGTCGCGGGCGTGCGGCCGAAGGTCGTGATCACCTCGCGCGCATCCGACCCGGTGCCGGCGTCGGTGAGGATCCAGTCGACGTCCGACACGGTGTAGCACGGGTCGGTCGTCGGTCCCGGCGGTGTCACGCCGCACCGCAGCTGCACGGCCTCCGGGTCTCCCCAGGCGGCCGTCCCCTGGGCGTCCGTCCGGCGCTTCTCGAGCGGGCCGATGGTGGCGGGCAGCCTCACGATGAGGGCGGCGCAGGCGGTGTCCGTCGCCGCCGGCGCAGGCTCCACCGAGATGGTCGGCGTGCAGCCCGTGAGCGCCAGCAGCGCGCCGGCCGCGGCGGCGACGGCGGTCAGGCGCCGGATCATCGGGCCTGTTCGATCAGGTCGGTGATGAGGTCCGGGTACGCGAGCCCGGACTCCTGCCAGCACCGAGGGAACATCGAGATCGGCGTGAAGCCGGGCATGGTGTTGATCTCGTTGACGACGAAGCCCTCACCGGTGAGGAACACGTCGATCCGCGCGAGGCCGCGGCCGTCGATCGCCTCGAACGCCCGGACGGCGAGCCGCTCGAGGTCCATCCGCTCGCCGTCGCCGAGCTCCGCCGGGCAGACGAGGTCGACGCCGGGAGCGTCGAGGTACTTCGCGGCGAAGTCGTAGAACGGCCGGCCGGTCACGATGATCTCGCCGACCGCGGAGACCCGCACACCACCGCCGTCGCGGGCGCCGAGCACGCCGACCTCGAGCTCGCGGCCCTCGAGGCCGCGCTCGACGAGCACCCGGGAGTCCTCGGCGAACGCGGTGTCGAGCGCCGCGTCGAGCCCGTCGGGCCCGTCGACCTTCGTCACCCCGACCGACGAGCCGGCGCGCGCCGGCTTCACGAACACGGGATAGCCGAGCCCGGCGACCCGCCTGCGCAGCCAGGCGTCGTCGCCGAGCCGGTCGGCCTCGGTGAAGGTCACCCACGGCGCGACGGGCACGCCCGCGGCCTCGAGCGCGGTCTTGGTGAAGTGCTTGTCCATGCCGAGCGCCGACGCGAGCACGCCGTTGCCGGCGTAGGGCAGCCCGACCAGCTCGAAGAGACCCTGGATCGTGCCGTCCTCGCCGAACGGGCCGTGCAGGATCGGGAGCACGACGTCGACGTCGCCGAGGGAGGCGGTGGAGCCGTCGGGACGGTGCACGGTGAGCTCGCGGCTCCGCGTCGACTCGGGCCAGCGCACCCGCGTGCCGTCGTCGCGCACCTCGGGCAGCGCCTCGGGGTCGAGCCCGAAGGCCGCGGGGTCGTCCCGTTCGAGCACGAACGCCCCGTCGCGGGTGATCCCGATCGGGATCACCTCGTAGCGGTCGCGGTCGATCGCGGCGAGGACACCGCCCGC
>JAICSU010000079.1 GCA_025936735.1 Amnibacterium sp.
CAGCTGGCCGTGTTCGGCTTCACGATGGGCGGCAGCTTCGCGCCGAACCATAAGGGCATGCCGCTGATCGAGCCGGGGATGCGCACGGACTACCTGCGTCGGCAGGTGCTCACCTCCCGGAACATCACGGGCGGATGGCTGATCGAGAAGGCGATGGGCGGTCTGAACTTCCAGATCGAGCACCACCTCTTCCCGAGCATGCCGAGCATCAACCTGCGCCGCGCGAGGCCCCTCGTCCGCGCCTACTGCCGGGACCGCGGCATCCGGTACACGGAGACGAGCCTGCTGCAGTCGTGGGCGATCGTCGTCCGCTACCTGCATCGGGTCGGGATCAGGGCGGCGGACCCGTTCGACTGCCCCGCCGCCGCGGCCTTCCGCTGCGAATGAGCACCCCGACCCGCCGATCCCGGAACCGTTTCGCACCACGGCACCGCTCGGCGGCCTAGTGTCGGCCCCACGAGTTCCGAGGAGGAACCACGCATGAGCGACAAGAGCCCGAAGAAGTCCACCGCCAAGACCGCGGCCGCGAAGACCCTGAAGGAGAAGCGGACCGAGAAGAAGGACAAGGCCGCCGCCAAGCGCCGCGCCGACTGAGCCGCCGCGGCCACACGGCCGCCGATGGGGCCGGGGGCACCCGAAGTGGGGTGGGGACAGACAGATCGGTCTGTCCTACTGTTCTGACAGGCGGCCTCCACGGTCGCCGAACCGAGGCCCACCCCGCCTCGGTCGCATGAAGAAGGCACGGCCGGTATCCCCAGACGGACGTGACGGTACCCATCCGATACCCCGAGTCGACGACCGACGCCGGCCGGTGAGCTCCTCCTCCAGCTCACCGGGCCGGCGTCCTCGCGTCTCGGCCACCGGGGGCCGATTTGTGCGGATCTGCAACCAGGGCGGCCCCTCCGGGCGCTGCACTCCGCGATTCCCTCACACGGAGTCGGTGGATGCGAGGGCCGTCGACTACCGTCCCGGAGCCGACGGCAGCAGAAGGAGGTCCGGCATGGTCGAACGGAGCAGCACGGTTCAGACGCGGCGCGAGCGCGAGGAGCGCGACGCGATCTCGGTCGCCCCGCGCCCCGCCCCTGCCGCACCCGTGCGCACCCCGGAGGTCGCCGTCGGCACGAGCACGGGCATCGACGTCACCGCGCTGCGCGACCTGCTCCTCGGCGAGTGGCGCGACACGCGGCTCGCGGCGCGCGCTCGCATGCTCGATCCGGTCTTCCACCTGCACGACGACGAGCTCGTCGCCGACCAGCGCGCCCGCGTCACGGCCACGCTGCACGCCCTGCTCGAGAGCGGGGCACCGCGCCTGCCGTTCCCGCCGGAGTTCGGCGGCCGGGACGACGCCGGCGGCAACCTCGCGGCGTTCGCCGAGATCGTCACGGCGGATCCGTCGCTGCAGATCAAGGCGGGCGTGCAGTGGGGCCTCTTCACCGCCGCGATCCTGCATCTCGGCACCCGCACCCACCACGAGCGCTTCCTCGAGGACGCGATCGAGCTGCGCGTGCTCGGCGGCTTCGCGATGACCGAGACGGGGCACGGCTCGGACGTCGCCTCCATCGCGACGACGGCCACCTACGATCCGGCCACCGAGGAGTTCGTGCTCACCACGCCGTTCCGGGCGGCCTGGAAGGACTACATCGGCAACGCCGCCGTCGACGCGCGTGCCGCGGTGGTCTTCGCGCAGCTCGAGACGCTCGGGGAGCGCCACGGGGTGCACGCGTTCTACGTGCCGATCCGAGACGAGTCCGGCCGGTTCCTGCCCGGGATCGGGGGCGAGGACGACGGGCCGAAGGGCGGCCTGAACGGCGTCGACAACGGCCGGCTGCACTTCACCGACGTGCGGATCCCCCGCACGAACCTCCTGAACCGCTACGGCGACGTCGCAGCCGACGGCACCTACTCCTCCCCCATCGCGAGCCCCGGCCGCCGCTTCTTCACGATGCTCGGCACGCTGGTGCAGGGCCGCGTCTCGCTCGCGCTCGCCACGAACACCGGGGCCCAGGTCGCCCTGCAGATCGCGGTGCGGTACGCCACGGAGCGTCGCCAGTTCCCCGGAGCCGGCCGCGACGAGACCGTGCTGCTCGACTACCCGCGCCATCAGCGCCGCCTCCTACCGCGCGTCGCGGCCAGCTACGCCGCCTCCTTCGCCCTGAACGAGCTCCTCACGGACTTCCATCGCGTCTTCAGCGGGGAGCACGACACGGACGAGGCCCGGCAGGACCTCGAGACGTTCGCCGCCGCGATGAAGGCCGAGACGAGCTGGTTCTCCCTCGAGACCATCCAGGAGTGCCGCGAGGCGTGCGGCGGCGCGGGCTTCCTCGCCGAGAACCGCTTCGGCCGTCTGCACTCCGATCTGGACGTGTACGCGACCTTCGAGGGCGACAACACCGTGCTGCTGCAGCTCGTCGGCAAGCGCCTGCTCAGCGACTACGGGAAGCGCTTCACGGGCGCGTCCCCGGCGACGGTCGCCGGCATCGTGGGCCAGCAGATCGCGGGCGGCGTCGCGGGGCTCTCCGGCGCCACCGCCCTCGCCCAGCGGGTGTCGGACCGCGCCTCGCACACCCGGGCGTCGCGCGCCCTCCGGGACCGCGCGGTGCAGGAACGCCTCCTCACGGATCGCGTCGACGTCGCCGTCGCCGAGCTCGCCGCGCGGCTCCGGCCCGCCGGCACGGCCACGCCCGAGAAGGCGGCGGAGCTGCTCGGCCGCAACCAGCACGCCCTCATCGAGACGGCCCGCGCGTACGCCCGGCTCCGCCAGTGGCAGGCGTTCGACCGGGCGGTGCGATCCACCGCTCCCGGCGCGAACCGGCACGCCCTCGAGCAGCTCCGAGACGTGTTCGCACTCGGCCTGATCGAAGGCGACCTCGACTGGTACCTCGTGCGCGGCCGCCTCAACCGGCAGCGCGCCCGCGCGGTGCCCGCGACGCTCGACGCGCTGCTCGCCGCGCTGCGCCCGCACGCGGTGGCGCTCACCGACGCGTTCGGCTACGAGCAGGGCCACCTGCGCGCCGCCATCGCCACCGGGGCCGAGCGGCAGCGGCAGGACGAGGCGAGGGCCGCGACCACGGCCTGACGCCCGCGGATCACCGGCCGTCCCGCGGCCCGAAGGTCTCGAGCGCCTCGCGGTCCCCCGCCGGCGTGCGGAGGTTCGCCTCCGCCCACTCGCGCACCCCGGGCAGGCGCGAGGCGGCGACGACGTCGCGGACCAGCTCGGCCGGATCCAGCACGGTGCGCCGGAACGTGACCGCGCCCGCGTCGAGCAGAGCCCAGTGGGCGCCCGCGCGGCCGTAGGGCAGCCCGACGCTGCCCGGGTTCACGACGAGGCGCCCGTCGACCAGGCGGAGGTACGGCATGTGCGTGTGGCCGCAGACGACCGTCCGCACCGCCTCCGGCAGCCCGGCGAGCACCGAGGCCCACCGGTCGAGCCGGCTGTCGACGAGCACCACCTCCTCATCGTTCCTCGGCGTCGCGTGGCAGAACCGCACGGCCCCGAACCCGTCGACGTCGAGCTCCACCTGCTCCGGCATCGCGTCGAGGAGGGCGAGCTGGTCGGGCCTCAGCTGCGCGGCGCCCCACACGGAGAGCGGATCGTCGCCGAGCCCCACGTCGACGCCGCGGGCCATCTGCAGCAGCTCCCGATCGGCGTTCCCTCGCACGAGCACGGCGCGCTCGCCGAGCGCGACGAGCCGGTCGAGGACCTCGACCGGTTGGGGTCCCCAGGTCGAGTCACCGGTGACCACCACCAGGTCGGCCCCCGCGACGGCCGGCTCGGCGAGCACGCGCTCGAGCGCGGGCAGCACCCCGTGCACGTCGGAGAGCACCGCGACGGTCGACACCATCCCTGCACCCTGCCACGCCGCTAGGTCGCGTTCGACTCCGAGGCCTCGACCTCCTCGCCTCGACCGCGGGCCAGCTCCCGCTCGACGCGACGGTCGGGGAGGACCCACAGGATCGCGACCACGACGTACAGCGCCAGACCGAGCCGTGGGTCCAGGAAGGTGAGCCCGATCCCGGCCAGGTAGAGCACGAGGGATCCCTTGCCCTTGAGGTCGTGACCCATCGCCGCAGCGAGACGCGACGCGTGACCGTGCACGCGGACGAGCCCGGTCTCCAGGATCGTGAACGCCACCGCCGCGAGCAGGAGGACGATGCCGTACGCCGCCGTCGGCACCGTCGCGAACCGCTCCTCGCTCATCCACGAGGTGACGAACGGCACGAGCGACAGCCAGAACAGCAGGTGCAGGTTGGCCCAGAGCACGCCGCCGCTCACCCGATCGACGAGCCGGAACATGTGGTGGTGGTTGTTCCAGTAGATGCCGAGGTAGACGAAGCTCAGCAGGTAGGCGAGGAGCAGGGGCGCGTCGTGCCCGAGCGCCGCCCAGGTCGCGCCCTGCGGCACCCGCAGCTCCAGCACCATGACGGTGATCAGGATCGCGATGACCCCGTCGCTGAACGCCTCGAGGCGGCTCGCGCGCATGGCGCTCACGGTACCGGGCACCGGCGCCCCCCGCCGCGTCAGCGGCCGGCGGCCGGCCCGACGCCTGCGGCGGGGATGATCACGCCGTCGATCACGGAGAGCAGGAACGCGCGGTCGACCGGCCGGTGCTCGAACATCGCCCGCGAGATCACCATCGACGAGCTCACCCGCGACAGCAGGCCGACATCGCACGAGGGGGAGATCTCGCCCCGCTCCTTCGCGCGCTCCAGCAGGGCGCGCGTGACCGCCGCACGGGGCTCGAGGAACGCCTCGCGGATCGATTCCGCGAGCTCGGGCGAATGGGCGGTCACCGAGGCCAGCCCCAGCATCACCTTCAGCTTGTGGTCCGCGTCGTGGACGGTACGGGGCGAGAGCAGGGCGACGAGGTCACCCCGCAGGCTGCCGGTATCGGGCAGGGGGCCCGCCTTCGCCGCGCCCATGCAGCCCACGGCGTCGAGCACGAGGTCGGCCTTGGAGGGCCAGCGCCGGTAGAGGGTCGCCTTTCCGGCCTTCGCGCGCGCCGCCACCATGTCGACGGTCATGCGCTCGTAGCCGACCTCGGCCAGCACGTCGATGGCCGCCGTCATGATCTCGGGATCGCGCGTGTGGTCCCGCTTCCGCCCGGGCCGGATCGGCCCCTCCGGCGCGGGCGAGGGATCGATCTGCGCCGTCGCCTCGACCGTCCCGTCCACGGCCGAAGTGTACCAGGGACAGCGGAGTTCCGGAACGAGCGCTTTCCGAAACGTCCGATTTCCGGAACTGAACGGTTCCGTATATGCTGCCGTCCCATGACCTCGACCAGCACCCCGGCCGCCATTCGGCCGACTCCCGCCCCTCCCCCGTCCCGCCGCTGGCTCACGCTCGTGGTGATCGGCCTCGCCCAGCTCATGGTCGTGCTCGACAACACGGTCGTGAACATCGCGCTCCCCTCCGCCCAGCACGACCTCGGGTTCTCGAACGGCGACCGCCAGTGGATCGTCACCGCCTACTCGCTCGCCTTCGGCAGCCTGCTGCTCCTCGGGGGGCGGCTCTCCGACCTGCTCGGGCGCAAGCGCACCTTCGTGCTCGGCCTCATCGGCTTCGCGCTCGCCTCCGCGGCGGGCGGCGCCGCCGGCAGCTTCGGGATGCTCGTCGCGGCCCGCGCCGTGCAGGGGGCGTTCGGTGCGCTGCTCGCCCCGACCGCTCTCGCGGTGCTCACCACGACGTTCACCGTCCCGAAGGAACGGGCGCGAGCGTTCGGCGTCTTCGGCGCGATCGCGGGAGCGGGCGGGGCGATCGGCCTGCTGCTCGGCGGCGTGCTCACCCAGGACCTCGACTGGCGGTGGAGCCTCTACATCAACGTGGCGATCGCGGCCGTCGCCGTGATCGGGGCCCTGACCCTCGTCCCCGCGCTGCACCGGCAGGGCCCGCGACCGAGGCTCGACGTGCCCGGCACCCTGCTCGCCTCCCTGTCGCTGTTCGGCCTCGTGTACGGCTTCTCGAACGCGCAGACGGACGGCTGGAGCTCGGGATGGACGTGGGGCCCGCTCGCGGCCGCCGTCGCGCTGCTCGTCGCGTTCGTCGCCTGGCAGCGCCGGGCCGCCCATCCGCTGCTCCCACTCGGCGTGCTGCTCGATCGGAACCGCGGCGCGGCGTTCGCGTCGGTGCTCATCGCCGGGGCGGGGATGTTCGCGATCTTCCTGTTCGTCACGTACTACCTGGAGACCTCGCTCGGCTACACGCCGATCCGGACGGGGCTCGCGTTCCTGCCGATGATCGCGTCCCTCGTGCTCGCCGCACAGCTCGGCACGAACCTTCTGCTGCCCCGCTTCGGCCCGCGGGTGCTCGTGCCGGTCGGGATGCTGCTCGTCGCGACCGCCATGGTCCTGTTCACGCGACTCGACCTGCACAGCTCCTACGCCGGCGGCCTGCTTCCCGCGCTCGTCGTCATGGGCCTCGGCATGGGGACGGTGATGCCCGGCGCCATCCAGACGGCCACGCTGGGCGTCGACGTGCGGTTCGCGGGCGTCGCCTCCGCGCTCGTGAACACGAGCCAGCAGGTCGGCGGTTCGATCGGCACGGCGCTGCTGAACACGCTCGCGACGACGACGGCGACCGCCTACGTGCAGGACCACCTGCCGCCGACGAAGGCCGCGATCGCCGAGGCCGCCGTGCACGGCTACGCGGTCGCTTACTGGTTCGACGCCGGTCTGTTCGTGCTCGGCGCCGCGCTGGCCGTGCTCCTGTTCCGGTCGCGTCGTCCTGCGGTCAGCACGATCCCTGCCGCAGCGCCGGTGCCCCGGGAGGAGCCGGCCTTCGCGCACTGACCGATCGGGGCAGGGCACCGCACCGCCGAGGGGTTGAATGAGCACGCTGCTCGCCCCCGGCGGGGCGGCGCCCTGCTGTCGAAGGAGATCCATGGGAACCGCGGCCACCGACGCCCCGACGCGGCCGGTGGGCGACCACCCGGACCTCGAGCGGCTGCTCGACGAGCTGCGCGCCGGGGCGGAGCGCTGGGCCGCGACGAGCGTCGCCGAGCGGGCCGAGCTCGTCCGCGCCGTGCACGACCACGTCGGCCGGGCCGCCGAGTCGTGGGTGCGGGCCGCGGTGGCGGCCAAACGGCTCGGCCCCGCGTCCGCGGCCGTCGGCGAGGAGTGGATCACCGGCCCCTACGCCGTCCTCACCGCCACGGACCGCCTCGCCCGATCGCTCGACGAGATCGCGGAGGGCCGCAGCCCGATCGCCGGCGCCCGCTTCCACCCGGCCCCCGGCGGCCGCCGCGCGGTCGACGTGATGCCGCTCACCTGGTCGGAGTCCCTGCTGCTGAACGGCTTCGCGGCGGAGGTGTGGTTCCCGCCGGGGGTGACGGACGAGCAGGCGGTCGCCGCTGCGGGGCTCGGCGCGCGCCGCCCCGGCGAGCAGCAGGGAGTCGGGCTGGTCCTCGGTGCCGGGAACATCACGTCCATCCCGCCGCTCGACGTCCTGTCCGAGCTCGTCGCGGGCAACCGCGCGGTGATCCTGAAGCTGAACCCGGTCATGGCGGGGCTACTCCGGCCCTTCAACGACGCCCTCGCGCCCCTCATCCGGTTCGGCGTGCTGCGCATCGTGCAGGGCGGCGCGGACGTCGGCGGCCACCTCGCGCACCACCCCTCGGTCACCCACGTGCACATCACGGGCAGCGCCGCCACCCACGACGCCGTGGTGTTCGGTACGGGGACGGACGGCGAGCGGCGCAAGGCGGCCGGCACCCCGCTGCTCACCAAGCCGATCACGAGCGAGCTCGGCGGCGTCTCCCCCGTGATCGTCGTGCCCGGGCGCTGGACGGATCGGGAGCTCGCCTTCCAGGCGGAGCACGTCGCCACGCAGCGGCTGCACAACGGCGGCTACAACTGCATCGCCGCCCAGGTCGTGCTGATCGGCCGGCACTGGGCGCAGAAGGACGCGTTCCTCCGCCACCTCAGGCGGGTGCTCGACGAGCTGCCCGCCCGGACCGCCTGGTACCCGGGGAGCGGCGACAGGTCGGCCGCCGCGCTCGCCCTGCATCCCGAGGCGGACCGGCTCGGGCCCGACGGCGCCCGGCTGCTGGTCGCCGCCGACGGCGCCGCGGACGTGACCGGCACCGAGTACTTCGCGCCCGTGCTCGGGGTGATCGAGCTGCGCGGCACCGGCGCGGAGTTCCTCGACGAAGCCGTCCGGACCGCGAACGAGGACCTGGCGGGCAGCCTCGGCGCGAACGTGATCATCCGTCCCGACACCCGCCGCGCCCTCGGCAGCCGGTTCGGCCGCGCGATGGAAGCGCTGCGCTACGGCACGATCGGGATCAACGCGTGGACCGGCGTCGGCTTCCTGCTCCCGACCGTGCCGTGGGGCGCCTACCCGGGCAACCCGATCACCGACGTCGGCAGCGGACGGGGCCTGGTACACAACGCGCTGCTGCTCGAGGGCTCCGAGCGGACGGTCGTCCGGGGCCCGTTCCGGCCCTTCCCGTCGTCCGTGCTCGCCGGCGAGCTGACCCTCTCGCCGCGGCCCCCATGGTTCGTCACCGCCCGGACGGCGGCCACCACGGCCCGGCGGATGACCCGGTTCGCCGCGAAGCCCTCGATCGCGCGGCTCCCCGGGATCCTCCTGGCTGCGTTCCGCGGCTGACGGACGACCCGTCAACTGGGGGCGCGGACGCGGCGGCGGAGTCCCTAGGGTGGCTGCACCGGGTGCTCGCATCAGCTGGGGGGCTGAGGCTCGAGACACCGGATCTGCGAAGCGCCGTGGGCGGCCGGCTGGGGGGCCGGTCGCCCGACGGCGCTCGTGGCTCTCAGCGGATCGCGACGTGCACCTTCGGGCCGTTACCGGCATCCGCCGGGCGGTTCCCTGCCAGGACCGCGGCGACGCCGTCGAGCGGCACGGTGGCGGCCACGAGCGGCCGCGGATCGACCGCCCCACTCGCGTACGCGTCGACCGCCGCCTGCAGACCCCCGGACGCGCTCAGCACGCCGACGGCCGTCACGTCCGCGAACACGAGCTCCCGGCTGTCGAGGGGGCTCGGGCTGCCGGCGACACCGATGAGCACGACGCGCTTGCCCGGTTCCACCAGGCGGACCGCCTCCGCGGGCACCGTCGGATCCGTCGAGGCGTCGATCACGGCGTCCCACCGGCGGTCGGGAAGGTCGCCGGCCGCCCAGACGCCGTCGAAGCCGAGGGTCCGGGCGAACTCGAGCGAGCGTTCGGTCACGCCGGCGACGTGCACCTCGGCGCCCGCGGCCCGCGCGAACATCGCCACGAGCAGCCCGATCGTCCCGGGGCCGATCACGAGCGCCCGATCCCCGGGCTGGAGAGCCGCGCCCTGCACGGCCCTGACCGCGTTGCCACCGGGCTCCACGAGGGCCCCGAGCACGTCGTCGACGCGGTCCGGCAGGGCGAGCAGGGAGCCGGCCGGCACCGCGACACGGTCGGCGAGCGCTCCGGGCCGCCCACCGCGGATGCCGAGCTCCGTCCGCGACGCGCAGAGGTGCTGCCGGCCGCCCCTGCACCGGGCGCAGACCCCGCAGCCGAGCATCGTGTCGCCGGTCACGCGGCGGCCGAGCCAGTGCCGGTCGACGCCCTCGCCGACCGCGGAGACCGTCCCCGCCCATTCGTGGCCGATGCGGAGCGGGAACGCGGCATGCCCGTCGTGCAGGTAGGCCATCTCCCCCGTGAACAGCTCCACGTCCGTGCCGCAGACGCCGGCACGGTGCACGTCGACGACGACCTCGCCCGCCGCGGGGATCGGCTCCGGCACCGCCTCGACGCCCGCCCGGCGCGGCGCGCGGACGACGAAGGCCCTCACCGCGCCGCTTCGGCCCGGCACCCGGACGGATCGGACGGGTGGGAGCGCATGACGTCAGGGTAGCGACGGGCTCGGGCGCGTAGCGTCGGAGGCGTGACCACCGGCCCGCGCTTCCGCCGCGACCGGATCACGTGGGTCGCCTACGGGCTGCTCGCCTTCTTCGCCTATCTGCAGGCCGCGCCGGGGCTCGTGCTCGCCCACCTGCAGGGCGAGCTGCACCTCGACTACAGCACCGGCGGCCTCCACGTCGCCGCGTTCGCCCTCGGCAGCCTCGTCGCCGGTCTCACGGGCGCCCGGATCGAGCGGCGGCTCGGTCGGCACCACCTGCTGTGGTCGTCCTCGGCGGTGCTCGGCGCCGGCGCGGTCGGGCTCACGGCCGGGCCGGTGGCGGCCGTCACCGTTCCGTCGGTGCTCGTCATGGGCTACGGGGGCGGCCTGCTGCTCGTGACGGTCCAGGCCGCGCTCGCCGACCGGCACGGCGAGCTCCGGGCGGTCGCCCTCGCGGAGGCGAACCTGGCCGCGAGCGGCGCCTACGTCGTGCTCATCGGCGTGCTGACCCTCACCGCGGCCGCAGGGCTCGGCTGGCGCATCGCGGTGCTCGCCGGCCTGGCGATCCCGCTCCTGCTGTGGCCGGCCGGCCGGCGGCTGCGGATCGACGCCCCGCCGGCCCCGCCCGTCGCGCTGGGCCGGCTGCCCGGCCGCTTCTGGATCGCGGCGGCCATGATGCTCTGCACGACGTCCGTCGAGTGGTGCCTCACGGGCTGGGGCGCCTCGTTCGTCACGGTCGCCGCTCGCGTGTCCGCCGACGTCGCCGTCACCCTCATGGCCGGGTACTTCGGCGGCGTGCTCGTCGGGCGGGCGGTGGGCAGCCGGCTCGCGCGCCGGCTGCCGCCACGCCGCCTGATGGCCCTCGCGATCGGCGCGAGCGCCATCGGCTTCGCGATCCTCTGGCCGTCGACCGCGCCCCTGCAGGCCTTCGTCGGACTCGCCGTCATCGGGGCGGGGATCGGCAACCTCTTCCCGACGGCGCTTGCAATCGCCGTCGCTCTCGCGCCGGGCCGGGCCGTGCTCGCGAGCAGCCGGGCCGTGGTCGTCTCCTCCGTCGCCGTGCTGCTCGCCCCGTTGACCGTCGGCGCCCTCGCCGACGCGACCTCGCTGCGCTCCGCGTTCGCGGTCGTCCCCGCCCTGCTGCTGCTCGCCGCGATCGGCCTCACCGTGCTCGCCCGGCTTCGATCACAGCCGGGTCCCGGCCCGCGGGCGGATCCTGAGGA
>JAICSU010000040.1 GCA_025936735.1 Amnibacterium sp.
CCCACCCAAGATCACTTGTCTGCGAACGGTCCGGGTGGAATCCGCCCACTGCCGCGACGCGGCCGAGGGAAGAGCCTACACGACGGGCGCGGGCCCCCCGTCAGCAGCTCGAGCAGGTGCCGAAGACGTCCACGACGTGCCTCGGGTCGCGGAAGCCGTTCGCGGCGGCCACCTCGGCGGCCCACTGCTCGATCGGATCCGCTTCGATCTCCACGGTCCGCCCGCACGACCGGCAGATCAGGTGGTGGTGGTGTCCCGCCGAGACGCAGGCGCGGTAGAGGTTCTCCCCGTCGCTCGACTGCAGGCTGTCGGCGTCGCCGTCCACCGCCAGATCGGCGAGCGCGCGGTAGACGGTCGCGAGCCCGATGGGGGAGCCGTTCGCCTTCAACGCGGTGTGCAGGTCCTGGGCGCTGACGAAGCCCCCGCGCGCGCTCAGCGCCTCGCGGACCGCCGCCCGCTGCCAGGTCTGCCGCTTCACGGCGGGAAGCCTACGTCCGCCGTGGGGATCCGGCGCCGCCACCGCCCGATTCCCCGGCAGACCAGGTAGATCACGAAGGAGATCGTGGTCACGTATGGGCTGATCGGGATGGCCGCGCCGAGCGCGAGGAGGATGCCGCCGAGCATCGAGACCACGGCGAACAGCATGCTGAGCAGGCTGACGACCAGCGGATCGGCCGCGACCCGTAGCGCCGCCGCCGCCGGCGTGACGAGCAGCGCGAGGACCAGCAGGGCCCCGACCGTCTGCACCGCGATGGACACCGTGAGCGCCAGCAGCACCATGAACACCAGGGACAGGGTGCGCACCGGTACGCCACGAGCGGTGGCGACGTCCTCGTCGACGCTGGCGAACAGCAGCGGGCGCCAGATGAGGAGCAGCGCGACGAGCACCACCAGGGCGACGACGCTCAGCACCGCCACCTGCGGGGTGTCGACGGAGACGACCTGACCGGTCAGCAGCCCGAAGCGGTTGGCGCTCCGGCCGGGATAGAGGGCGAGGAAGAGGATGCCGAGCCCCAGGCCGAACGGCATGAGCACGCCGATCACGGAGTTGCGCTCCCGGGCACGGGGGCCGAGCAGGCCGATCAGCAGGGCGGCGATCAAGGAGCCGACGATGGAACCGGTCACGACGTCGGCGCCGATGAGGAGGGCGCCCGCGGCGCCGGCGAAGGACAGCTCGCTGATCCCGTGCACCGCGAACGGCAGGTCCCTGGCCATCACGAAGAAGCCGATGAGGCCGCCCACGATCCCGAGCAACGCGCCGGCGATCAGGGACGAGGAGACGAGCGACAGCAGCGCGCCGTAGTCGGTGAAGTCGAACAGCGGGCTCACGGCAGCCTCCCGGCGTGCTCGTGCTCCTCGTGGCCCGCTCCGACGACGACGATGCGGTCGTGCACACGGACCACGTCGACGTGCGTGCGGAACAGCTCGGAGAGCACCTCCGACGTGAGCACCTCCCGGGGCGGTCCGATCCGGAACCGGCCGTCGACCAGGTACAGCACCCGGTCGACGAGCCCGAGCACGGGGTTCACGTCGTGGGTCACGAAGAGCACCGCCGCGTTCCGGGCCCGCCGGTGCCGGTCGATCAGCGCGCTCACCGCGGCCTGGTTGGCGAGGTCGAGCGAGATGAGCGGCTCGTCGCACAGCAGCAGCGGGGGATCGTCGGCGAGCGCCTGGCCCACCCGGAGGCGCTGCTGCTCGCCGCCGGACAGCAGCGCCGCCGGCCGGCTCGCGTACCCGCCCGCGTCCACGGCGGCGACGAGCTCGGCCGCGCGTTCCCGGTCGCGCCGCCGGGGGAGCGGAAGGCCGAATCGGGTGCCGTTCACACCGAAGCGCACGAGGTCCACCCCCCGCACGGGGGTGGACGCGTCGAGCAGACGCTGCTGCGGGATGTAGCCGATCCGGCGGTTCCCCCGCCGGGGCGGCTCTCCGAGGACGGTCAGGCCGCCCTCGGAGAGCGGCTGGAGGCCGAGGACCGCCTTCAGCAGCGTGGTCTTGCCGGAGCCGTTGGGGCCGAGCACCGCGAGGAACTCTCCGGGCTCGACGTCGAGCGTGAGCCCCCGCCACAGCGTCCGTCCGCCGAAGCCGAGCGCGGCGTCCTCGAACCTCAGCGCCGCCGTCACCGGGCGACCGCCGCGCTCAGGGCGGCGAGTTCCGCGTGGAACATGCCGAGATAGGTCCCGCTCTCCGGCAGCGTCTCGCGGAAGCCGACCACGGGGACGTGCGCCGCCCTCGCTGCCGCCGTGATCCGATCCGTCATGGGCCCCTCCGTCTGCTCGTTCACCGCGAGGACCGCGACCGCGTGCGACGCGACGAGGTGCAGCTGGCTCTCCAGCACACCGGGCGGCACGTCGCGCCCGTCCTCCACCGCGGAGCTGAAGCCGGCGGGCGTCCGGTTCACCAGCCCGCACGCCGCGGTCACGTAGAGGGGGACCGGCTCGGTGACGGCCACTCCGCGGCCGCCGGCGACCCGACGGATCCCGGCCTCCTCCCGCGCCAGGGCTGCCGTCGCGGCGTGGAACCGCGCGAGCGCCGCCCGGAAGTCGGCGCGGTGCGGCGGGTCCTTCCGCTGCAGCACGGCGCTCACGGCGTCGGCGACGCGGTCGACGGTCGGCAGGTCGTACCAGACGTGCTCGTTGAACCCGGGGCCGGCGGCGTCGCGGCCCGAGAGGCGGACCGCGTCGAGCACGACTCCCCCGGTCCCCTCGCTGAGCCGCCGGAGGAAGTCGTCGTAGCCGCCGCCGTTCTCGACGACGAGCGCGGCGCGCGAGACGGAGAGGCGATCGCGGACGGTCGCCTGGTACTCGTGGGGGTCCTTGGCGGGGCTGTCGAGGATCGAGGTGACGGCGACCCGGCCGGCACCGACGTCGTCCACGATGCTCCCCCACACGTCGCTGGAGGCCACGACACGGATCCGGCCGTCCGGCGTTCGCGGATCCGCGCCGGCCGCTGCGCCGCTCGCGCACCCGGTGAGCAGCAGCACGACGGCGACGAGGCCCCCGATGCCCCGCCACGCCCTGCTCACGCCCCGACGCTAGAACTAAGTGAGAACGATTGTCAAAATCGCCCCAGCGCCCCTCAGCCCCCCGCGCCGCCACCGCTGCCGAGCAGCCCGCGGACGTGCGAGCAGGCTGCAGCGCGCTCGCCAGTCGGCGGGGTGCTCGCTGATGCCGGAGGCGCCCGGTCAATCCAGGAGCAGCGCCGGCTCCTCCATGACGCTCGCGACATCGGCGAGGAAGCGGCTGGCGACGTCGCCGTCGACGACCCGGTGGTCGAAGCTGGCGCCCACGGTGGTGACGAAGCGGGGCACCACCTCGCCGTCCACCACCCACGGCTTCTGCCGGATGGTGCCGAGGGCGACGATCGCGACCTCGCCGGGGTTGAGGATCGGCGTTCCGGTGTCCATGCCGTAGCTGCCGAGGTTGGTGATGGTGATGGTGCCGTCGGCCATCTCGGCCGGCTGCGTCTTGCCGTCGCGAGCGGTGACCACGAGGTGCTCGAGGGCGCCGGCCAGAGCACGCATGGAGAGAGCCTGGGCGTCCTTGACGTTCGGGACGATCAGGCCCCGGGGCGTCGCCGCGGCGATACCGAGGTTGACGTAGTGGTGGACGACGATCTCGGTGTCGGTCCAGGTGGAGTTGACGCTGGGATTGCGCCGCACCGCCCAGATGACGGCCCGGGCCATGAGCAGCAGCGGCGAGATCCGCACGGTCGCGAAGTCGGGGGACGCCTTCAGCCGCCGCACGTACTCCATCGTCCGGGTGGCGTCGACGTCGACGAAGACGCTGACGTGCGGGGCGGTGAACGCGCTGGTGACCATGGCCGAGGCGATGGCCTTGCGGA
The DNA here is from genome assembly GCA_025936735.1 of Amnibacterium sp. Taxonomy (GTDB): domain Bacteria; phylum Actinomycetota; class Actinomycetes; order Actinomycetales; family Microbacteriaceae; genus Amnibacterium. Next base: position 3,841 of record JAICSU010000040.1, read on the forward strand.
CGCCCCTGACCGGGATCCGCTCGTCCCGGAGGTCCGGCCAGGCCGGTGTCTCGGTGTTGCGGAAGACGCTGACCTGCTCCTTGCTGCGCAGCACGTCCTCGCGGGTGACCTCGCCGGAGGCGCCGGTCGGCACCACCCTGCCGAGGTCGACCCCGAGGTCCTTCGCGAGCTTGCGGATCGGTGGCTTCACGGGCGCGGCGACCGCACGGCGGACGGGCCGGGGCGGCGCGCCCGTGCCGCGGCGGCTGCCGCGGCGGCTCTTCGCGTGCACGTCCGTGCCGTAGCCGACGAGCACCGCGCCCGAGGGCTCGGGCTCCGGATGCTCGCGGACCTCCACCTCGGTCGGCAGCGCCGCCTGGGCCGGGGTGATCAGCTGGCCGGTGAGCTGTTCCTCGCCGGAGGCGGCGACGGCGACGATCGGCGTGCCGACGGCGACCGTGTCGCCCTCGGCGACGAGCAGGGCGTCCACCCGGCCGGCGTACGGCGACGGCAGCTCGACGAGCGACTTCGCCGTCTCGATCTCGACGATCACCTGGTTGACGGACACCTCGTCGCCCGGCGCCACCTTCCAGGAGACGATCTCCGCCTCGGTGAGGCCCTCGCCGACGTCGGGCAGGGCGAACCGGGAGATGGACATGGGCCGCCTTCCTAGTACGCCAGCGTGCGGTCGACCGCGTCGAGCACGCGGTCGGCGTCGGGCAGGTAGAGCTTCTCGAGTTTGGCAGGCGGATACGGGGCGTCGAAGCCGGCCACGCGGAGAACGGGTGCCTCCAGCGAGTAGAAGGCGCGCTCGCTGATGCCGGCGGCGATCTCGGCGCCCATCCCGAGGAACCCGGGCGCCTCGTGGGCGACGACCGCACGGCCGGTCTTCTCGACCGATGCCACGACGGGCCCCCAGTCGATCGGCGACAGCGACCGCAGGTCGACGACCTCGAGGCTGCGCCCCTCGCCCGCCGCGATCTCCGCGGCGGCGAGCAGGACGCTGACCATGGGGCCGTAGCCGATGAGCGTCGCGTCGGTGCCGGTGCGGACGACGCGCGAGACGTGCAGCCCGACGGGCGGCGACTCGAGGTCGACCTCGCCCTTCGGCCAGTAGCGGCTCTTCGGCTCGAAGAAGATGACCGGGTCGTCCGAACGGATCGCCTGCTGGATCATCCAGTAGCCGTCGTTCGGCGTGGACGGCGTCACGACGCGGAGACCCGGCGTGTGCGCGAAGTACGTCTCCGGGCTCTCCGAGTGGTGCTCGATCGAGCCGATGTGGCCGCCGAACGGCACGCGGATCACGATCGGGAACCGCTCGCGGCCCTCGAGCCGGTTCGTCAGCTTCGCCAGCTGCGAGGTGATCTGGTCGAAGCCGGGCCAGATGAAGCCGTCGAACTGGATCTCGCAGACGGGCCGGTAGCCGCGGATGGCGAGCCCGATCGCGGTGCCCACGATGCCGGACTCCGCAAGCGGGGTGTCGAGCACCCGCTGCTCGCCGAACGTCGCCAGCAGCCCGTCCGTCACCCGGAAGACGCCCCCGAGGCGGCCGATGTCCTCACCCATGAGCAGGACCTTCGGATCGTCCTCCATCGCGCGCTTCAGCCCCGCGTTCAACGCCTTCGCGAGCGGCAGCTGGGTCATGACGACTCCCCGTACGAGGCCTCGTAGTCCGCGAGCCAGGCCTGCTCGGCGGCGATCAGCGGATGCGGTTCCCGGTACACGTGCTCGAACAGGAGGGAGCGGGGCGGGTCCTGGACCGCGAGCACCTGGCCGCGCAGCGTCGAGGCGAGCTCGGCCGCCTCCGCGTCGATCCGGTCGAACTCCTCCGCGCCGACACCGCGCTGCTCCAGGTGGCGTCGGAGGCGCAGGATCGGGTCGCGCGCCGTCCACTCGGCGAGCTCGTCGTCGGTGCGGTACTTCGTGGGGTCGTCCGCCGTGGTGTGCGCACCGATGCGATACGTGAGCGCCTCGATCAGCGCCGGACCGCGGCCGGCGCGGGCGTCGTCGAGCAGGGCGCCGGTCACCGCGAACACGGCGAGCACGTCGTTGCCGTCGACCTGGACGCCCGGCATGCCGAACCCGTCGGCGCGACGGAAGAGGGGGGTGCGGGACTGCCGGCTCACGGGCACCGAGATGGCCCAGTGGTTGTTCTGCAGGAAGAAGACCTGCGGCGTCTGGTAGCTCGAGGCGAACACGAACGCCTCGTTCGTGTCGCCCTGGGCGGTCGCGCCGTCCCCGAAGTAGACGAGCACCGCCTCGTCCCGCTCCGGGTCCCCGGTCACCGGGGCATCGAAGCGGATGCCCATCGCGTAGCCGGTGGCATGCAGGGTGTGGGAGCCGATCACGAGGGTGTACGGCCGGAAGTTGCCGTGCGCGGCCGGGTCCCACCCGCCGTGGGTGACGCCGCGCATCATCCGCACGATGTCGACCGGTTCGACGCCGCGGACGAGGGCGACGCCGTGCTCGCGGTACGCCGGGAAGATCGAGTCCTGGGCGCGGGCGGCGCGGGCGGAGCCGATCTGCGCGGCCTCCTGCCCGTAGCTCGGAGCCCAGAGCCCGAGGTGCCCCTGCCGCTGCAGGTTCGCGGCCTCCACGTCGACGGCGCGGGTGTGCACCATGTCCGTCAGGAACCCGAGGAGGCGCTCCTCGTCGAGCGCCATCGCGCGCTCCAGGTACGGCTCGGCGGCCTCCGTCGGTGCGATGACACCGTCGTTCCCGATGATTCGGACGGTGGGATCGGTCGACGCCACGCCACTCCTCGCCCCGGGCGCAGGACCGCTCCGGAATCGCTGTCGGCCTCAAGCGGCCCCGGCCTACAGTACCGACGCCCCCGGACGGCCCTGCTGTCGGATGTCCACAACCTCCTGCGCCGCACGCAGCAGATCGTCCACGGATTCCTGCTCGCCGATGCTCACGCGGAGGCCCTCGCCGGCGAACTCCCGCACGGTCAGGCCCCGCCGCTGGAACACCTCCGCCGCCTCCCCGCCGTCGCCGGGGATGGGCAGCCAGACGAAGTTGCCCCAGGGTCGCGGCACGGACCAGCCCTGGGCGACCAGTGCCCGCCACACGGCGTCCCGTCGCTCCGCGATCGCCTCGACCCGCTCGAGCAGCGCGTCCTCGTGATCGAGCGAGACGAGCGCGGCGAGCTGGGCGGGCTCGGTCACCGACAGCGGGATCGCGGTCGACCTGGCGCCGGCGAGCACCGCGGGGTCGCCCACGGCGTACCCGATCCGGAGAGCCGCCAGGCCCCACGCCTTCGAGAAGGTGCGCAGCACGACCACGTTGCGCAGCCGTCCCTCGCGCTGGGCCGCGACGACGGCGTCTCCGTCCACGCCTCCGCTGCCCGCGGAGAACTCGCGATAGGCCTCGTCGAGGAGCACGAGCACGTCGCCAGGGAGAGCCGCGACCAGGCGATCGAAATCGGCCTGCCGCACGACGGCGCCCGTCGGGTTGTTCGGCGAGCAGACGATGACCACCCGGGTGCGACCGGTGACGGCGGCGGCCATCGCGTCGACGTCATGAGCCCCGTCGGGGTCGTTCGGCACCCGGACGCTCCGCGCGCCCGCCACCGTGACGAGGCCCGGATAGGCCTCGAAGCTGCGCCAGCTGTAGAGCACCTCGTCGCCCGGAGCGGCCGCGGCCTGGATGAACTGGGCGAGCAGCGAGACGGATCCCGCGGCCACGTGGATCGACGACGGCTCGACGCCGTGCCGGGCGGCGAGCCGCTCGCGCAGCGCGGCGGCCGCGCCGTCGGGATAGCGGTTCAAGGCGGTCGCCGCGGCGACGCGGGCCGCGACCTGCGGCAGCGGCGGGAAGGGGTTCTCGTTCGAGGAGAGCTTGAACCCGCCTTCGGGCGGATTCCGGCCCTGGCGGTAGGCGGCGAGCGCCGCGATCTCCGGGCGGAGCCGCACGGGCGCCTGTTCGCTCATGGCCTCCGATCCTAGGAGCGCCCGGGGTCGCCCTCGTGTGGGCCCTGCCATAGTTGGTGCCATGCGCCGGTTCGTCGTCCGAGTGGTCGGGAACGCGATCGCGCTCTGGCTCGAGACGCTCGTCTTCGCCGCGTTCGGCGCGCGGGCCGCCCTGCACGTGTCGCCCTACGGTCCCGACACGGTGGCCCTCGTGCTCACCTACCTCCTGCTCGGTCTCCTGTTCGGGGTCGTGAACGGCGTGCTCGGCACGGCGATCCGCATCGTGGCGTTCCCGCTCTACCTGCTCACGCTCGGGCTCATCTCACTGCTCGTGAACGGGCTCCTCTTCCTGCTCGTGGCCTGGATCAGCGACCTGATCGGGTTCGGGCTGGTCGTCGGCGGGTTCTGGTGGGGCGTGCTCGGCGCGTTCGTGCTCGCGGTGCTGAGCTGGCTCATCGGTCTCCTGCTGCGGCCCCTCGGCGGCCGCGAGGAGGTCTGACCGGACGATCGGCGCGCACGAGCACGATCCGCCCGTGCGAGGCCGTGAGGAAGGGCTTCACCCCCCGCTCGAACGTCGCGATCCGGGGATCGGGGCTGGCGTCGGCGAGCGCCAGCGTCTCGCGGTACGCCGACAACGCGTGCGGCTTCGCGCCGGCGGCGAACGGCACGAGCGGCGGCCCCGGCGGCGGCCCACCCCGGTAGAGGCTGCGCCGGACGACGAGGCGGTGGAGCCCACCCGCTCCCGTGGCGGCGAGGCCGCCGAGCACCGGGACGACGTCCTCGTCGTGCTCCACCGAGAGCTCCGGCACGTCGTCCGGCACCACCAGCTGCCCGGTGGGACCGCCGAGGGTCACCACGCCCCGCACGTCGAAGGTGCCGCGCTGGGCGAGGCGCACGGCGTCCAGCGCCCCCTGCGAGTGGCCGACGAGCAGCACGGGGTCGTCGGAGCGCACCCCGGCCTGCTGCATCGCCGCCGCCACCGCCCGCTCCGAGTCGCTCCGCCGCCCGTCCACACCCACCACGTCGGAACGCAGGTCGAAGGGCTCCGACCCGGCGGCGGGGGAGAAGGTGATCGTGCCGCAGACGTAGACGATCCAGCGCCCGCGGCCGTCGGGCATCGGGTAGCGCTCGAGCCGCAGCTGGGTGCCGCCCGGGTCGACCTCCGGCGTGCGCCGGCCCAGCTCCGCCAGGGTGCCCGGGCCCTCGACGCTGCCCGGCAGCTCCGCCGTCCTGAGCCGGATCCCGGGATCGCCCTCCGGCAGCAGGCCGGCGATGGCCGCCGCGGTGGACGCCGTCCCGTACCGCGAACCCGGGTCGTCGCGGAGCAGGTCGGCCGGCTGCTCCGTCAGGGTGAAGCCCCGGAGGAGGTCGTCGCTCGAGGACAGCGCGGAGCGCAGCCCGGCGAGCACGGCGGGGTCCACCTGGGGATCGATCCGGCCGGTCGTGGCCAGCTCGCGGATGCTCGCGCCGAGCACGGCCGACCCGACGACCATGCCACCGACCGTCATCGGCAGCAGGGCGAAGCCGGGCCCCGCCACCGTCGTCCCGATCCGCGTCGCCGCCCCGGTGAGGGCGGCGCCGGCCGCCCAGGCGCCCTGCTGCAGCGCCGCGACCGTCCGCTCGACCGCCCCGTAGCGCTCCGCGGCCGTGCGCAGCCCGGTCGCCGCCTCCGCCAGCTCGCGATCGGCGCACCGGGCGTGATTGGCCGCCGCCTCGAGGGCCGAGCGCCCGACGACGACGCCCTGCCACGCGGGGTCGGCGAGGCAGCCCTCGATGCGGCGGCGCAGCAGGTCCCACCGGTCACGCAGCAGCTCGAGGCGCTGCGCCGTGGCCTGCATGGCAGGGGTGTCGACGGCGGCCGACCCGCCGCCCGCCACGGTGACGCCGGGTGCGCTCACCTCGGCGCCTCGAGCCCCGAGGCCGCGTCGTGCAGCGCGGCGCGCAGGCGGAGCAGACCGACCGTCGTCCGGGCGACCGCGGCCTGGTACTCGAGGGCGGCGAACGACGCCCAGCCGTCGAGGAGCGGCTCGGGGAGGGGGAGGGCGTCGGCGTCGCTCGCGAGCGCGCGGACGGCCGCGGCCAGCGCGGTGGTGGCCGCGGGCGGTTCGAGCATCGGATCCCTCCGCCGTCAGGGTGCCCCTGCCGGCACGCGGGCGACGCGGGGTGCGCGGCGCCCGCGCTCCTCGGCACGGCTGGGGAGGAGCCGCCGCCGCACCGACCGGCAGAATGGAGGGCCCCCGCCTTCGAGGAGAGCCATGCCCCCGCTGTCCGCCCAGCCGCTGTCCCCCCTCGACGGCCGGTATCGCGCCATCACCGAGCCCCTCGCCGAGCACCTCTCCGAGGCGGGCCTCAACCGGGCACGGCTGAAGGTCGAGGTGGAGTGGCTGCTCACCCTCACCGAGGCCGGCGTGGCCGGCACGTCCTCCCTCCCCGAGGCCGACAGGGCGGCCCTGCGCGGCCTGGTCGACGCCTTCGGGGACGAGGACGTCGCCGAGCTGGCGCGGATCGAGGCCCGCACCCGCCACGACGTGAAGGCGGTCGAGTACCTCCTCCGCGACCGGCTCGAGCGGCTCGGCCTCGGGCGGCTCGCCGAGCTCACCCACTTCGCCTTCACGAGCGAGGACGTCAACAACCTCGCCGTCGCCCTCACCGTGCGGGACGCCCTCCGCACGGTCTGGCTGCCGGCGTTCGACGCGGTGCTCGACCGGCTGATCGACCGGGCCCGCGCCTGGGCGGCGGTGCCGATGCTAGCCCGGACGCACGGCCAGCCCGCCACCCCGACGACCATGGGCAAGGAGCTCGCCGTCTTCGCGCACCGGCTGCAGCGGCTCCGGCGCGCGGTGCTGGCCGTCGAGATCCTGGGCAAGTCGAACGGGGCCAGCGGCGACTACGCCGCGCACCTCGTGGCCGCGCCGGAGATCGACTGGGAGGACCTCTCCCGCCGGTTCGTCACCGGCCTGGGTCTCACGTGGAACCCGCTCACCACGCAGATCGAGTCGCACGACTGGCAGGTCGAGCTCTACGGCCGGCTCACCCACGTGAACGGGGTGCTGCACAACCTCTGCACGGACGTCTGGCTGTACATCGCGGACGGTGCCCTGCGCCAGCTGCCCGTCGAGGGAGCGACCGGATCGTCCACGATGCCGCACAAGGTCAACCCGATCCGGTTCGAGAACGCGGAGGCGAACCTCGAGCTCTCCACGGGCGTCCTCGGGACCCTCGAGCGCACCCTCGTGACGTCCCGCTTGCAGCGGGACCTCACGGACTCCTCGACGCAGCGCAACATCGGCGTCGGTCTCGGCCACGCCCTCGTCGCGCTGTCGAACCTGGCCAGGGGCCTCGACGAGGTCGACGTGGACGAGGCGCGGCTCGCGGCCGACCTGGAGGTGAACCAGGAGGTGCTCGGCGAGGCCGTGCAGACGGTGATCCGGGCCGAGATCGCCGCCGGGCGGAGCAGCCTCACGAACCCGTACGAGCTCGTCAAGGAGCTCACCCGGGGGCGCCGGGTGACCGCCGAGCACCTCCGGGCCTTCGTCCGGGGCCTCGACCTGGAGCCGGACGTGCAGGAGCGGCTCGCGGCCCTCACCCCGGCGACCTACACGGGGCTCGCGGCGCGGCTGGTCGACCATCTGGACGACTGAGCCGGCTCAGCGCTTGGGATCGCGCCGCTTCGGCTTCCGCTCCCGCATCAGCACGGGTACCTCGGACGGATCGGCGGGATCCGACGTCTCGATGAGCGCGAGCATCGCGAGCAGCAGCAGCGCGACGATGAACGCGATCCCGGCGAAGATCGACGCGAGCGGGAGGTCCCGCGTCGTCACCAGCACGACGACGCCGACGAAGGCTCCGGCGAGCGCGGCCATGACGACCAGCTCGACCGGCCTGAGGCGCTGACGGCGGGTGGGGCTCACCGCGCTTCCCCGTCCCGACGGGCGATGGAGGCGGCGGCGATGCCGAGGTAGACGGCGACGACGGCGCCCCAGGCCGACAGGACCCCGACCGCGAAGATCGAGTCGGGCAGCAGGATCGCGAGCATCACGCCGACCAGCAGCTCGAGGCCCCCGACGGTGATGAGATCGCGGGACACCGGGGAGGCGTCCGCGCGGCGGAGGCCGGACAGCACCTCGAGCGCGCCCGCGGCGAGGAACCCGGCGATCTCGACGGCCAGCAGGCCGCCGACGGTGGCCGCGCCGACCAGGGTGACGGACAGCGCACCCACCACGACGAACACGGCACCGCGCAGCACCACGAGCAGGCGGCCGATCCGGGAGACGGCGAACCCGCGGGCGCCGGCGGCGATCACCGCTCCCTGGACGAGGGCGAAGACGCCGAAGACCGCGAGCCCGAAGGCCGGGGTGTGGTCGGCGGAGAACGTCACGACCACGGCAAGCACGGCCACGACCGCGGCCCGCAAGGCGGTGAAGGCGGTCAGCGAGGCGCGACGGGGGGCGACGGGGGTCGCGGTGGACACCGGGCGACCTCCTCCGCTCGTGCCCCCTGGCACGAGCACGGCGCCCAACGTTACGCCACGGCGATGTCGGCGAAGCGCGAGTACCGACCGTGGAAGGCGACCGTGATCGTGTCGGTGGGGCCGTTGCGGTGCTTCGCGACGATGAGGTCGGCGTCGGGGTTCGGCTGGTCGCGGTCGTAGGCGCTCTCGCGGTGGAGCAGGATCACCATGTCGGCGTCCTGCTCGATCGAGCCGGACTCACGGAGGTCGGACAGCGCCGGCCGCTTGTCCGCGCGCTGCTCCGGGCCGCGGTTCAGCTGGGAGAGGGCGATGACGGGAACGCCCAGCTCCTTCGCGAGCAGCTTGAGCGCCCGCGAGAACTCGCTGATCTCCTGCTGCCGGCTCTCCACCCGCTTGCCGCTGGTCATCAGCTGCAGGTAGTCGATGACGATGAGCTGGAGGCCGACCTTCTGCTTGAGGCGCCGGCACTTGGCGCGGATCTCGACGAGGCTCATGTTCGGGCTGTCGTCGATGTAGAGGGGGGCGTCGTTGATGCGGCCGCGGGTGGCGGCGATCTTCGTCCAGTCGTCCCCGCCCAGCCGCCCCTTGCGCATGTCCTGCATGGAGATGGTGGCCTCGGCCGCCATCAGGCGCATGGCGATCTCGCTGCGCCCCATCTCGAGGGAGAAGAAGATGGTGGGCATCCGGTGCTTCACGGACGCGGCCCGCGCCATGTCGAGCGCGAGGGTGGACTTACCCATCGCCGGGCGCGCGCCGACGATCACGAGCTGCCCGGGGTGCAGGCCGTTCGTCAGCTCGTCGAGCTGCTTGAACCCGGTCGGCACGCCGGTCATCTCGCCGTCGCGGCCGGCCGCCGCCTCCATTTCGTCGATGGCGACGGTGACCGCGTCGGTGAGCGGCACGTAGTCCTCGGTCGCGGACTCGCGCGCGATGCCGAAGATCTCCGCCTGGGCCTGGTTCAGCAGGTCCATGGCGTCGCCCTCGGCGCCGTAGCCGAGCTGCGCGATGTGGGTGCCCGCCTCCACGAGCCGGCGCAGCACCGCCTGCTCCGCCACGATCGAGGCGTAGTAACCGGCGTTCGCCGCCGTGGGGACGATGTTCGTGAGGGTGTGCAGGTAGGACTCGCCGCCGGCCCGCTGGACGTCGCCCGTGCGCACCAGCTCGTCGCCGACCGCGATCGCGTCGGTCGGCTCGCCCCGCGAGTAGAGGCTGAGGATCGCGTTGAAGATGACCTCGTGCTTCGGCACGTAGAAGTCGGCGCCGACGACGACCTCGAGCACGTCGGCCACCGCGTCGGTGGACAGGAGCATTCCGCCGAGGGCGCTCTGCTCCGCCAGCAGGTTGTGCGGAGGCGTGCGCTCACGGCGCTCGGCGCCCGGGCCGTCCCACGCGTCGCGCGCGGGCGAGGCGGTGTCCCACTCCGTCATCGACATGCTGCTGTCCCTCCCTCCTCACGATCCGCGGCGGTGCGGATCGCGCCGAACGCGTCCCGCGGACCCAGGAGTACCACCCCGTCCCGACACCGGTCCCCACCGCCTCGGCGAGCGTCGACCGTAATCCACGCGCTGTGCACAGGGGTGTGGACGACTCGCGCGAAGAACGGTCATCCCCATGTGGAAGCCCTGTGGACAAGTGCCCGGGCGCGAACCCGGGAAACCCATGCAAGTCGGCGATGACCAGCACTTCCTCTTGTCCCCAAGCACTCTGGGGATAACTGCCCTCAACCATTGGTCGAACGTTGCCGGGTGGCGTGTCGGGACCCACCCGTGGTAGCGCTCAGCGGGCGCGCGCTGACCCCCGCAATGACGACGAGGGCGCCGCGTCCGACGGATCGGACGCGGCGCCCTCGTGGCGGCGCAGGGGCGCTCAGCGCGCGGCGACGACCTCCACCGTGAGCGTGGCCGTGACCTCGTCGCGCAGGCGCACCGAGGCCTCGTGACTGCCCGTCGAGCGGATCGGCGCCGCGAACTGGATGGTGCGCCGGTCGACGCTGCCGAGGCCCGCGGCCTGGACCGCGTCGGCCACGTCGGACGCGGAGACGGAGCCGAACAGCCGGCCCGCCTGACCGGTGCGGACGGCGAGCCGGACGGGCTGCGCCTCGAGCCGCGCCTTCAGCGCCTGGGCCTCCTCGAGCGAGGCCGCTTCGCGGGCCTTGCGGGCTGCGCGGATCGTGTCGACCTGCTTCTGGGCACCTCGGCTCCACGCGACGGCGAAGCCGCTCGGGATGAGGTAGTTGCGGGCGTAACCGCCCTTGACGTCGACGACGTCACCGGCGGAACCGAGGCCGGTGACCTCGTGGGTGAGGATGAGCTTCGACATGTCGGCCCCCGATCAGCGGCCGGAGCCGGAGTAGGGGAGCAGCGCCATCTCGCGCGCGTTCTTGACCGCGCGGGCGATGAGCCGCTGCTCCTGGACGGAGACGCCGGTGATGCGGCGCGCGCGGATCTTGCCGCGCTCCGAGATGAACTTGCGCAGGGTGGCGACGTCCTTGTAGTCGATCACCCCGACCTTGATGCGCTTCGCGGGAGCGACGGGCTTGCCGCCCTTGCCCCGCGTCGGCTTGCGGCTGTCGCCGCGCGACTTACCTGCCATTGCAGTGGATTCCTTTACGTGTGTCTGAAGTACGTGGCGAGGTGGATGCCCACCTCGAGCGGCGAGCCGAGCGACTCACCTGGCGACGACGACGACTCGATCGCGAGCCGTCCCGATGAACGGGAGCGGACGACTAGAACGGCGTCTCGTCGTCGTACGCGCCGGGAGCGCTCCACCCGTCGGCGCCGCCGCCGCCCGAGGACGTGCCGGGGGCACCCCACGGGTCGTCGTTCTGCCGAGCGGGTCCGCCGCCGGACACCTGTCCCCGGGGGCCGCCGCCGCCCTGGCCGCCGCCACCACCGCTCGCCCGGGTGACCTGCGCGGTCGCGTAGCGGAGCGAGGGGCCGATCTCGTCGACCTCGAGCTCGATGGCGGTGCGCTTCTCGCCCTCGCGGGTCTCGTAGGAGCGCTGCTTGAGCCGGCCGGTGGCGATCACGCGGGAGCCCTTGGCGAGCGAACCCGCGACGTGCTCGGCGAAGTCGCGCCAGACGCTCGCGCGGAGGAACAGCGCTTCGCCGTCCTTCCACTCGTTCGCCTGCCGGTCGAAGTTGCGGGGCGTGGAGGCGATCGTGAAGTTCGCGACGGCGAGCCCGTTCTGCGTGTAGCGCAGCTCGGGGTCGCTCGTCAGGTTCCCGACGACCGTGATGATGGTCTCGCCGGCCACGACTACCTCGCCGTGGCGGGACGCGGCGTGCGGGCGGGGCGCTTCGCAGCGGCCTCGGCCTCGGCGGCCCGGGCGATGGCTTCCTCCGCCCGGAGCACCTTCGTGCGCAGCACGGCCTCGGAGAGGCCCAGCTGGCGGTCGAGCTCCTGCGTGGCGGCCGCGGTCGCGGTCAGGTTCACCACCGCGTAGATGCCCTCGGTGTGCTTGTCGATCTCGTAGGCCAGCCGGCGCCGTCCCCAGATGTCGACCTTGTCGACCGTGCCACCGTCTTGACGGATGACACCCAGGAACCGGTCCAGACTGGGCGCGACGGTCCTCTCATCGATGCTCGGGTCCAGGATGACCATGAGCTCGTACTTGTGCGTCACTACCCCACCTCCTCTGGTCTCATGCGGTCACGGTCGTTCCGTGACAGGAGGGTCTGACACATGCCCGGGGCCGGTGCGGCCGAACGGGCAACCACGACAGCGTAGTCGCTCCCCGCGCCCCGCGCGGTCCCTGCACGAACGACGGAGTCTCCGCACCGAAACGGCCCCGCATCCGCACGAACCGGCTCCCAAGGACCCGGTTCTCCGTCGTTCGTGCAGGGGCGGACGTTCGGATGGGTCAGGAACGGGCGCGCCACCACTCGTGGAGGCGCCGGACGGCCTCCTCCTCACCGAGCGGTCCCTCGTCGAGCCGCAGCTCGAGGAGGAAGCGGTACGCCTCCCCGACGACCGGTCCCGGCGGCACGTCGAGCTCCCGCATGATGTCGGCCCCGTCGAGGTCGGGCCGGATCGCCTCGAGCGCCTCCTGCTCCCGCAGCTCGGCGATCCGGCGTTCCAGGTCGTCGTACGCCGCCGCGAGCCGCCGCACCTTGCGCGGGTTCCTCGTCGTGACGTCCGCCCGCGTGAGGATGTGCAGGCGGGGGAGCAGGTCGCCCGCGTCGCGCACGTACCGCCGCACGGCGGAGTCCGTCCACTGCGCGTCGCCGTACCCGAAGAACCGCTGGTGCAGCTCGATGAGCTTCGCCACCTGCTCGACCTGCTCGTTGGGGAACCGCAGCGCCTTCAGCCGCTTCCGGGCGAGCTTCGCCCCGACCACGTCGTGGTGGTGGAAGGTCACCTGGCCGCCCTCGAAGCGCCGGGTGGCGGGCTTGCCGATGTCGTGCAGCAGCGCCGCGAGCCGCAGGACGAGGTCGGGTGGCGCGCCGGGGAACCGCTCATGCTCGAGGTCGACCGCCTGCTCGAGCACCGTGAGGCTGTGCTGGTAGACGTCCTTGTGACGGTGCAGGGCGTCGACCGTGAGCCGCAGGGCGGGGAGCTCCGGCAGCACCCGGTCGGCGAGCCCGGTGTCCACGAGCAGCTCGAGGCCGGGC
>JAICSU010000098.1 GCA_025936735.1 Amnibacterium sp.
CGAAGGCGCCGTCGATCTTCTCCACGGTGAGGGCGGCGACGCCCCGGCCGCGGACGGTCGCCGCGATGGCGTCCGCGGCGTGCTGCAGGGTCCCCTCGTCGTCGGTGAAGAGCAGGACGGTGCGACCGCCCCGCTCGAGGTAGGCGACCAGAGCGCCGTCGACGAGCACCACGAGGGCTCCCGCCTTCCGACCCGGTCGATGACCGCCGTCGCCGACGCCCGCGGGCCACGGCAGCGCCGCCCCGTACGGGTTGGCGGGATCGGTGGCGGCGAGGCAGAGGCCGGTGACCTCCCCGCGCTCCGCGTCGGGGTCCCGGTTGTGCGCCCGGAGCCGGTCGACCGTGCCGGAGGTCGAGAACTGGGCCGCCCCGAGGTGCTCGACGAAGTAGCCCCGCCGGGCGCGGCCCGCCTCCTCGAGCGCGGCGAGCGTTTTGTAGACGAGCGCGAAGCCGCCCGGCACCTGCTCCGCCTGCACCGAGCCGCGCGTGACGACGCCGTACCGGTCCAGCAGGAGCTCGGCGGTGGCCGCGGCCCGGACCGTGAGGTCGTGCTCCGGCAGGGGGAGGATGCCCCAGCGTCCGGCGGTCGTCGGCGGCCCCTGCCGGGACGGCATCACCGGCCGACCGTGCCCGCGGTAGACCCGGGCCCTCGGCGGCCGCCGCGGGGTGCGGTGGGCCGTCCCGCCGCTGCCGGTGAGCGAGCGGACGGGCGCGAACGTGTCGTTGGTGGCGAGACCCGACCAGACGAGGTTCCACAGCGCGTCCTGCAGGGCGGCATCGTCCTGAGCGCCGACCGTGTCCGCGAGCTGCCGGAAGAAGAAGGCGCCCCCGCCCCCGAGCGCGGCGAGCACCTCCCGCTCGAGCGGGGAGTGCTCCGCCTCCTCCGCGGGCGGGAGCGTGAGCGGAAGCGTGTCGGCGAGGTGCAGCGCCACCCATCCGTCGTTGCCGGCGATCCGCCCGGCCCCCGACCAGACCACCTCCCCGGTGGCCGTGAGCTCGTCGAGCATCGCGGGCCGGTAGTCGCGCACCCGGGAGGGCAGCACGAGCGACTCCCAGGCGGAGGCCGGGACCGGCAGGCCGGCCAGCTGGTCGACGACGGCCGCGACACCGTCGACGCCGGTGAGCGAGGACCGGCCCGTGACGTGCTGCCACTCCGGCAGGAAGCGAGCGAAGGCGCCCTGATCGACGGGCTCGACCTCCCGGCGGAGCGCGGCGAGGGAGCGGCGCCGCAACCGGCGCAGGACCTCGACGTCGCACCACTCGGATCCGCTGCCCCCCGGGCGGAACTCCCCCTCGGTGACCCGGCGCTCGTCCGCGAGGCGGCGCAGCGTGTCGGTGACGACCGCGACGCCGAGACCCAGCCGTGCGGCGGCGGTCGCGGCGGCGAACGGGGCGTGGGTGCGGGCGAAGCGGCCGACGAGGTCGCCGAGCGGATCGGGAACGGGCTCGACGAAGGCGACCGGCACACCGATCGGCAGGGGCACGCCGAGGGCGTCGCGCAGCCGGCTCGCGTCCTCGATCGCCGCATACCAGTCGTGCCCGGCCCAGCTCGCCCTGATGGCTCGACGAGCCGTGACCAGCTCGTCGAGCAGGCCGGCCGCCACCGGAGGGGCCACCGCCTCGCCCTGCCCGTCGTGGAGCCGCGCGGCCACCTCGTCGACGGTCAGCGGGCCGAGCAGGCGGAGGAGGTCGGCCGCGCCCTCGACGCCCTGGAGCCGCCGTTCCGGGTCGAGGCGCTGCAGCTCGAGCTCGATGCGCTCCAGCACCGCGGGGTCGAGCAGCTCCCGCAGCTCCGCTCGTCCGAGCAGCTCGGCGAGCAGCGTGGAGTCGAGCGCGAGGGCCTGCGCCTTGCGCTCCGCCAGCGGGCTGTCGCCCTCGTACATGAAGGCGCCGACGTAGCTGAAGAGGAGGCTCCGGGCGAAGGGCGAGGCCGACGGGGTCTCGACCTCGACGATCCGCACCGCGCGCGACTCCAGCCGCGCTGCGAGGTCCGTGAGCGCCGGCAGGTCGTAGACGTCCTGCAGCACCTCGCGGATGGTCTCGAAGATGATCGGGAAGGTCGGGTACTTCTTCGCCACGTCGAGCAGCTGAGCGGCCCGCTGCCGCTGCTGCCAGAGCGGCGAGCGCCGCGCGGGGTTGTAGCGGGGGAGCAGCAGCGCCCTCGCCGCGCATTCCCGGAACCGGGAGGCGAAGATCGCCGAACCGGTCACCTCCGTCGTGACGATCGACTCGAGCTCGTGCGGGTCGAAGGCGACGAGGTCCGCACCGGGCGGGTCGGCATCGGTGTCCGGGATGCGGAGGACGATCCCGTCGTCGGCGGCCATCGCGCCGCCCTCGATGCCGTACCGCTCGGCGAGGCGGGCACCGATCGCGAGCGCCCACGGGGCGTGCACCTGCATGCCGTACGGGGAATGCAGCACGATCCGCCAGTCGCCGAGCTCGTCACGGAAGCGTTCGAGCACGAGCGTGCGGTCGCTCGGCACACTGCCCGTCGCCTCCGCCTGGTCGGCGACGAAGCGCAGCAGGTTGCGCACCGCGCGCTCGTCGAGCCCGATGCGCGCAGCGAGCGCGGTCGCATCCTCCGCTCCGGCCGACGCGAGCGTGCGCTGGAAGGCGCCGACGGCCCGCCCGAGCTCGACGGGCCGGCCGAGGCCGTCGCCCTTCCAGAAGGGCACGCGGCCCGGCTCGCCGAAGGCCGGCAGGACGTTGACCCGGTCGTGGGTGATCTCCTGGATGCGCCAGCTGGTCGCACCGAGGGCGAACACGTCGCCGACCCGCGACTCGTAGACCATCTCCTCGTCGAGCTCCCCGACCCGCGCGCCGCCGGACTGCCCACCGACGAGGAAGACGCCGAACAGCCCCCGATCGGGGATCGTGCCGCCGGAGGTGACGGCGAGCCGCTGGGCGCCGGGCCGCCCGGTGATCGTGCCGGCGTCGCGGTCCCAGACGATGCGGGGGCGCAGCTCGGCGAACTCGTCGGACGGATACCGTCCGGCGAGCAGGTCGAGCACGGCCTCGTAGGCCGATCGGGGGAGCGCCGCGAACGGGGCGCTGCGGCGCACCACGTCGAACCAGGCCTCGACGTCGATCGTGTCGAGGGCCGCCGCGGCGACGGTCTGCTGCGCGAGCACGTCGAGGGGGTTGGCCGGGACCCGGAGCGACTCGATCTCCCCGCGGACCATGCGGTCGGCGGCGACGGCCGCGTGGATGAGGTCGGCCTGGTGGGTGGGGAAGACGACCCCGGTGCTGATCTCGCCGACCTGATGTCCCGCGCGTCCGACGCGCTGCAGGCCGCTCGCGACCGACGGCGGCGCGCCGACCTGCACGACGAGGTCGACGGACCCCATGTCGATGCCGAGCTCGAGGCTCGAGGTGGCCACCACGCAGCGCAGGCGCCCCGACTTCAGGTCGTCCTCGATGTCGGCCCGCTGCTCCTTGCTGACCGAGCCGTGGTGCGCCCGCGCGAGCAGGGGGCTCGCGCCGCGCGTCGATCCGCTCTGCCCCGGTGCGGCGACGGCGGCGGGCGTGCCCCGGTCGGGCAGGGCGCCCACCATCGCGAGCTCCTCGGCCGCCGCCGCCTCGTCCACGGTCTCCCGCTCGAGCCGTTCCGCGTACTCCTCGTTGAGGCGTGCCGTCAGCCGCTCGGCGAGGCGACGGGAGTTCGCGAAGACGATCGAGGAGCGGTGCTCCAGCACGAGGTCCGTTATCGCCGACTCCACATGGGGCCAGATCGATCCGGTGCGCGGCGGCAGCGGGTCGTCGGGGTCGAAGACCGCTCCGGCGGCCGAGCCCTCGCGCGGCCCGGCCGGAGCGTCCTCCCGGGGCCACCCGCTGCCGAGATCCGGATCCGCCATGTCCTCGACCGGCACGACGACGGAGAGGTCGAAGGTCTTCTGTGCCGCGGGCGCGACCACGGTCACGGGCGCCCTGCCGCCGAGGAAGCGGGCGATCTCCTCCACGGGCTTCACCGTCGCGGAGAGCCCGATGCGCTGGGCGGGGACCTCGAGCAGGGCGTCGAGCCGTTCGAGCGACAGCGCGAGGTGGGAGCCCCGCTTCGTCGCCGCCACGGCGTGCACCTCGTCGACGATCACGGTGTCCACCGACCGCAGCGTCTCCCGCGCCTGCGAGGTGAGCATCAGGAACAGCGACTCCGGCGTCGTGATGAGGATCTCGGGCGGATCCACGGACAGGGCCCGCCGCTCGGACTGCGGGGTGTCGCCGGACCGCACGCCGACCCGGATCGGCGGCGGCGCGGAGCCGAGGCGCTTCGCCGTCTGCGTGACGCCGACGAGGGGGCTGCGGAGGTTGCGCTCCACGTCCACGGCGAGGGCCTTCAGCGGCGAGACGTAGAGCACGCGGGTACCGGTGGTCTCGGCCGTGCCTCGGCGCGCGAGCCGGTCGATCGCCCAGAGGAACGCCGCGAGGGTCTTGCCCGACCCGGTCGGCGCGACGACGAGGGCGTGCCGTCCCTTCGCGATCGCCTGCCAGGCGCCGGCCTGGGCGGCGGTCGGCGCGCGGAAGGCGCCGACGAACCACTCGCGGGTCGCGGCTCCGAAGGCGTCGAGCACCTCGTGCATGGTCAGGGGATTGTGCACCACCCCGCCGACAGCGCCGCGCGGGGGTGCGGCGGCGCTCAGTTCCGCAGGAAAGCCGCGACGTCGGCGAGCTCCGCCTCCGCGACCCCGTGACCGAGCAGGGGGTACACCCGCTCGTCGAGCGTCGTGTGCCGCTCCAGCCACTCCCGGGTGAGCTCGATCGCCCGAGCGGGGATGACCGGGTCGATCGCTCCGCGGCCCCACAGCACCGGGGGGCGCAGCCGGGCCAGCTCCTCGTCGCGGCGGCCGTCGCCCGCGGCGATGAACCCGGACAGCAGCACCACCGCGGCGAACCGGTCGGGCGCCATGCGCAGGAGCTGGAGGGCCAGCGCACCCCCCTGGGAGAAGCCGAGGATCCGCACCCGCCGGATGCCCTGGGTGGCCGCCGGCGCGCGGTCCAGCCACTCGAGGACCGCGGTCGCGGCCTCGTCGAGCCCCGCCCCGCCGTCCTCGTCGGCGGTCCGCTGCGCCCAGGCGCGGCCGCCGTCCCAGGCGACGGGCCCGCGCAGCGCGACGACCCGGTCCGGCAGGCGGAGCGCGTCGGCGAGGGGGAGGAGGTCGTGCTCGTCCGCGCCCCGGCCGTGCAGCAGCAGGAGCAGGGAGTCGGCCTCCGCCGGGCCGGCGAGGAGGGCGGCAGCGTCGTCGATCCGCATGC
Source organism: Amnibacterium sp. (assembly GCA_025936735.1). Taxonomy (GTDB): domain Bacteria; phylum Actinomycetota; class Actinomycetes; order Actinomycetales; family Microbacteriaceae; genus Amnibacterium. The sequence goes on from JAICSU010000098.1 coordinate 5,250, forward strand.
GGCGATCCTGCCAGTGCTCCGAGGAAGCGTCACGCGGAGCCCGGCGCGCCCGGGCGGGGGTAGAAAAGGGGGCGTGAGCACCGTGGGGACACCTGATCCGAATCCGGGCTGGCTCGGCGACGACGAGCTCGCGCTCATCCGGCGCCGACTGCCGCTCCTCTACGTCGAAGCGGTGCCCGTGCGGGTGGACGGCATGGGGCGGGTGACCGAGGTCGGCCTGCTGCTGCGCGTGGGCATGAGCGGGACCATCACCCGGACCATCGTCTCCGGCCGCGTGATGTTCGGCGAGACCCTGCGCGACGCGCTCTTCCGGCACCTCGAGAAGGACCTCGGGCCGATGGCGTTCCCGCAGCTGCCCGCGAGCCCCGTGCCGTTCCAGGTGGCGGAGTACTTCCCGACGCCGAGCATCACGCAGTACACCGACGACCGCCAGCACGCCGTCGCCCTCGCCTACGTCGTCCCCGTGACGGGCACCTGCGATCCCCGGCAGGACGCGCTCGAGCTCACCTGGATGACCCCGGAGGAGGCGTCGAGCGACGCGATCGTGCGGGAGACCGAGGGGGGCCGAGGAGCCCTGGTGCGCACGGCACTGGCCTCGGTCGGCGTGCTCGGCTGACCCCGGCGGTTCACGGACGGGGCGTCCTGTCCCGTCGGTAGGTTCGGCGGCCGTGCCTACCCTTCCGCAGACCCTGATCGAGGCCGCCCCCGTCATCGTGCTCCCGGTGGGGGTGCCTGTGCTCGCGGTCGTGGGAGCCGTGCTCGCCGCCGTGGACGCCGGCTTCCGGTTCCGCAAGGCGGGCGGGGGGACGGCGCTGGCCCTGCTCGAGCTGGTGCTGGGCCTGCTGCTGTTCGTCGCCGCGTTCGCCCCCGTGCAGCGGTACGTCTCGACGACCATCCCCGTGCTCTACCTCGCCGTGCCGCTGGAGGTCGTGCTCGTGGTGCTGCTGCTCGTGCGCGCCTCGCGCAAGGGCGGCCTCGTCTGGCTGACGGTGCTGGCGATCCTCGTGAACGGGGCGACCGCCGTGCTCGCGCTGCTGCACCGCTGACCGGTCAGCCGGCGTCGTCGGCCGCCTCCGGGGGCAGCTCGTCGAACGAGGGGGCGAGCTGCTTCAGGCGCAGCCCCCGCCACTGCCAGAGCGTCCAGAGACCGGGCCACATCGCCGCGGTCGCCGGGCCGGCGTCGAACTCGAGGCGGTCGCGGTAGAGCGTCGCGGACGGGTCGTCCGGATGCGGGGAGACCGCCATCCGGTGGTACCAGCTGCGGAACACCGACGGCACGCCGGCGAGGCCCGCTCCGCTGTCCCGGACGATCCGCACCCCGCGGTGCCGTTCGGTGTCGAGGCTGATGCCGAGCTCCTGCACCCCCACGGGCAGGGCACCCGCGGCGAGGAGCTGCACGGGATGCGCGCCATCCTCCCAGACGGAGGGGAACCCCCCGTCCTCGAGCGACGCGTAGCCGAGCCACGGCCCCGCGACCTCCCGCATCACCGTGGGGGAGCGGAGCGCCCGCCAGGCGGCCTCCGGCCGGACGTCGAGGCGTTCCTTCAGCATCACGGTCATCCGCATGGGGGACAGTATCGACGGCTCCGCTGGCCCGCCGCACCGTCCCGTCCTCCGGGACCGGGAACACCGAGGGCCCGGATGCGTTGCACCGATGGGATCGGATGGTCCCGCGGAGGAGAGGTTTCAGATGAAGGCAGTGCTGGGCGACACCGTGCTCGCGGAGGCCCCGAAGGAGGACCTGCTCTCCATCGAGGGCAACTGGTACTTCCCGCCCTCGAGCGTGCGGAGCGAGCACCTCGAGAAGAGCCCGACGCCGTACACCTGCCCCTGGAAGGGTGAGTGCCAGTACTTCACGGTCAGCGTCGACGGGCAGCGCCTGCAGGACCGGGCGTGGAGCTACCCGCACCCGTACCCCACCGCCTTCGACCGCGTGGGCGCCGACTTCAGCGACTACGTGGCGTTCTGGAAGGAGGTCCGCGTCACCGACTGACGCGGACACCTCGCCCAACGACGGCGATCCGACCGAAAGGCGCCGATCCGACCCCCGTCGCGCCGTCATCCCCTCGGATCGCCGTCGTTCGTTGCGGCCGAGGCGCCGGATGCATGCAGCTGTGCCGGATGCATGCAGAAGCGGGCCCAGAGGGGCCCGCTTCGGCACATCTGCATGAACCCGGCACGTGCCCGGGAGGAGCCGTCACGCGCCGACCCCCACCTCGCGCCGCCGCCAGGTGATGAGCGCGGCGGAGGAGAACCGCCGGGTGCAGACGCCGCACGACAGCGGCGCGCTCGGCCGGCGGAACCGGTAGTGCTCGTGCCCGGCGGGGCAGCTGCCCACCCAGGGCGCCTGGTCCTCCGCGATCGCGCGGTCGTGCAGCCGCCTGCCCGTGTAGCCGATCCGCCGTCCGACGGCCTGCCAGCGGGGCCCGTGCGCGGCGCCGGATCCCGCGAGGGCGTGGGCGATCTCGTGGAGCAGCACCTGGTGGATCTCCTCGAGCGGAGCGCCCGCGACGAGGTGGCGCGACACGGTGATGCGCCGCCGCGCGTAGTCGCAGGCCCCCGCGCGTCGGCGCGCGTTGTCGAGCCCGAAGCGCCAGCCGCCGCCCGGCAGGTGCGTCGCGAACAGCTCGGCGGCGAGCCGGGCGACCTCGTCCGCGTCCGTCATGGGCGGAACCCTAGAGCCCGCCGCCGACCGCCGTGCGTCGCCTCAGCGCTCGAGGAAGAGCCCGCGGTCCGGCTCGGGTGACCCGGTCGCCGTGGCGTCGGTGACGACCGGCGTCCCGCCGATGAGCGTCGCGAGGGAGTCCCCGTCCACGGCCTGGGCCGGATGCGGCCCGGCGGCGAGCAGCCGCGGCAACCAGTCCATGGGCCGCGGTCGCGCGGAGGCGACGATGACGACGTTGCCGAACCGGCGGCCCTTCAGCACCTGGGGCTCGGCGATCGCGACCACCGCGGGAAGCACCGCGCGCACCGTGGCGAGCTGGCTCCGCGCGAAGGGCAGCCCGGAGCCGTCCGCCACGTTGACCGCGAGCACGCCGCCGGGGTTCAGCAGCCGGGCGGCGAGCCGGTAGAACTCCACGCTCGTCACCTGCGGGGGGATGCGCGCTCCCGCGAACACGTCGACGACCACGAGGTCGGCCGCGCCGACGAGTCCCTCCGGCAGCCGCTCCGCCACCTCCCGCGCATCGCCGTACCGGATCCGGATGGACGCCTGCTTGGGCAGCGGCAGACGCTCGCGGACGAGATCGACGAGGGCGCGCTCGAGCTCCACGACCTGCTGCCGGGACCCGGGCCGTGTCCAGGCGATGTACCGGGGGAGCGTGAGGGCGCCCGCGCCGAAGTGCACCGCCGTGATGGGCGCACCGGGTTCCCCGAGCGAGTCGATCACATGGCCGATGCGGGCGACGTACTCGAACGCGAGGTCGGTGGGGTCCGACGGGTTGACGCTCGACTGCGGCGTCCCGCCGACGACGAGCTCGTAGCGGTCGGGCTGCCAGCGGTCCCGCTCGATGGTCGCGACGAGGCCGCCGTCGAGCAGCACGGAGTCCGAAATGGCCACCGCTGGACCCTAGGACATCCGCGCGGAACGGCGTCCGGGAGCGGGAACAGCCCGGCGCGCTGCGCGGTTATAGCCCATGTATGGGAACGGGGTCAAGCACCGCGCTGGACACGACGCGTTTCTATGCCTATAGTTGTCCCTTGCGCTCACTGGCCGGCCCCTGCCACCAGTCGACTTCTCGCCCTCATATTGCGGTCGGCGATCCCGTGCGCCCGCCCCTCGTCCCCTCGAGGCCGGCCGGCGCCCGGATGGTCTCGAGTGCGCGGACACGCCGCTTCTCCTAACCGACACGACAGGAATCAGGATCGCGCAGCGCGCTCGGTCCTGACCGAAAGGTCCAATCTCCTTGGTTTCTGCGCCTGACGCCACCACTCCTCTGAACGGCCGAGGGGCGTCCCGCCTCTCCTTCGCCAAGATCACCGACACGCTGACGGTCCCCGACCTGCTGGCCCTCCAGACGGAGAGCTTCGACTGGCTCGTGGGCAGCGACGCCTGGAAGGCCCGCGTGGCCGAGGCGGAAGCCGTCGGCCGCACCGACCTGCCCGCCCAGAGCGGCCTCGAGGAGATCTTCGAGGAGATCTCCCCCATCGAGGACCTCAGCGAGACGATGCAGCTGAGCTTCACCAACCCGTTCCTCGAGGAGAAGAAGTACTCGCTCGAGGAGTGCAAGGAGCGCGGCAAGACCTACGCCGCCCCCCTGTACGTCGAGGCCGAGTTCATGAACCACCTCACGGGTGAGATCAAGACGCAGACGGTCTTCATGGGCGACTTCCCGCTCATGACCGACAAGGGCACGTTCATCATCAACGGCACCGAGCGTGTCGTCGTCAGCCAGCTCGTGCGCTCGCCCGGCGTCTACTTCGAGCGCCAGCAGGAGAAGACGTCCGACAAGGACGTCTACTCGGCCCGGATCATCCCGAGCCGTGGCGCCTGGCTCGAGTTCGAGATCGACAAGCGCGACCAGGTCGGCGTGCGCCTCGACCGCAAGAGCAAGCAGTCCGTGACGGTCTTCCTCA
>JAICSU010000311.1 GCA_025936735.1 Amnibacterium sp.
CGCTCCGCTCCCGCCTGCGTCGAACACCCGCGCCATGGTGCGCAGCTTCATCGCGATCGCCGCGACGATCGGCACCGGATCGGCGCCGGTCGCGATCGCGTGCCGGAGCAGGACGAGGGCGTCACCGCGGCGACCGGCGATCGCCGCGTCCGCCACGGCGAAGGCGTTCGTCTCGACCCGGCCGGCGTAGTACGTCTCGACGGTCGACTCCGTGATGTCGCCGTGGGTGTCGGCGATGAGCTGCTGGCACGCGGACGCCAGCTCCGCGAGGTCCTCCTGGAAGGCGGACACGAGCACCCTGAGCGCCCCGGGAGCGATCCGCTTGCCGGCGGCCCGGAACTCCGCGGCCGCGAACGAGGACCGGTCCGCATCCCGCTTCAGCTCCGCGCACGACACCTCGACGCCGCCGCCGAGGCCGCCGCGCACCGCGTCGAGCAGCTTCTTCCCCCGGGCGCCGCCGGCGTGCCGGAGCACGACGGTGGTGTCGTCGGCGGGATGCTCCAGGTACCGGAGGGCCTCCGTGAGGAAGGCCTCGGACAGCCGCTCCACACCGGCCACCCGGATGAGCCGGGGCTCGCCGAACAGCGACGGGCTCGCGAGGGTGGTGAGATCCCCCGGCGAGGCGACCGCGGCGTCGAGGTCGCTCACCTCGACGCTCGGATCGGCGGCGACGAGCGCGGCCCGGATCGAACGGACGGCGCGCTCCGCGAGCAGCTCCTCCGGCCCGGAGACGAGCACGACAGGGGCGGGCCGCGCCTCGTCCCAGGTGAGCGTGGGGATCTTGGCGGCGCCCGATCTCGGGGGCGCGGCGGCGCGGGCAGCCATGGTGCCTCCAGTATCTAGGGTGCCGGCGACCACACGGCCGGGGTCACCGGATGCTCCGTCCACACCCGGATCCCGCCGTCCGCGCCGGCGGCGACCAGCAGCAGCCCGTCCTGATCGGTGCGGAACGGCGCGATCCGGTCCGCCCGCAGGATCCGCAGCAGCCGTGCGGTCGGGTGGTGGTAGTCGTTGCCCGCGCCGACGCCCATCAGCCCGACCGCCGCGCCCGTGGCCGCGTAGAAGGCGGGGCTCTGGTCCGCCGAGCCGTGATGCGCCACCTTGACGACGTCGACGTGCGGCAGCGGGCCGGTGGCGAGCAGGGCGTTCTGCGCGTCCTCGCCGAGGTCGCCGGTGAAGAGGGACGTGAGGCGGCCGGTGACCAGCAGCGTGATGCTCGCGGGGTTCCCCGGCTGGACGTCGCCCAACGGGGCCGGGGGCCAGAGCACGTCGAGGCGCAACCGCCCGACCTGCGCGGTCTCGCCGCGGTGCACGTGCGCCACATGGGCGCCGGCGGCGGCGATCGAGGCCTCGAGGCCGTCGGCGGCGGCCCCGTCGCTCGGGCCGACGAACGCGGTGGTCACCCTGTCCGCGATGGAGCGGGCCGCGCCGACGTGGTCGGCGTCCCAGTGCGTGAGCACCAGCAGGTCGAGGCGCCGGACGCCGAGACGGTCGAGGCACGCGCGGATCGGGGCCGGTTGCCGGCCCGTGTCGACGAGCGCGAACCGGCCCCCGCCCCCGTTCAGGACGAAGGCATCCCCCTGGCCGACATCGCAGCCCGCGATCTCCCAGTCCGCCGGCGGCCCGACGGACCGCGCGACGGCGGTGCCGACGAGCACGCCGAGCCCCGCGACGAGCGCCACAAGCCCCACCACCGCGGCGGCCACCCGCACGGGTCGGCGCACCCGGCGACCGGCGGCGAGCAGCCCGAGACCGAGCAGGGTCACGGCGAGCAGGCCCCCCGCGGCGCCGACCGGCCACGGAAC
>JAICSU010000062.1 GCA_025936735.1 Amnibacterium sp.
ATCGCCGCCGCCGACTCGTTCGCCGCTCCCGTGTAGGACTTGCACATCGGGTCAGCGGGGCGGGAGAAGGTCGTCTGGGTGTAGTCCTTCAGGCACGGAAGGCCCGTCTGGTACTTCACCGCCTCGCAGGTCGGCACCATGCCGTTGAGGAAGGATTGGACCTGCGCCTGCGTCATGGTGTTGGGGTTGAACATGACGGCATCGCTGATGATGTCGCCCGCATCGAAGCTCTTGAGGATGGTCGACGCGGACGGGGTCGCCGCCGTTGCGGGCGGGGCGACGACGAGCACGCTCGCGAGGACGCCGGCGATCAGGAGGCCTCCGCCGAGGAGGGAGGCGAGCGTCGCCCGCGTGGACGAGCGCCGGGTCATTTCGTCACCGTCACAGTGCGCGCGGCCGAGACTCCGGCGGATCGCTTGGAGACGTACGACACGGTGATCGTCCACGTGCCGCGGGAGAGCTGGTCGGCGGTGAGATCGATCGGGTTGCACTCGGTGTCGTTCGCACCGGGTGCCGCGGTCGCGGTCGCCGTGGCGGTGTGGCCTGCACGCGTCGCGGTGGCCGTGCACGTTCCATCCATCTCGACGAGGCCGGGCACGTAGGCCTCGACGTCGAGGATCCCCGAGCTCTGGTCCCACAGGGCGCCGGTGATGAACGGCGTCACCGTCTTCTTGCCGGACGGAACGGGCGCCGGCGTCCGTGTCGGCGATGCGGTCGGGGTGACGGTCGGCTCCGGCGCGGCCGTTCCCGCGGTCGCGGACGGCGACGACGACGGGATCGACGGGTCGAGCACCTCGGTGACAGCAGGCGTCGGACTTCCGCCGGGGCTCGGCGCGACCTGCAGCAGCGAGCACGAGGACAGTGCGACGACCGCGGCGACCGAGACGGCCACCACTCCCCCGGCGCGCACCAGAATACGAGCGTTGTGTTCCCCCACCCGGCCAGGGTATGCACGACACCGCGCGGAAATGGCCAGGTGAGAGGCGTGTTCCGGCATGTCGCGGGTCCCCAGTCCGGGGGCCCCTCCCCCGATAGTGGGCCAGGATCGCGCGTTCGGTGTCCCTCGTCCGGGAGGCTCGCCCAGGTCGGGGCGGACAGGTCCGCGGCAGCCGCAGGCCGCGTGCTGCCACCGCCTGCCCGAGTGGCCCGTGTACCGTGAACCGGTCATGACCTGGATCGGCGCCGCCCTGCCGGTCGTCGCGACGATGCTGGTGGTCTTCGTGCCCGGCACGGCTCTCGCGGCCGCGCTGAACCTGCGCGGCGCAACCGCGCTCGCCCTCGCGGGCCCGCTGGGGTTCGGCACGATCGGCGTCGCCGGGGTGGCGTCCGCCGCGCTGCACGTGCCCTTCGGCTGGTGGTCGGTGGCGGTCACCGCGGTCGTCGCCGTGCTCGTCCTGCTCGGGATCCGGCTGCTCGCCGCCCGCTCCGGCGCACCGCTGCCCGCGTGGGACTCCTGGCGCCCATCCGCGGTGCTCCCGGTCGTGCTCGGCGTCGGGATCGCGAGTGTCGCGATCGGCTCGATCGCGTTCGCGGCGGTGCCGTCGCCGGACCGGGTGAGCCAGACGTACGACGCGGTCTTCCACCTGAACGCCGTGCAGTCGATCGTGCAGTCCGGCGACGCCTCGAGCCTGCACCTCTACCGGCTGACGCATCCGACCCAGACGACCGCGATCTACCCCGCCGTCTTCCACAGCATCGCCGCCCTCGCCGTCGAGACGACCGGGGTCTCCGTGCCCGTGGCCGTGAACGCGGCGTGGCTCGGCACCGCCGGGCCGGTCTTCGCCTTCGCGTGCGCGTTCGCGGCGCGCGTGCTGTTCGGCGGGACCTCCCTGCGGCGGGGCGAGACCCCGTCCGCCGTGCAGCCGGTGCTGGTCGCGAGCGCCGGCGCCGTGCTCGCCTCCGCCTTCGTCGCCTTCCCCTACCTCCTGCTCGACTTCGGCACGCTCTACCCGAACGGCCTCGCCTACACGACGCTGCCGGTCGGGCTCGGCCTCGTCGCGGCGGCGACCCGCTGGCCGGAGAGCGCCCCGTGGCGGCCGGAGGCGCCGGGGCCGCTCTGGCGCACGCTGCTGCTGCTGCTCGGTTGGCTGGGCGGCGCCGCGTTCGCGCATCCGCGGTCCCTCGTCGCCGTCCTCGTGCTCGTCGTGCCGCTGCTCGTCGCGTGGTTCGGGGCCCGGATGCACGCTCTCGCGGGCCGCAGCCCGCGGGCCGCCCGCCGGGCGCGGCTGATCGTCGCGGCCGTCGTGGTGGCCGTGATCCTCGTGGCGGCCGGGGCGCTGCTCTTCGTGCTGCACTACTACGACGTCGGGCACCGGCCGATCTCGGACCACCTCAACGGCGGCCCCGCGAGGGCGCGGGAGGGCTTCGGCACCGCGGTGCTGCAGGGTCTGCTCGCCACGAGCCTCGTCTCGCCGAGCCAGCTGCCGCTGCCGCCCGCCGTGCTGCTGGCGGTCGTGGCGCTCGCCGGGCTCGTCGCGCTCGCGCTCCGGCCCGGGCTGCGCTGGGCCGCGGTCACCTACCTCGCGATCGTGCTGCTCTACGCCGCGGCCGCGGGCAGCGACAGCGACCTGGCGAAGCTCGCGACCGGGCTCTGGGACAAGGACAAGTTCCGGATCCTCGCGATGCTCCCGACCATCGCGGTGCCGGTCGTCGCCTGGACCCTCGCCGCCGGCGGCGCCGAGCTCGTCGCCGTGCTGCGCCGGAGGGCGCAGCGGCGGCAGGACCCGCGGGACCGCACCGTGATCGTCGCGGTGTCGGCGGCGACGCTGCTGGTGGCCGCGGTCACGTGGGTCGGCCCGGCGCTCACGGGCGTCGGCACCGCGATCGGCACGGTCTTCTCACTCCCCGACACGGACAAGCACCAGCGCCTCCTCGACGCGGACGAGTCCCTGCTGCTGACGCACGTGGGCCGGTTCGTGCCGGCCGGCCAGGTGATCGTCGACGATCCCTGGGACGGCAGCGCGCTGGCGTGGGCCCTCGGCGGCCGGCAGACCCTGTTCCCGCACCTCGGTGGCTACTGGGGCGCCGAGCGGAAGCTCGTCGCCGAGCATCTCGACGCCGCCCCCCGCGACCCCGCCGTCTGCGCGGCGGTCCGCCATCTGGACCTGCACTGGCTCCTGACGGATCCGCAGCACCTGTGGGACAACACCGCCCAGGCGAAGGCGTTCATCGGCATCGACCGGGCCGCCGGCGGCAGTGGCGTGCGACTGGTGGCCTCGTCGGGGTCGACGCGGCTCTACCGCATCACCGCCTGCTGGGACTGACCCCGGCTCGAGTCAGGCCTGGAACGCCTGCACGAGGGTGATGAGCAGCTGCACCGAGCGCGCGAGCACCAGGCCGATCAGGTAGAGGACGCCGCAGAGGGCCCAGAAGCGGTTGACGGTGATCAGCCACTTGGCGCCCCGGTAGGCCATCGCCGTGATGATCGGCACGACGGCGACCATGACCGGCAGGTTCGGGTCGATGACGGCGACGTCCCCGGACAGGGACCACCACACCGAGAAGGCGACGAGCGACAGCGCCGCCGCCCAGAGCTCGACCGGGAGGCGCCGGGCGATGACGAGCAAGCGGGGACCGGTCTCCTCCGGCCTCGGCACGACGAAGTAGCGCACGACGCCGGTGCCGGCGGCGAGGAACAGGAACGCCGCCAGCTCGATCGTCGCCAGCGGCGTGAAGTGCCACGCGGAGAACACGATGACCTGCTGCTGGAACCACGGCACGACCGCATGGGGCTCGAACTCGCGGAGGAACTCCGCCGCCCGGCCCGCGTAGCCGCTCGCACCGAGATCCGCGAACCAGAGCAGCTGCCCGAGCACGAACGGCACCGCCCACGCCCCGACGAACCGGCCGAGGTCCCTGGCCCGGTCGCGTACACGCGGACCGGACGGTGACGGGAAGAGCGCGAGCGCCAGCACGAACGCGGGCAGCGCGAGCAGCATGAGCGCGTGCACGACCGCGGCGACGCCGAGCAGCACGGCCGGCAGGATCCGTCGCTGCGGCAGGAGCGCGATCGCCGCGGCGAGCAGCGATGCGGCGATCCAGCCGCCGGTGGCGACCGAGGGCCCGTAGACGATCGCGCTCGGATCCGCCCGCAGGTTCAGGGCGAGCACCGCGATGAGGGCGCCGATCCCGGCCCAGCGCCCGGCGGCCCGGCGGCCGATCACATAGAGGCTGGCGAGCAGCACCGCATGGAACGGCAGGATCAGCGCGCGCGCGACCTCGACGGGGAGGTGGATGAGGTCGAGGCTCGCCTGCTCGGCCGGGGTCACCGGGGCGACCGCGAGCACGGCGAAGAAGATCGTGAGGTGCACCGCCACGAGCAGGGCCAGCACGACGACGAAGAGCACGTCCATGCCGGTCCTGGGGCGCGCGGCGCCCAGCGACGGGGAGGCCGCGGCGACGTCGTCGCGGGGGCGGGTCACAGAAGACACGGCCTCGAGGGTAATCGCGACGCGCCGGGAAGCGTGCCCTTGCCCTCGGGCGCGCCGCCCACTACCCGGCCGAGGCCAGCGCGGTGCGCACCGTCGCCCTGATGGCGGCGTAGTCGGGGTTCGAGGGGTCCGGGACGCGGGGCGGCACGAACTCGATCGTCGTCGCCTTCTGGCCCCTGGCCTTCACCGCGACGCCGGCGAGCTCGCCGAGCAGGCCCTGCGGGATGTCGGTGGTCACCGCGGCGGAGCCGGCCTTGCCGATCGCCTCGAGCCGGGTGAGCAGGGTGACGGGGTTCATCTGGTGCAGCATCGCGGTCTCGAGCTCGCGCTGGCGGGCCATGCGGGCGTAGTCGCTGTTGCCGATCCCGTGCCGGCTGCGGGCGTACCACATCGCCCGGTTGCCGTTCATGTGCTGCACCCCCTTCTCGATCCACACCTTGACGCCCGTCGGGTTGCCGTTCGCGTCGACGCCGCCGCCGATCGGCAGCCGCTGCTTCACGTCGATGGTGACGCCGCCCATCGCGTCGATCAGCTTCCCGAACGCGCTCATGTCGACGAGCACCGAGTACTGGATCGGGATGCCGAGCGAGCCCTCGACCGCCTCCTTGGTCGCCTCGATGCCGGGCAGGGTGTGCTGCGCCTTCGCATCGGGGTAGAGCTGCGGGCTCTTCAGCTGCACCTCGGTGTAGATCGAGTTCAGCTGGCAGACGTCGACGTTGCAGATGTCGTGCCAGCCGTACCCGTGCGGGTAGGCCTTCAGCATCGGCGAGCCGGCCGCGAACGGCATCCCGTCCAGGTCGCGGGGCAGGCCGAACATGACCATGTGGCCGGTCAGGGCATCGACGCTGACCACCGAGATGCTGTCGGGCCGGAGCCCCGAGCGGCCGGGACCGGCGTCGCCGCCGAGCAGCAGGATGTTGTAGCGGCCGTCGGCGGGCAGCGCGTAGCGGGTGCCGGCGAACAGCGATCCGAGCGCGTCCTTCGCCTGGCCCGCCAGCACCGCCCCCTGCACGGCGGCGCCCGTTCCGGTCACGAGCGCGACGACGAGCAGGCCGGCCACGGCGATCCGGGAGCCGGGCCGCAGGGTGACGAGCCGAACGAGGCGCAGCGTGTCGAGGGTGAGGGCGATCCAGAGCACCGCCCAGGCGAGCACGACGCCCTGCAGCACGGTGAGCCCCACCGCGTTCGTCGGGAGGGAGAGCGGGACCTGCGGCAGCACGACCAGGAGCCCGGCGGTGAGCAGCACGGCGACGAGGCCGACCAGCCAGACGCCGAGCGCGAACCGGCCGAGGCGCCGGTTTCCGGCGAGCGCCTGCGCGCTGCCGGGCACGAGCAGGTGGAGCACGACGAGCCACCACGCCCGGCGGGTCATCAGGGCGGGGTCCGCGCCGTTCGGATCGCGGAAGACGGATGCGCGCGAGGCGCGCGGCGGCGTCCCGATCCGCGGCCGCGCGGCGGAGAGCGTCATCGGACGCCTCCGGACGACGTGTCGCGGGTGGGGGTCAGCATCGCGGCAGGGTACCCCGGGCGCCTATGGCACGCGGGTCGGCGCGGCGGCCTCGCGCGACGCGCCTCCCGGCGCGCCTCCCGCCATGCGGTTGCCGCTCGTGGCGACCTCACCACCCCAGGAGCCCACCACGAGTGGCAACCCCCGGCCGGCCCACCCATGCGGTTGCCGCTCGTGGCGACCTCACCACCCCACGAACCCACCACGAGTGGCAACCCCCGGCCGGACGGGTCAGTGGACCGCCGAGGCGACGAGGCGCCGCACGGCCGCGAAGTCCGGTGCGGACGGATCGCGGACGACCGGCGGCACGAGGTCCAGCTGCTGCAGCGGCTGCGACCGGTGCTTCAGCGCGAGCACCGTGAGGTCGGTGAGCACGCCCTGCGGGAGGTCCGTCACGACGGCCCCCGCCCCCGCGGCGGCGACGGTGCGGAACTGGAGCAGCAGGTTCGCGGGGTTCGCCTGCGTGAGCAGCGCCGCCTCGAGCTGCTGCGTGCGCGCGACGCGGCGGTAGTCGGATCCGCTGCCGTGCAGGTAGGCGACGGCCCGCGCCCCGCCGAGGTGCTGCTCGCCGGGGGCGAAGCCGGGCGGCGCCGGAGTGCCGACGGTCACGGTGACGCCGCCGAGCGCGTCGACGAGCCGGCCGAAGGAGTCCTGGTCGAGCTGCACCGTGTACGGGAGGTCGATCCCGAGGCTGCCCTCGACCGCCTCGCGCATCGCGTCCGCCCCTGGCGAGGAGTGGTCGGTGCGCCGCCCCGGATAGAGGGAGTCCCCCACGGCCTGCGCCTCGCTGTACAGGCTCTGCAGGGTGCACGGCCTCGCGATGCAGCCGTCGGCGCCGTAGCCATTCGGATAGAGCCGGTGCATCGGCGAGGTCGCCGGGAACGGCATCCGGGACAGCTGCACCGGCACGCCGATCGTCGCGGCCCTCCCGGTCGCGCTGTCCACGCTGAGCACGGAGACGCTCTGCGGAACGAGCGCCGCGGATCCCCCGGTGCGCTGCATGCCGAGCAGGAGGATCCCGTACCGCGCGGGCGGCGCCGTCCCCTTCTCCGGCAGGGCCTCCGGGAAGACGGACACGATCGCGCCGCGCGCGACCCCGGTCAGGTCGGCGCCCCACCCCGCAGCTCCGGCGCCGGCGACCGCGAGCACGACGAGCAGCCCGGCGACCAGGGGCCGGGCGAGCGGGGTCAGCCGCACGATCCGGGCGATGCGGATGGTGTCGAGGGTCAGCGCGAGCCAGCCGACGGCGAGCGCGAGCAGGCCGACCTGCAGCACGGTGAGCCCGGTCGAGGAGGTGAGGATCCCGACGAGGACGTCCGCCTGCACGACCTGCACGAGCACCGCGGTGAGCAGCAGCGCCCAGAGCAGCGCCACGATCCCCACGGCGACGCGGCCGACGGCGCGGTTGCCCGCGACCATCTGCGGGCCGCCGGGCAGCACGACGGCGAGGGCGAGCAGGGCCCACGCCCGTCGCGTCATCTCCTCGGGGGTGCGCCCCCGGGTGCGCGCGAGGGGGCCGTCGGCCGGCAGCAGCGGCCGTCGCCCCTCCGCGTGCCGGCCGGACCAGGTCACCCGAGGTGCTCCCGGTCGAGGCCCGCGTCCTTCGCGGCGACGGACCGTTCGAGGTCGGCGGTGTGGGCCCGGAGGCGCGCGGTCAGCCCGGCATCGGCGGTCGCGAGGATGCGGACGGCGAGCAGCCCGGCGTTCGCGGCGTTGCCGATCGCCACGGTCGCGACCGGGACGCCGGTGGGCATCTGCACGATCGACAGCAGCGAGTCGAGGCCGTCCAGGGTCTTCAGCGGCACCGGAACCCCGATCACGGGCAGCGGGGTCACGGCGGCGAGCATGCCCGGCAGGTGGGCCGCTCCACCGGCGCCCGCGATCACCACCTTGAGCCCACGGTCGGCGGCCTCCTCGCCCCACTCGAGCATCGCCCGGGGTGTGCGGTGGGCCGACAGCACCCGCGCCTCCCACGGCACGCCGAAGTCGGTGAGGAGCGCGGCGGCGGCGCGGAGCACCGGCCAGTCCGAATCGCTGCCCATGGCGATGCCGACGAGCGCGGCAGTCCCGGCGTCCCCCACGGGCCCCATGCTAGGGGGTGCCGTCGAGGCGCGCGGAGGCCGCCCTGGCCCGGAAGACGAGGTCGTCGAGGTCGTCGCCCGCCAGCGTCACGTGCCCGATCTTGCGCCCGGGGCGCGGCGTCTTCCCGTACAGGTGCAGCTTCACCATGGGGTCCGCGGCGAGGATCGCGGGCACCCGGGAGTCGACGTCGCCGTCCGGCGGGCCGCCGAGCACGTTCACCATGACGCTCCAGGGATCGCGGCAGCCGGTCGCGCCGAGCGGCAGGTCGAGCACGGCACGGAGGTGCTGCTCGAACTGGCTCGTCGTGGATCCGTCGATCGTCCAGTGCCCGGAGTTGTGGGGCCGCATGGCGAGCTCGTTCACGAGCACCCGCTGATCCGTCGTCTCGAAGAGCTCGACCGCGAGCACGCCGGAGACGTCGAGCGCCTCGGCGACCGTCATGGCGATGTCGCAGGCGAGGTCGGCGATGCGCCCGGCGCTGCGCGGAGCGGGCGCGATCACCTCCCGGCACACCCCGCCGCCCTGCACCGTCTCGACGAGGGGCCAGGCGACGATCTCCCCCGACGGCCGGCGCGCCACCTGCTGGGCGAGCTCCCGCCGGAAGTCGACGAGCTCCTCCGCGAGCAGCGGGCCGTCCGCGAGCCAGTCGGCGGCCTCGGCGCCCGCGGTGACGATGCGGACCCCCTTGCCGTCGTAGCCGCCCCGGGGCGTCTTCACGACGGCGGACCCGCCCGTGCTCTCGAGGAACGCGTCGAGCTGCGCCTCGTCGGCGACCTCCGCCCAGACGGGCTGCGGCACGCCGAGCTCCGCCATCCGGCGGCGCAGCACGAGCTTGTCCTGGGCGTGCAGGAGCGCGTCCGGTCCGGGGCGGACCGGGACGCCCGCCTCGACGAGCGCGGCGAGCACGGGCTGCGGCACGTGCTCGTGGTCGAACGTCACCACGTCGACGTCGCGCGCGAACGCGAGCACCGTCTCGGCGTCCCGCACGTCGCCGATGTGCGTCACGGCGAGGCGGGCGGACGCGTCGGGCCCCTCGCCCAGCACCGCGATGTCGATGCCGAGCTCGACCGCCGCAGGCACCATCATCCGGGCGAGCTGACCCCCGCCGAGCACCCCGACCCGCATCCCTGCCACCCCGCTTCCTTGGCCGCATCTCAGCGCGCCACGACCTATGCTGCGCGGAACGGCCCGGGCCGGGCGCAGCGATGACCGTCCGGGGCTCCCGCATCCGAGGCCCTGAACGAAGAGAGCGTATGCGTCGTCCGACCGTCGGTGCACTCGGGCGGCAGCTCGTGCAGTTCGCCCTCGTCGGGGGCGTCGGGTTCGTCGTCGACACGGGCGTCTTCAACCTGCTGCGGCTCACCGTGTTCGACCCCGCACGGATCCACGAGGGGCCGCTGCTCGCGAAGACCGTCTCGACGATCGTCGCGATCGCCGTGAACTGGGTCGGCAACCGGTACTGGACCTTCGGCCCGCACCGCAGCACCCGCGGCGCGATGGAGGCCCTCGAGTTCCTCGCGGTCAGCATCCTCGGGATGCTCGTCGGGCTCGGCTGCCTGTGGGTGTCCCACTACGTGCTCGGCTTCGACAGCCCGCTCGCCGACAACATCTCGGCGAACGCGATCGGGCTGCTGCTCGGCTCGATCGTGCGGTTCGCGCTCTACCGGCACTGGGTCTACCACCCGAGGCGCGCGAACCGCGTCTCGGCCGCGGGTTCGGCGCGCGTCGCCGAGTAGCGCGCGATCCGCGTCGCGACTCCTGCCGCATCCGGCGCCGGGATGCGGCACGGATCGCGACGCGAAGGCCCCGCGGACGGCGCCGTCAGCCGGCGCGGCGGGCGGACTGCACCGATGCGGCCTGATCGATGAGGTCGGCGACGGCGCGCTGCACGAGCCGGGCCCGCGGCACGTCGCGGAGGATCATGGTGCCCTCCGCTCCCGCGTGCACGATGACGTCGCCGCTGCCGGTGAGCAGCTGCAGCGGGCCGCGCCGCAGCGTCGCCTCGGAGCCGCGGCCGAGCAGGAACTCGGTGCGCTCCCGCACGACGAAGCCCTGCTTCACGATGAGGCGGCGGGTGGTGATGATCGTGATCCGGTTCAGCCAGAGCACGAGCGGCACGAGGGACAGCAGCACGACGAGCACGGCCGCGACGATCGGGAGGGCGGCGTTCAGCCACGCGACGGGCAGGCGACCCCACCAGTAGCCGGTGCCGAAGCAGACCGCGAGGAAGCAGACCGCGGGCCAGACGAGGTGGCGGCCGGAGCGGCGCAGGCGCACCACCACGTGCTCCGGCTGCTCCCGGACCGGCGGCGGCGCCGGGGCACGACGCTCGGCGCGACCGGGCATCGCCCGGGTCCCGCCCCCGATCGCCATGCCCTATTCATACCTCAGGTGCTCGACGTCGCCTGTGGCGATCGCCGTGGCGCCGCCGATCCGATCCGTCGCGACCTCGATCCGGCCGTCCTCGTCGATGCCGGTCGCCGTGCCCACGACCGCCGAGCCGTCGGGCAGGCTCACCCGGACGCGCCGCCCGACCGTCTCGCAGGCCCCCACCACCGCGTCGCGGAGCCCCGACGCGTCGGGATCGCCGCCCGCCTCCTCGAAGGCCGTCACGAGCCGCCGCAGCTGCTCGAGCCAGCCCGCGAGAAGCACGTCCGGGTCGGTCGGGCCGCCCTCGATCGCGAGCGACGTGGCCGTCGGCACCGGCAGCTCGTCGGCGGCGAGCCGATGGTTGAGTCCCGCGCCGAGCACGGCGCCCGCGCCGCCCGGCAGCGCCTCCGCGAGGAGCCCGCACACCTTGCGGCCGCCGATCAGCACGTCGTTCGGCCACTTGACCGTCGCGGCGACCCCGAGCGCCTGCAGCGACCGCGCCATCGCCGTTCCGGCGGTGAGCGACAGCCACCCGTACCGGGCGGCGGGGATCCGCGGTCGCAGCAGCACCGAGACCGCGAGCGACGAGCCGGGCGGAGCCGTCCAGGCGCGGCCCAGACGCCCGCGGCCGGCCGTCTGGGTGTCCGTCACCAGCACGGACCAGGCGGGCCAGCCGCCCGGATCCGCCGTGGCGAGCGCCACCAGCTCGGAGTTCGTGCTCGCCGCGGCGTCCCGCCAGTCGAGACGGGGCACGAGCGCGGCGGTGCGGGGCAGATCCACATCCGCAGCCTAGGAGCGGAGCCTCGGACCCGGCATCCGGCCCGGCGCTAGGCTCGCCCCCGTGACCGACACCGACCGGGCATCGGCTGGCGCCCCCATCACCACGGCCGCCCGACTGGCCGACCTCCGCGAGCGCTATCACGAGGCCGTGACCGCGAGCGGCGAGGCGGCCATCGCCAAGCAGCACGCCAAGGGCAAGAAGACCGCGCGGGAGCGGATCGAGCAGCTGCTCGACCACGGCACGTTCGTCGAGCTCGACGAGTTCGTGCGCCACCGCACGCACGCCTTCGGGATGGAGGCGAAGCGGCCCTACGGCGACGCGGTCGTCACGGGCCTGGGTGAGATCCACGGCCGCCAGGTCGCCGTCTACAGCCAGGACTTCACGATCTTCGGCGGCTCCCTCGGCGAGGTCGCGGGCGAGAAGATCATCAAGGTGATGGAGCACGCCCTGAAGACGGGCGTGCCGATCATCGGCATCCTCGACTCCGGCGGCGCCCGGATCCAGGAGGGCGTCGTCGCGCTCGGCAAGTACGGCGAGATCTTCCGGCGCAACACGGCCGCATCCGGGGTCATCCCGCAGATCTCGATCGTGATGGGCCCGGCTGCCGGCGGCGCCGTCTACTCCCCCGCGCTCACCGACTTCGTGATCATGGTCGACAAGACGAGCCAGATGTTCGTCACCGGCCCGGACGTCATCAAGACCGTCACCGGCGAGGACGTCGAGATGGAGGACCTCGGCGGCGCGTACACGCACAACACGCGCTCCGGCGTCGCGCACTACCTGGCCGCCGACGAGGACGACGCGCTCGACTACGCCCGTGCCCTGATCGGCTACCTGCCGGACAACAACCTCACCGACCCGCCGGTGTACGCCTCGACGGCCGAGGTCGAGGTGACCGACTCGGACCGCCGGCTGAACACCCTCATCCCGGACAGCCCCAACCAGCCGTACGACGTGCACGAGGTGATCGGGACGCTCGTCGACGACGGCGAGTTCCTGGAGACGCAGCCGCTCTACTCCCCCAACATCGTCGTCGGGTTCGGCCGCATCGAGGGCCGCACCATCGGAGTCGTCGCGAACCAGCCGAGCGCCATGGCGGGCACGCTGAACATCGACGCCGGTGAGAAGGCGGCGCGCTTCGTGCGGTTCTGCGACGCGTTCTCCATCCCGATCCTCACCCTCGTCGACGTGCCCGGCTACCTGCCCGGCACCGACCAGGAGTGGACCGGCGTCATCCGGCGCGGCGCGAAGCTGCTCTACGCGTACGCGGAGGCGACCGTGCCGCTCGTCACCGTCATCACGCGCAAGGCGTACGGCGGCGCCTACATCGTGATGGGCTCGAAGCAGCTCGGCGCGGACCTCAACTACGCGTGGCCGACCGCCGAGATCGCCGTCATGGGCGGCCAGGGCGCC
>JAICSU010000210.1 GCA_025936735.1 Amnibacterium sp.
GACCACGCCGCCGAGGCCCTCGAGTGCCTGGGCGGCAACGGCTACACCGAGGCGTTCCCGCTCGCGCGCCGGTACCGGGAGCAGCCGGTCATGGCGATCTGGGAGGGATCCGGGAACGTCCTCGCGCTGGACGTGCTCCGAACGCTCGTGCGGGAGCCGGACTCCTTCGACGTGTTCGACCGCGAGCTGCAGCTGGCGCGGGGCACCGATCCGGCCTACGACCGGCACCTCGGCCGCACCCGCGACCTGGTCGACGCGGCCCGCCGGGATCCGGATGGGGCGCCGCGGATCGCGCGACGGCTCGTGGAGGGCCTCGCCCTCGCGCTGCAGGCCGCGATCCTGCTCCGGGAGGCGCCGACGGCCGTCGCGGACGCCTTCGTCGCGGCGCGACTGGGGGAGGACCGCGGCCTCGAGTACGGGGCCCTCCCCGCGGGCGTCGACGCGCGGGCCATCGCCGCCCGCGCCTGACCCGGCTGTCAGGACGTGGTCTCGCCGGCGCCGTCACGCGGCTGCACGGCGGGGGCGCTGGCGACGTCGGCACCGCCGAGGCCGTCCGTGCGCCGTGCCGGTCGCTCCGCGGGCCGCTCGTCCTCGGGCGGATCCACGGCGGGGTTCGTGTCGCTCATCGACCGAGGATCGCCCCCCGGGCTGTCAGGACGCGACGGGCGTGCTGACGGTCAGCCGAGCAGCGGACCGTAGAGGTCGGGACGCCGGTCACCGAACAGGTCCACGAGCTCGGACTGCCCCTTGTCCCGAGAGGCGGGCAGGTCGAGGTCCGCCCAGGCGACGCCGGTGCCGGCGCCCACGGAGTCGCGCAGCCACCCGTCGGCCCCGACGATGCCCGTGCCCTCCGACCACTCCACGCCGCGTTCCGTGCCGCTGCGATCGGCGAACGCGATCGCCATGTGGTTCATCCGTGCGGTCGCGAGCGCGATCTGGACCTCGGCCACCCGCTCGTCGTTCGGCCGCGGGCCGAGGGGCCAGTTCGTCGGCGTCGCGAGGAGATCGGCACCCGCGAGCGCGGCGATGCGGGTCCACTCCGGGAACTCGAGGTCGAAGCAGATCATCGTGCCGATCCGCCCGTGCTCGGTCTCGACGACCGGCGGCCGGGCGTCGCCGGGCTGGAAGAAGACCTTCTCCCGATCCCAGAGGTGCACCTTGCGGTAGACCGCCTGCACGCCGTCGGCGGTCACGACGGCCGACGAGTTGTGGAGCACCTCGCCCGCGTCCTCCGCGAACCCGACGACGAGCACCGATCCTGGGCGGGTCGCCAGCAGCCGGGCCCACTCGTCGAAGCGGGGATCGTCCGGCCGGATGGCGGCGGAGCGGGCCTCGTCGACCGACTCGAAGACGTAGCCGGACGTCGCGAGCTCCGGGACGACCACCACGTCCGCGCCCTGCTCGAGGGCGTCCCGCAGCGCGGCGGTCACCTTCGCCGTGTTGCCGTCCAGGTCGCCGACCACCGGCGCCAGCTGGACGGCCGCCACGCGCGTCACGGCACGTCCGCGGACTCGAGGCCCCGCCGGGTGTTCTCGGCGAGCCCCGGTTTGAACGAGACGGCGACGCCGATGATCAGCCACACCAGCACGATGTAGGGGAACCAGCTGTAGGGCGCCTCCAGCCCGACCGCGTTCTTGTAGAGCGTGTAGAGGACCAGGACCAGGGCGAGGATCGGCACGATGATCTGCCACTTGGGCGTGCGCGTCCGCTTGCCGAAGAACAGGAAGCGGGCCGCGCCGACGGTCGCGAGGGCGTAGGCGACGAGCAGCGCGATGGTGCCGATCGTGAGGGACCAGAAGGTGGCGTCGAGGACGGCGGCGCCGGTGAGCCGCTCGATCACCATGACGAGCGTCGCGAGCCCCGCGGAGACGACCAGCGCGGTGACGGGGGCGCCGATCTTCGACACCCGCGCCACATGCCCCGTCGCGCCCGCGCCCCGGGCGAGCGCGAACAGGATCCGGGCCGCGCCCGAGAGGGTCCCGACCGAGATGGCGAACAGGCTCACCGTGGCGGAGAGGGTGAGCAGGGCGGCGAGCCACGGTCCGACGTAGGCCCGGCCGAGGTCGCCGTACGGCGCCCCGGAGGTGACGAAGTGCTTGACCCCGGCCGCGGACGTGCCGTAGCCGAGCGACTGGCCGATGATCGTGAGGATGTAGAAGGCGCCGACCACCGCCACCGCGATCATCAGCGCCCGCGGGATGTCCCGCTTCGGATGCGTCGTCTCCTCGCCGAGCGTGGCCGCGCCCTCGAACCCGGCGAAGGCGAGGAAGCCGAACACGGACGCCGCGGCGATCGTCGTCACGTCCGTACCCTTCGGCAGCGCGAGGAAGTTCCAGGTGAGGCCGAGGCCGCCGGGAGCCGAGCCGGTGCCGAGGCGCACGAGGACGACGATGGAGAGGATCGAGACGAGCACGACCCCGATCAGCTCCGCGTAGAGCAGCACCCGCGTGATGATGCGCACCTCGCTGCGGCCGACGACCACGACGAGCGCCATCGCGATGATCGCCACGATGATCCAGTCGGGATCGGCCTTGATCCCCACGTCGTTCAGCAGCTGCGTGAAGAACAGCCCGATCTCCATCGTCGACCCGGCCCCGATCGTCACGTAGGCGAGGAAGAGGGCCCAGCCCGCGACGAAGCCCGGTCGCGGCCCGAGGGTGATGCCCACGGTCGCGTACACGGATCCGGTGTGCGCGATGTAGCGCGACAGCTTGATGAAGCCGTACGCCACGAGGCAGACGCCGATGAGGGCGAACACGAACGCCCAGGTGGCGCCCTCGCCGAGGATGCCGGCGGCGCCGGTGCCGAGAAGGGCCGCCGCACCCACCGGCCCGATGAGGCCGATCGAGAACGCAGCGGCATCGACGACCTTCAGCTCGCGCTTCAGGCCGCCCTGGGTTGTGGTGGTGGTCGGGCTGGACTGCCCGGCGTCGACGCTCATGGCCGCAGGCTAGGGACCTCCGCATCCCCGGACAAGACGACTCCCTCCTAGGCCCGCCAGAGGCTCGGCCTATGGATGGTGAAGGAAGCCGAGGCTGGGGCGCCGGCGGACGGCTTCCTAGGCTCGCCTCATGCGCTACACCCCCGCCGTCCTCGACCGCCTCGCCGGCTCCTACTCGTTCCTGAAGACGCCGGCGGTCGACGCCCCGGCCGCGCAGCGGGACCCGAAGGTCGTGGAGACGGTGTCCGCGATGCTGTCCGACATCGAGCGCCGCGGGATGGACGCGGTCGTCGAGTACGCGAAGCGGCTCGACCGGCAGGACCGCCCGATCGAGCTCTCCGCGGCCGAGATCGCGAGCAGCGGGAGCCGGCTCGCCCCGGAGCTGCGGGCGGCGATCGAGCTCGGCGCCGAGCGCACGCAGGCGTTCGCCCGGGCGACCCGCGAGCACCTCACGGACTTCGAGACGGAGATCGTGGAGGGGCTCGTCACCGGCGTGCGCTACGTGCCGGTCGGCCGCGTCGGGGCCTACCTGCCCGCCGGTCGCTACCCGCTCACGGCGAGCGCGTTCATGAGCGTCGGCGTCGCGAAGGTCGCGGGCGTGCCGTCCGTGGTGGCGTGCACGCCGCCGCAGCCGGACGGGGGCGCCAACGACGCCGTGGTCTACGCGGCGGCGTGCTCCGGCGTCGACCGCGTCGTCGTGCTCGGGGGCGTCCAGGCGCTCGCCGCGATGGCGTTCGGCCTGCTCGACGACGCACCGGTCGACATGCTCGTCGGCGCCGGGAACGCGTTCGTCGCGGAGGCGAAGCGGCAGCTGTTCGGGACCGTCGCGATCGACCTGCTCGCCGGTCCCTCGGAGGTCGCGGTGCTCGCCGACGGATCCGCGGATCCCGAGCTCGTCGCCGCGGACCTGCTCGGCCAGGCCGAGCACGGCCCGAACTCGCCCGCCGCCCTCGTCACCACGTCCGCCGCCCTCGGCCGCGCCGTCGTCGAGGAGGCGGACCGGCAGCTCACCACGCTCGCGACTGCGGAGATCGCCGGCGCCGCCTGGCGCGACTTCGGGTCCGTCACCGTCGCGGACGACCGGGAGACGGCCGCCGCGCTGATGGACGACCTGGCCCCGGAGCACCTCGAGGTGATGACCGAGGACGACGACTGGTTCCACGGTCGGTTGACGAACTACGGCTCGATCTTCCTCGGCCCGTGGAGCACCGTCGCCTACTCCGACAAGGGGATGGCGGGCACGAACCACACGCTGCCGACCGCCGGCGGCGCGAAGCACAGCGCGGGCCTGTCCGTCGGCCGCTTCCTCAAGCCGCTCACGTACCAGCGCATCGCCCGGTCGGCGACGCCGGCGCTCGCCGAGGCCGTGGACGTGATCTCCGCCTCCGAGGGGATGGCCGCCCACCGGGCGACGGCGAC
>JAICSU010000239.1 GCA_025936735.1 Amnibacterium sp.
CGCTCGCCGCGCCCGTGTCCTGCCCGGCCGGCGTCGCCGAGACCGAGGCGCTGCGCTTGGCGTCGGTGCTCGTGATCGCTGCGGCCTGGTTCGCGGTGCGGATGGTGGCGAGCGAGTCCAGGCGCACCTCACCGGTCGGCGTCGGGACCTTCAGGGCGGCGAGCTGGGCGCTCGTCGTCGGCGGGTGCTGGTCCGACAGGTAGACGGTGAGCTGGTCGTCCCCCACCGTGAGGGAGCCGATCGACGTGGGCTGCGAGGCGCGGGCGACGACCTGGGCGAGCGCCGCCTCGCTGTAGCCGGCCTTCGCCGCCTTCGCCGCGTCGATGTCGACCGCGAGATACGGCTCCGTCGCGGAGAGGTTGCTCGAGGACTGGCTGACCTGCGGCAGGCGCTGCACGGCGGTGAGCACCTGCTGGGCGGCGGCGTCGAGCGCGGACGAGGTCCCCGCCGTGATGTCGACCTGGATGTCGCTGCTCGTGCCGAACCCCTGGGACGCGCTCACCTGGTAGTCGCCGGCGTCGGGCAGCGCCGTGAGCGTCGACCTGATCCGCCGCTGCAGCGCGTCCTGGTCCGCCTTCTCGGCGGTGGTGATCGAGTACGTCACCTTGGTGCCCGACCCGGCGGAGAACGCGTCGCGGAAGCTGCTGCCGCTCGTGCCGATCGACGCGGCGACGGTCCGCACGCCGTCGATGGAGCGGAGCGCCCTGTCGGTCGCCCTGGCCCTGACCGTCTGGGTCGCGAGGCTCGTGCCGTCGGGCAGCGTCTCGGTGACGCTCAGCGTGTTCTGGCCGGACGAGCCGAGGTAGTTGGTCTGCAGCAGCGGCACGAGCGCCCCGGTTCCGCCGAGGATGGCGAGCGCGGCGATCGTCGTGAGCCAGGGATGGCGGAGCGTGCCGCCGAGCACCGGCCGGTACAGGCGCTGCAGCACGGGGACACGCACCGCCGTGGCCCGTCCCTTCCGCGGATGGCGGGGCCGCAGGAACCAGTACGCGAGCACCGGCACGATCGTCAGCGCGACGAACAGCGAGGCGAGCAGGGCGATCGTCACGGTGAGGGCGAACGGCCGGAACAGCTCGCCGGCGACGCCGCTGACGAACGCGATCGGCACGAACACCGCGAGGGTCGTGATGGTGGAGGCCGTGACGGCGGAGGCCACCTCCTTCACGGCCACGAGGATCGCGGTGCGCCGCTCCGCCGGTGGGATGCTCCCCTCGGCGCCGGGGAAGTCCTCCCGGAAGTGCCGGGCGATGTTCTCGGTCACGACGATGGAGTCGTCGACGACCCGGCCGATGGCGATGGTGATCGCGCCGAGCGTGAGGATGTTCAGCGAGTACTGCACCGCCTGCATCCCGATCAGCGTGATGAGCACCGACGTGGGGATCGAGATCGCCGTGATGACGGTGGCGCGCACCGAGAGGAGGAAGACCAGGATCACGAGCACGGCGAAGCCGAGTCCGAGCAGCCCCTCCGTGAAGAGCGAGCTGATCGACTTCTCGATGTAGGGGGCCTGGTCGAACACGGTCGTGAAGGTGCCCCCGGGGCCGAGGGCGCCCTGCAGCCTCGGCAGCTCGGCCCGCACGGCCCGGGAGACGTCGACCGTGTTGGCGGCGGGCAGCTTCGTGACCGAGACCGTGAGCGACGGGCGGCCGTTGACGAGGGACACGGTCGTGACCGGGTCGTGGTTCTGCACGACCGTGGCGACGTCGCCGATGGTCGGGATGTGCGTCGACGTGCTCAGCGGGCCGTTGTACTGCTGAGCGGTGACGCCGGCGAGCGGCAGGGCGCGGATGTCCGCCGTCGAGCCGAGCTCGGTGCCGACCTGGATGGAGCGCGTGCGGCCATCCGCCTCGACGCTGCCGGCGGGCACGAGCACGCCGCCGGCCTTCAGGGTGTTCGCGATCACGTCCGGGGTCAGGTGGTGCTCCGCCAGCGCGTCCTTCGGCGTCACGGTGATGCGGTCCCCCGGCGCACCCGCGACGGTCGCCGCGCGCACGCCCGCGACCTTCTCGAGCTCGGGCACGACGGAGGTCGTCACCGCGCTCGCGAGACCGTCCGTCGACTGCCGGCCGCTCACGGCGATCGCGAGCACCGGGAGGTCGGCGAGGCTGCCGGCGATGACCTGCGGGTCGACCCCGTCCGGGAGCGTCGCGCGGATGCGGTTGATGGCCGAGCCGATCTTCTGCTCGGCGTCGTCGAGGTTCGTGCCGTAGACGAAGCTCGCGGTCACCGTGGAGGACCCGGTCGACGAGGTGGACGACGTGGTGTCGAGGCCTTCGATGCCGCGGACGGCCTGCTCGATGGGCCGGCTCACCCGCTCGCTGACCACGGTCGGGGAGGCGCCCGTGTAGGTGGAGACGATCGCGAGCTGCGGCAGCTGCACCGAGGGGATGAGCTCCTGCTTCAGGGCCCCCGCGGCGAGCGCCCCGAAGAAGGCGGCGACGATCGTGACGAGCGCGATCAGTGCGCGGTTGCGCAGGCTGAAGGCGGCGAACAGGTGCACCTGAAGGATTATGGGTGTCGCCGCCGAGCGCGGCGCGCGATCCGGAGGTCAGGGCATCTCCTTGACACGTTTTGCGCCATGAGTACGCTCTCCCCCCGTGACTTCGGCGCCTGAGGACGAGGGCCGCTCGGTCAAACGCCTGATCCTCGGCGAGAAACTGCCGAGCGACAAGCTCGAGGACCAGCTCCTCCCGAAGCTCCTGGCCCTCCCGATCTTCGCCAGCGACTGCTTCTCCTCCGTGGCCTACGCGCCGCAGGAGATGATGCTCATCCTCACGCTGGGCGGGTTGTCGTTCCTCTCGTTCACGCCGTGGGTGGCCGCCGTCGTCGTGCTGCTGCTCGTCGTCGTCGTGCTGTCCTACCGCCGGCTCATCAAGGCCTACCCGTCGGGCGGCGGCGACTACGAGGTCGCGCAGAAGAACCTCGGTGAGAAGGCCGCGCTCGTCGTGGCGTCCGCGCTGCTCGTCGACTACATCCTCACGGTCTCGGTGTCGGTCGCGTCGGGCGTCGACAACATCATCTCCGCGGTGCCGCAGCTCGCCGGGATCCGGGTGGAGATGGCGCTCGCGATCGTCCTCGTGCTCTGCGCGATCAACCTGCGCGGCGTCCGCGAGTCCAGCAAGGCCTTCGCCCTGCCGACCTACATCTTCATCTCGAGCGTGTTCCTGATGGTCGTCGCCGGCCTCGTCCGCACCGCGCTCGGGGCCGCCCCGGTGGCGGCGAGCGCCCAGTACACCGTGCACGGCGACCAGGTCGCCCAGGCGGGGCTCGTGCTCCTGCTGCTCCGCGCCTTCTCGAGCGACTGCTCCGCCCTCACCGGTGTCGAGGCGATCGCCAACGGCGTCCCCGCGTTCCGCCGCCCGAAGATCAAGAACGCGCAGAAGACGCTCGTCGCGATGGGCTCCGTCGCGATCGTGCTGTTCGTCGGCCTCGTCGCCGTCGCGCTGATCTCCCACGTGCACTACGTCGAGAACCCGTGCGACCTCGTGGGC
>JAICSU010000147.1 GCA_025936735.1 Amnibacterium sp.
CCGAGACCCGGACCCGCCCCCTCGGCTGCCCCGCCTGGTGCACCTCCGATCACGGCACGCAGGCCGGCGAGGAGGACTGGATCCACCTCGGTGCGCCCCTGCCCATCGCGGAGGGGGTGAACGCACGCCTCTGCATGTCGTGCGATCCCGTCACGGGCCAGCAGGACGGTCCGCTCGTCCTCATCGGGGACCGCGAGTACTCGGCGGACGAAGCCGACGCCCTCGGGATCTCCCTCACCGAGCTCGCCGAGGCGGGCCGGACTACGAGGTGTGGAGCAGCCTGATCGCGCTCTCGCGGTCCTTGACCGCGAGCTTCCGCAGCACGGTGGAGACGTGCACCCGCACCGTGGTGGGCGAGAGGAAGAGGGCCTTCGCGACCTCGTCCGTCGTGCGGCCGTCGGCGAGCATCGACATGACCTCCCACTCGCGGGCGCTGAGCTTCGCGGCCGCCGGCGACCGCCGGGCGAAGAGGCGCTGACGCGGGTTGCGGAACTCATCGAGGACGCGTCCGACCAGGCCCGGCGAGATCGCCGCCTCACCGGCCAGGGCCCGCCTGAGCGCGCCCGGCAGAGCGGCGGGATCCGTGGACTTCAGCACGTAGCCGGCGGCACCGGCTCGCAAGGAGTCGAACAGGTCCTCGTCCTCGGCCGACTGGGTCAGCATGATCACCGTGACGTCCGGCGCCTCGGCCGTGATCCGGCGGGCGGCCTGGATGCCGTTGCCCGGCATGTGGACGTCGAGGAGCACGAGGTCGGGCCGTTCCGCGATCGCCGCGCTCGCGGCATCGGGCGCGGTCGCCACCTCGGCCGTGACGTCGAAGCCGGCGGCCGTGAGCGTCTGGCGGATCCGCTGCCGGACCCCGGCATGGTCGTCCGCGATGAGCACCCGCACCGGCTGTTCCATCCGTTCGATCACCACATCACCCTCACCGTCGTGCCTCGTCCCGGTTCCGTCTCCACGACGCACCGTCCCGGGAGCGCGTCGGCGCGTTCCCGCATGCTGATCAAGCCGTATCCGCCGGCGGTCGCACCGACAGCAGCGAGGTCGAAGCCGACCCCGTCGTCGTGGATCTCGAGCACCCACCCCGGCTCGGAGCGCGTGAGCGCCACGGTGACGACCTGCGCCCCGCCGTGCCGGACCGCGTTGGCGATCGCTTCCCGCGCGATGCGCACGAGCCCGTGCCGCTGGTCCGCGTCGCACGCCGGATCGCCCTCGAGACGCAGCAGGACCTGGACGCCGTAGCGGCGGGACAGGTCGTGCGCCGCTCGCTCCAGCTGATGATCGAGGGGCTCGTGCTCCGCGAGCGCCAGGGCGTGCACCGCGTCGCGGGCCTCGTCGAGGGCCCGGTCGCAGGCATCGACGATGCGGTCGACGCCGAGGTGCTCGGGCAGGCTCCTGCTCTCCATCCGGATGTAGGAGACCTCCTGCACGACGCCGTCGTGGATCTCCCGGGCGAGCCTGCGCCGGTCGGCGAGCACCGCTGCCCGGGACTGGCCCGTCCAGTAGCGGCGGATCTCGAGCACGGCCCCGAGCAGCAGGAGCGCGTAGCACCCCGTGCGCAGCAGGTCGCCGGTGTAGAGCCAGTCGGTAGCGACCGTCGGGAACAGCGCGTACTGGAAGAGCGCGAAGCCGCCGAGCGCGAACGCGGGCCCCTTGAAGCCGGCCGGTTCGTGGGGATGCCTCACGACGAGTCGGGTGAGGAGGACCGCGGCGACGAGGAAGCCGATCGCGCTGACCAGCTGCATCGCGCCGAAGAGCGGATCGCTCACGAAGTCGAGCGGGCCGCCGCGGCCCCGAGCCAGAGGCACGATCGCGGGCGGGAGCGAAGGACCGGCGAGCGCGGTCGCCAGGAGCACGACCGCGACCGCTGCGATGGGCACGAGGAGGCCGACGCTCCGGACAGGCGTGCGGGTGACGCGCAGGTCGCCGCAGAGGGCACCGACGACGATGAAGCCGGTGGCGAGGAGCCGCAGCACGGCGGTCGCCCAGAGCACGGGGGTACCGCCCGCGTCGAGGCGGAGGAGCTGGGCCCCCGGCGGAACCAGCAGGGACGCCGAACCGATCACGCCGAGGCCGTGCGCGATCAAGCGGTGCCGCATCCGGTGCTCGCGGACGAACCGCCCGTGGGACAGATAGGCGACGAGCAGGGCGACCGCGGCGTCGAGGGTGTTCACCTCGGTGCTGATCGAACCGGCGCGCGCGCCCCGAGGGAACCAGTCGGTGAGCGTCACCATGGCGGTGAGGCCGACTCCGAACATCACGGCGGCCGACGTCCAGAGCACCGGATCGCTCCAGCGGGCCGCGGGCGTGCTCCGCCGCGGCGGGATGCTCGGGCGCACGGGGCCGAGCACGGGTGGACTGGTCGTCATCGGGATCGGCTTTCACCGGGCAAGCCCGCTTCACCGATGGGTGGTCGGTGCACCGGTCGGGTTTCCGGAGCGGGACAGGCGCAGTCTATGGCGCGTCCCCGTCGACGCATGTCCCCAGATCGGGGGCCGACCTGCACAAACACCGCCCGGGCCGGCGTGTCGGCCTACGGCTCCGCCGGCCTTCGGGGACCCCCGAGACGGCGCAGACCCCCGGCGCCTTCCGGTGCCGGGGGTCTGCTTCGTCGTTGTTGGGGCCCGCCTCTTAGTCCGGGCTCCGCTCTCGCGGTTCCACTTCGACCATGACGTCATCGTCGCCCGGGGAACCTGAGACCGGGCTCCAAATCCGGGCCCGCTCGGCGCGTCACAGAGTCATGAGCAGGAAGCCGAGCGTCGTCACCGCGGTCATGCAGGTGATCGACACGACCGCGAAGGTCGGGAACGGCCGCCGCACACCCGGCCTGCCCCGGCGCAGCGGCCCGTGCTCCAGGCTGACCGCGGGCGCGACGACGCCGTGCCGCGGCAGCACCTCCACGTCGCCGTCCTCATCGGCGAGGGAGGCCCGGGCGATCAGAGGCTCGGGCGGGTCGTGATCGAGGAACTCCGTCCAACCGCGACCGTTCCACCAGCGCTGCGTCCCCGACCCGTCGCCGTACCAGCCCGGCAGTGCCGCGTGCATCGTCATCGAGCGCCCCCGCTCCCGGCCCCCCGGCCGACGCCCGCACGCTAATCCGCGCCGCCCGGCGGGGTCATCCCCCCTCCGGCGGCGAATCGGTAACGATCGGCGCTCAGCCCCGGAACTGCTGATACGCCGGGGCGGCGCCGCCGATCGCGTCGCCCATGACGTGGACGCGCATGTCGTTCGTCGAGCCGGTGATCCCGGGAGGGGACCCGGAGATCACGACGACCTTCTCGCCCCGTGCGCACCGCTCGATGCTGAGCAGCACGTCGTCGACCTGGTGCATCAGCTCGTCGGTGTTCGTGACGCGGGGCACGAGGAACGTCTCGACGCCCCAGCTCAGCGCGAGCCGCGAGCGGATGCCGGGATCCGGCGTGAAGGCGAGGACGGGGATCTGCGAGCGGAGGCGCACCATGCGGCGGACGGAATCGCCCGACTCCGTGAAGACGCAGAGGAACCGGGCCCCGACGAAGTCGGCGACCTCCGCCGCGGCGAGGGTGATGGCGCCGCCCTGGGTGCGCGGCTTCGTGCCGAGCGGGAGGATGCGCTCGAGGCCGTGCTCCTCGGTGGAGCGGACGATCTTCGCCATCGTCTTCACGGTGGTGACCGGGTACTCCCCCACGCTGGTCTCGCCGGACAGCATGACGGCGTCGGCGCCGTCGAGGACGGCGTTGGCGACGTCGGAGGTCTCCGCGCGGGTCGGCACGGGCGAGGAGATCATCGACTCGAGCATCTGCGTCGCGACGATGACCGGCTTCGCGAGGCGACGGGAGATCTCGCACGCCTGCTTCTGGACGATGGGGACCGCCTCGAGCGGCAGCTCCACGCCGAGGTCGCCGCGGGCGACCATCGTCCCGTCGAACGTGTCGATGATGGCCTCGAGGTTGTCGACGGCCTGCGGCTTCTCGATCTTCGCGATCACCGGGATGCGGCGCCCGACCTCGTCCATGATCTCGCGCACCCGCACGACGTCATCGGGGCTGCGGACGAAGGAGAGGGCGATGAGGTCCGCGCCGAGCCGGAGGCCCCACCGGAGGTCGGCCTCGTCCTTCTCGGAGAGCGCGGGCACGTTGACGGCGACGCCGGGCAGGTTGATGCCCTTGTTGTTCGACACGGTGCCGGCCACCACGACCTCGGTGCGCACGCGCACGCCGTCGGTGTCGAGCACCTGCACCCGCACCTTGCCGTCGTCGATCAGCAGGAAGTCGCCGGCCTTCACGTCCTGCGGCAGGCCCTTGAACGTCGTGCCGACGAGGTCCTTCGTGCCGACGACGTCCTCGGTGGTGATCGTGAAGACGTCGCCCTCGGCGAGCTCGTGCGGGCCGTCGGAGAAGCGCCCGAGGCGGATCTTCGGTCCCTGCAGGTCCACCAGCACCGCCACGGCGCGACCCGTGTCGTCGGATGCGCGGCGCACCTCGCGGTAGACGCCCTCGTGCACCTCGTAGCTGCCGTGGCTGAGGTTCATCCGGGCGACGTCGACGCCCGCCTCGATGATGGCGCGGATGTTCTCATAGCTCGAGGTCGCCGGGCCGAGGGTCGCGACGATCTTCGCTCGTCTCATCGGTGGTGTGTCCGCCTGTCATCGATTCGGAATGTGCGTTGTCGAGGGTAGTGCGCCGAACGAGCCGCTCCTGACGGTCGGCGGCGCACGCGGCCGACCGGGGCTGCCGCCCGGACCGCGGGGACCGCTACACGGTCAGGGCGCGGTCGGTGGGCCGCACGGGCGCCGGCAGGCCCGTCTCGCCCTCGAGGTAGGCGTCGACCGCGGCCGCGACCGAGCGGCCCTCCGCGATCGCCCACACGATGAGCGACTGCCCCCGGCCGGCGTCGCCGGCCACGAACACGCCGGGCCGGTCGGTCTGGAAGTCCTCGCCTCGGGCGACGGCGCCGCGCTCGTCGAACGGGACCTCGAGCTGGTCGGCCAGCCGCTCCCGCTCCGGACCGGAGAAGCCCATCGCGAGCAGTACCAGGTCGGCGGGCAGGACCCGCTCCGTCCCGGCCTTGGGCACGCGGGTGCCGTCGATGTACTCGGTCTCCGCGACCCGGAGCCCGGTCACGCGACCGCTCTCGTCGCCCAGGAACTCGACCGTCGACGACAGGAACTCGCGCCGACCGCCCTCCTCGTGCGCGCTCGCGATCTCGAACACCGTCGGCACCATCGGCCACGGCTGCGAGTCGCTGCGGGAGAGCGGCGGCTGCTTGCCGATGGCGAGGTTGGTGACGCTGCGGGCGCCCTGCCGGTGGGCGGTGCCGATGCAGTCCGCGCCGGTGTCGCCACCGCCGATGACCACGACGTCGCGGTCTTCGGCCGTGATCTGGCCGGGCACCTGGTCACCGGCGACCGCCTTGTTCGCCTGGACGAGGTACTCCATCGCGAAGTGGACACCCTCGAGGTCCCGGCCCGGGATCGGCAGGTCGCGAGGCACCGGCGCGCCCGTCGCGACGACCACCGCGTCGTAGCGGCGGCGCAGCTCGTCCCAGGTGATGTCGACGCCGATCTCGACGCCGGCCCGGAAGCGGGTGCCCTCGGCGATCATCTGGTTCAGCCGCTGGTCGAGGCGCTGCTTCTCCATCTTGAACTCGGGGATGCCGTACCGGAGCAGGCCGCCGATCCGGTCGTCGCGCTCGAAGACCGCGACGGTGTGCCCGGCGCGGGTGAGCTGCTGGGCGGCGGCGAGGCCGGCGGGGCCCGACCCCACCACCGCGACGGTCTTGCCGGTCAGGCGCTGCGGGGGGTGGGGCTCGACCCAGCCGTTGGCCCAGGCCTGGTCGATGATCGAGACCTCGACCTGCTTGATCGTGACGGCCGGCTGGTTGATGCCGAGCACGCAGGACGCCTCGCAGGGGGCGGGGCACAGGGTGCCCGTGAACTCCGGGAAGTTGTTCGTGGCGTGCAGCCGCTCGATCGCCTGCCGCCCGTCGCCGCGGTACATGAGGTCGTTCCACTCGGGGATGAGGTTCCCGAGCGGGCAGCCGTGATGGCAGAACGGGATGCCGCAGTCCATGCAGCGCCCCGCCTGGCGGCGCAGCTCGCCGCGGTCCTGCTGCTCGTAGACCTCGTGCCAGTCCATCAGCCGGAGCGCCACGGGGCGCCGCTTGGGCAGCTCGCGCTCCCGTGTCTTCAGGAAGCCCTTCGGGTCAGCCATCGTTCGCCTCCGTCCTAGCCGTTCGTCACTTCGAGGATGCGGCGCCACACGGTGTCGCCGTCCGGGTCGAGGCCCTCGTCGGCGGCCTTCGCGCGCGTCTCCAGCACGGCGGCGTAGTTCCGGGGCAGCACCTTCACGAACTCCCCCACGGTCGTCTCGAAGTCGGCGAGCATCCGCGCCGCGAGGGCCGAGTCGGTGAGCGTGACGTGCCGCTCGAGCAGGTCCTTCAGGATCGCGGCGTCGGCGCTGTCCATCGGCCCGAGCCCGAGCTCGCCGGACGCGAGCGCGTCGCGGTTCACCCGCGTCGTGGTGAGCCGGTGCACGTACGCCGTGCCGCCGGACATGCCGGCGCCGAGGTTCCGGCCGGTCGGCCCGAGGATCACGGCGAGGCCGCCGGTCATGTACTCCAGCGCGTGGTCGCCGACGCCCTCGACGACCGCCGTCGCCCCCGAGTTCCGCACGAGGAACCGCTCGCCGACGATGCCGGAGAGGAACATCGTCCCCTGGGTCGCGCCGTAGCCGATCACGTTGCCGGCGATGACGTTCTCCTCGGCCGCGAACCGGGCCCGGGGATCGGGCCGCAGCACGATCTCGCCGCCCGACAGGCCCTTGCCGACGTAGTCGTTGCTGTCGCCGAACAGCCGCAGCGTGATGCCGGGCGGCAGGAACGCGCCGAAGGATTGACCGGCGGATCCGTGCAGCGTCACGTCGATCGACCCGGACGGCAGGCCGTTCTCGCCGTGCCGCATCGTCAGCGCGTGGCCGAGCATCGTGCCGACCGCGCGCTC
>JAICSU010000184.1 GCA_025936735.1 Amnibacterium sp.
CCCCCTGGCCGGGCCCGGGGGCGCGCTCCCCCCCCCCCAACTTTCTTTCCTTGCCTATCCTCCCCCCATCTCGGCGTGGTGGGCGCCCCCAACCCCGACGCGAATGCGGGCGGGGTCAGTCGGCGGCGGCGAGCTGCCCGCAGGCGCCGTCGATCTCCTTGCCGCGGGTGTCGCGGATGGTCGTCGGCACGCCGGCGGCCTCGAGCCGGCGCACGAACTCGCGCTGCACGGCGGGTTCCGACGCGGTCCAGATGGAGCCGGGTGTCGGGTTCAGCGGGATCGGGTTGACATGCACCCAGCCGCGGCCCCGGGCGTTCAGCTTCTCCGCGAGCAGGTCGGCGCGCCAGCCGTGGTCGTTCATGTCCTTGATGAGCGCGTACTCGATCGACACGCGACGCCCCGTCGCCTCGAAGTAGGCACGGGCGGCGTCGAGCGCCTCGTCGACCTTCCAGCGCGAGTTGACCGGGATGAGCTCGTCGCGCAGCGCGTCGTCCGGCGCGTGCAGAGACAGCGCGAAGGTGACGGGGATCTTCTCGGCCGCGAGCTTCGTGATCGCCGGCACCAGCCCGACGGTGGAGACCGTGATGTGCCGGGCGCTCATCCCGAGCCCGTCGGGCTGCGGCGCGACCATCGTGCGCAGGGCGCTCATCAGCCGGGCGTAGTTCGCGAGCGGCTCCCCCATGCCCATGAACACGATGTTGCTGACGCGCTCGGGCGTCGTCTCCCCGCGCGGCTTGCCGCCCAGCTCGCCCTCGACGATGGCCCGGTTGGCGCGCACGACCTGCTCGACGATCTCCGCCGCGGACAGGTTGCGGGTCAGCCCGGCCTGCCCCGTGGCGCAGAACGGGCAGTTCATGCCGCATCCGGCCTGGGAGGAGACGCACAGCGTGATCCGCCCCGGGTACCGCATGAGCACCGACTCGACGAGCGCGCCGTCGTGCAGCTTCCAGAGGAACTTGATCGTGTCGCGCTTGTCGGTGGTGAGCCGGCGGACCTCGGTCATCAGCGGTGGCAGCAGCCCGTGGACGAGCTCCTCGCGGTTCGCCGCGGGCAGGTCCGTCATCAGGGCGGGGTCGGAGGTGAAGCGGGTGAAGTAGTGCGTCGCGATCTGCTTCGCGCGGTAGGCGGGCATGCCGAGCTCGACGAGCTTCGCCTTCCGCTCCTCCGGGGAGAGGTCGGCGAGGTGGACGGGCGGCTTGCCGCGCTTCGGCGAGGCGAACTGCAGAAGCGGACGGCCCTCGCGGTCCTTCGCCTGCTGCCAGCCCTCGGTCGCCGGGCGGACCTGCGGGCGCGCGTCGGCGAGGGTCTTCTCGGGCATGCGGTCAAGGGTACGGGGGCGCCGCGTCACCGCTGCGCGGCCCCGACCCGGGACAGCGAGCGGTCGACGACGCTCAGCACGAGCAGCAGGCCCGCGGCGACGAGCATGAAGACGGCCAGGGCGTGCAGCCCCGCTGTGTCGGCCCTCCGCCCGAAGAAGAGGCCGCTCATCGACGACGACAGGATGGCGCCGAGGTAGTAGAAGGTGCGCAGGAGGCCCGCGGAGGCGCCGGTCCGGGCGGGATCGGCCTGCGCGTACAGCGCGTTCTGGTTCGCGAGGTTGAGCAGTCCCTGCGGCAGCCCGAGCACGGCGCCGACGACCACGAGCAGCCACACCGCCGACGACCCGGTGAGCAGCAGCAGGGCGCCGCAGACGACGACCTGCGCGAGTGCGCCGACGAGCAGCTTCGCCCGCACCTCGGGCCGGCGCCCGGTGAGGGCCGCGACGAGCACCCCGATGCCGAAGGTCGGCAGCAGCACGAGGCCGGTGGTCTGGGCATCGAGGCCGCGCCCGTCCTCCATCCACTGGGTGTAGCCGTAGAGGAACGCGTAGGAGACGGTCGCGGCGCAGAGCGCCCGGGCGTAGGTGGCGAGCAGCGGCACGTTCCCGGCGAACACCCGCAGGTCGATGAAGGGATCCGCGGCCCGCAGCTCCCGCGCCGTGAAGCCGGCGGCCGCCAGTGCGGTGATGCCGAGCAGCCACAGGTCGGCGACATGCGGATCCATGAGGAAGAGCAGCAGCGACACGAGCGTCGCCGCGAACAGGGCGATGCCGGCCCAGTCGAGGCGACCCGCGGGCCGGGTCTCCCCCGCGGCCGGCCGCGGCAGCGCCCAGGCGCCGAGCGTGAGGCAGGCGATCGACAGCGGGAGGTTCAGGGCGAACGTGGCCCGCCATCCCCCGATGCCGATCAGGAGGCCGCCGAGCGAGGGGCCGATCACGGCCACCGTCTGCGTGGCGACCGACAGCACCGCGAGGATCGCCGCCGGCCGGTCCACTCCGGTGCGCCGGCCCTCGCTGCGGATGAGGGACATCGAGGCCGGGTAGCCGGCGCAGGTGCCGAAGCCGAGAACGACGCGAGCGGCGATGAGGACGCCGAGGCTCGGCGCGAGGGTGCCGAGAAGACCCGCGATCCCGGTGAGCACGGCGCCGGCGAGGAACAGCCGCCGCGGGCCGAACGTGTCCACGAGCCGGCCGGTCAGGGGCTGCCCGATCGCGGTGGCCAGGTAGAGGCCGGAGACGAGCCAGCTCGTCTGCGAGGTCGGGGCGCCGAACGCCAGGGAGATCGGCACGAGGGCGACGGCGATGATCGAGGAGTTGACCGGGTTCAGGATCGAGCCCAGGATCATCGGCGCGAACAGCCGGCGGTCGAACCGGGTCGTCGCGACCGCCGTCGTCACGGGCGCGCCAGCCGTTCGAGCAGAGCCATCGCCGCGATCACCGTGCGCCGTTCCTCCTCCGTCATCCGCTGCTGCAGCTCGCGGGCGAGCCACGCCTCACGGGCTTCCCGGTTGCCGCGGTCCTGCTCCCGCCCGGCGTCGGTGAGCGTGATGATGGACCGGCGGCCGTCCTCCGGATCCGGCGCGCGCGCGATGAGCCCCTTCGCCTCGAGGGCCGCGATCGTGCTCGCCACGGACTGGGGACGGACGCCCTCGAGGACCGCCAGCGCGGCGGCCGTCGCCGCCTCGCCCTTCGCCACCCGCGTCAGCACCGACACCTGCGACGGGGTCAGCTCGCCGTCCGCCGCCACCTCGCGCAGGCGGCGCCGGAGCCGCCCGACCACCGCCCGCACCTCGCGCGACGCCTGGTGAGCGCTGTCCGAGATCCCGGCCATATCGACAGCCTAGGCTGAACAGTCGCACCTGCTGATCTCCGAAAGGACCCCGATGGCCGGCACGGCTCTTCTCGTCATGGACTTCCAGCGCAGCATCGTCGATCGGTTCGACAGCAGCGCGGCCCTCGAGGCCGCCGTGCGGGCCGTCGGCGCCGCGCGGGAGGCCGCGGTTCCCGTGCTCTTCGTGCGCGTCGCGTTCCGCGACGGCTTCCCGGAGATCGCCGCGACCAACCGCGCCTTCTCCGCGCTGAAGGAGCGCGGGCCGTCCGGTACGGAGCGTCACGAGGGGGCCCAGATCCATCCCGCCTTCGAGCGACGCGACGACGAGCCGCTCGTGACGAAGCGCCGGGTCAGCGCCTTCTCGGGCAGCGACCTCGACGTGCTGCTCCGGGGCCTCGGTGCCCGCCACCTCGTCCTCGCCGGGATCGCGACGAGCGGCGTCGTGCTCTCCACGCTGCGCCAGGCCGCCGACCTCGACTTCGAGCTCACGGTGCTCGCCGACGCCTGCGCGGATGCGGACGCCGAGGTGCACCGGGTCCTCACCGAGAAGGTGTTCCCCCGGCAGGCCGCCGTCGGCACCGTCGCCGACTGGTCCGCCGGCCTCCGCTGACCCCCGCGGTCAGATGGTCGTCCGCGCGGCGAGCCACTCGTCGAAGGTGATGACCCCGCGGTCCGCGTCGGGCCCGCCGCGCAGCACCCCGGAGCGCATCGCCCGCCAGAAGGCCCCCGGCAGCCGCAGCTCGACCGGCCGCACCGGGTCGCCCTCGGCCGCCGCGAGGCGCTCCACGAGGCTCGTGAGCTGCTCGTCCCGCGGCCCCGTGAGATCGGCTAGCCGCCCGCCCGGCCCCGCCTCGACGGCCCCCACGAGCCTCTCGGCGACCTCGCTCGCCGCGACCGGGCGCAGCAGCCCGGCCGGGACGAGCGCGAACCGGCCCCGCCGGGCCTGTCGGAGGAAGCGATCCGCGAACTCGTGGAACTGGGTCGCCCGCAGAAGGCTGAACGGCACGGCGGATGCGGTCACGAGCCGTTCCTGCGCCAGCTTGCCGGCGTAGTAGCCCGCGTCGACGCCGTCGATCCCGACGATCGACAGCACGACGTGGTGCGGTACGCCGGCGCGCTGCTCGGCGGCGAGCAGGTTCCGCGTCGTCGCCGTGAAGAACGCCGCGGCGGGTTGCTTGAGAACCGACGGCGTGTTCAGCACGTCGACGACCGCCTCGACGCCGCGCAGCGCGGCGACGAGGCCGACGCTCGTGACCGCGTCCTGACCCGTCGAGCGCGACAGAGGCACCACCTCGTGGCCCCGCTCCGCCGCGACCCGCGCCACCTGCCGCCCCACTGTGCCGGTCGCCCCGGCCACCGCGATCCGCATGACTCTGTCGTACACCTTCAGCGGCTCGTGGCACGCTGTCGCCGTGGAGCTCCCGGCGGCGGCGGTCCGCCACTCGCGGTGAACGAGGAGCTCGACGCCCTCCGGCGGCGCCTCTACGCGCCGGACGTCACGCCGGAGGAGGTCGAGCGCTACCGCGCGCTCGCGGGCGACGCGGCCCCGGCCGCGGAACCGCACGAGCGGGCGGAGGAGGTCGCCCCCCGCGCCCGACCCGGTCGGCGCAGGCTCCTCGTCTCGCTCGCCACGGTCGTGGTCGTCGCCCTCGCCGGGATCGGCGTCGCCGCCACCTCGCGGCCCCACCCGGCCCCTCCGCCGTCGGTGGCCCCGACGCCGAGCGCCTCATCGGGGTTCGACGACTCGATCGTCACGCTGCCCGCCCCCGTGCGCGCCTCGTTCGTCGCCGCGCTGAAGGCGGGCCGATCCGCGGGCGTGCTGCGGTACTTCTACGACCATCCGGACGAGCTGCCGGCGCAGCTGCGGACCCCCGGCCGCGCGGACTCCTACGAGCGCTTCGGCGTGAGCACCGCGTACGTCTTCCTCTACCCGTCCCCCGCTGCGGAGAAGGGCGGCCGGCTCACGGTCGCCGTCACCCTCGACACCGCAGCCGCCGTGCAGCTGCGCGCCATCCGGGCGGACTCCGGCATGCAGAGCTTCATCGAACGGCTCGACGACGGCGCCGTGCGCAGCATCGCCGGCCTGCCGATGGTGCGCACCGCCGTGTACGACGG
>JAICSU010000043.1 GCA_025936735.1 Amnibacterium sp.
AGGTCAATGGGCCCATGCGCCCCGGGCCCAACGGCGCCGGGTTGTCGCGCAAGGCGATCATGGCCGAGATCGACGCGAGCCTCACCCGCCTGCAGACCGACTACGTCGACCTCTACCAGGCGCACCGCTTCGACTACTTCACGCCGCTCGAGGAGACGATGCAGGCCTTCGCCGACCTCGTGCGCATGGGCAAGGTGCTCTACGTGGGCGTCAGCGAGTGGACGGCCGACCAGCTCCGCGAGGGCGCGAGGCTCGCGAAGGAGCTCGGGTTCCAGCTCATCTCGAACCAGCCGCAGTACAACGCGATCTGGCGGGTCATCGAGCCGG
Source organism: Amnibacterium sp. (assembly GCA_025936735.1). Lineage (GTDB taxonomy): Bacteria > Actinomycetota > Actinomycetes > Actinomycetales > Microbacteriaceae > Amnibacterium. The sequence continues at coordinate 328 of JAICSU010000043.1, forward strand.
AGGTCGTGCCGACCTCGAAGGAGCTCGGGATCTCGCAGATCGTCTGGTCACCGATCGCGCAGGGCGTGCTGACCGGCAAGTACAAGCCGGGGCAGCAGCCGCCCGAGGGCACCAGGGCCACCGACACGAAGGGCGGGGCGAACATGATCTCCCGCTGGATGCGGGACGACGTGCTGACCAGCGTGCAGGAGCTGCAGCCCATCGCGCAGGAGCTGGACCTCTCGCTCGCGCAGCTCGCGATCGCGTGGGTGCTGCAGAACGACAACGTCGCCTCCGCGATCATCGGCGCCTCCCGCCCCGAGCAGGTGCACGAGAACGTGAAGGCGTCGGGCGTCAACATCCCGCTTCCGCTCATGGAGCGGATCGACGAGGTGCTCGCCGGCGTCATCGAGCGCGACCCGAAGCGCACGCAGGACAGCTCGCCGAAGCAGCGCGAGGCCTGACCGGCCCTCCGGTGACTTGCCGCTTCTCGCCCTCGAAGGGGCGTTTCCGAGGCGGATGGTGGCAAGTCACCGGATGGGGCCGGCCCTACACTCCGGCTCGTGGCGAACATCTTCGACGTGGCCGCCGCGGCCGGGGTGTCGCACCAGACCGTCTCCCGCTTCCTGAAGGGGGACCCGACCGTCCGGCCGGCGACCCGGGAACGGATCGAGGAGGCCGTCGACCGCCTCGGTTACCGGCCGAACGCCGCGGCGAGGGCCCTCGCGAGCCGTCGCACCCGGACCATCGGCCTGATCACCGTCGGGCTGCCCCTCTACGGGCCGTCGAGCACGACCCACGGCTTCAACCACGCCGCGAGGGCCGCCGGCTGGGACGTGTCCATCGCCGCGCTCGAGCAGACCGGGGCCGCCGACGTGCGGCACGCGGTCGATGCCCTTCTCGGCCAGGACGTGCAGGCCCTCGTCGTCGTCGCCCCGACGCCGGAGGTGGCGGACGCGCTCGCGCGTGTGGCCGCCGACGTGCCGCTCGTGACCACCGTGCCGAGCGGCATCCCCGACGCCGTCGCGGTCGGGATCGATCACCGCGCCGCCGCCGGGCGCGCCGTCGCCCATCTCGCGGACCTCGGTCACCGCGAGATCGTGCACGTCGCCGGGCCGGCGGACTGGATCGAGGCGCAGGAGCGGGAGCGCGGCTGGCGGGAGGAGTGCGAGCGGCGCGGCCTGCCCACGCCGGAGGTGCTCCACGGGGACTGGACCGCGCGCGGTGGCGCGGCGATCGGCCGCCGGCTCGCCGCATCCGGCACGCCGGCAGCGATCTTCTCCGCCAACGACCAGACGGCGCTCGGGCTCCTCGCCGCCTTCGCGGAGGCGCGGGTCCGGGTGCCGGGCGACGTGAGCGTCGTCGGCTTCGACGACATCCCCGAGGCCGCCTACTTCGTCCCGCCGCTCACGACCGTGCGGCAGGACTTCGCCGCGCTGGGGGAGCGGCTCATGCACCGGCTCGCCGCCCTGCTCGACGGCACGGACGCGGATGCGGCCGAACCGCCGACGCTGTCCGCCGAGCTGGTGATCCGCGCCTCGACCGGCCCCGCCTGACGCGTCCACCGGCGCGAACGACGGAGAATCCGCATCCGCCCGACGACGCCGTGCGGATCCAGGGCCCGTCTGCGCAGAAACTCCGTCGTTCGTGCAGTCGCGGCTCGCGTTCCGGGTCCGGTTCCGGCATGATGTGAGCGCTCACTTTCGTCGACGGGGATGACATGACGGATTCGAACGCCTCCGAGCCGGTCGTGATCGGCGTGGACTACGGCACCCTCTCGGGGCGCGCCGTCGTGGTGCGGGTGCGGGACGGCGCCGAGCTCGGCTCGGCCGTGCACGAGTACCCGCACGCGGTGCTCGACCGCGAGCTGCCCGACGGCACGCCGCTGCCGCCGGACTGGGCGCTCCAGGTGCCCGCCGACTACGTCGAGGTGCTGCAGCGGGCGGTGCCCGCCGCCGTGGCGGCCGCCGGCGTCGATCCCGCCGACGTCCTCGGTGTCGGGATCGACTTCACCGCCTGCACGATGGTGCCGGTGCTCGCCGACGGCACGCCGCTGAACGAGCTGCCCGAGTACGCCGGCCGGCCGCACGCCTACGTGAAGCTCTGGAAGCACCACGCCGCGCAGGGCCAGGCCGACCGCATCACCGAGACCGCCGCGGAGCGCCACGAGCCGTGGCTCGGCCGGTACGGCGGGATGATCTCGTCCGAGTGGCAGTTCGCGAAGGGGCTGCAGCTGCTCGAGGAGGACCGGGAGCTCTACGACCGGATGGACCGCTTCGTCGAGGCCGCCGACTGGATCGTCGAGCGGCTCGGCGGCACCGCCGTGCGCAACGCCTGCACCGCCGGGTACAAGGGCATCCGTCAGGACGGGTCGTACCCGAGCCGCGACTTCCTCGCCGCGCTGAACCCGGACTTCGCCGACTTCGCCGACACGAAGCTGGCCGGCCCGATCGCCGACCTCGGCACGGCCGCCGGCCGGCTGACCGCCGAGGCCGCCGCCTGGACCGGCCTGCCCGAGGGCATCGCGGTGGCCGTCGGCAACGTGGACGCGCACGTCACGGTGCCGGCCGCGGACGCCGTCGCGCCCGGAACGATGGTCGCCGTGATGGGCACCTCGACCTGCCACGTGCTGAACGCGGACCGCTTCGCCGAGGTGCCCGGCATGTGCGGCGCCGTCGACGGCGGCATCACGGCCGGCTACTGGGGCTACGAGGCCGGCCAGTCGGGCGTCGGCGACATCTTCGGCTGGTTCGTCGAACGGTTCGCGCCCGCCGACCTGCGCGACCGCGCCCGCGCCGAGGGGCGCAGCGTGCACGACGTGCTCACCGAGCTCGCGGCAGCCGAACCGGTCGGCGCATCCGGCCTGATCGCCCTCGACTGGGAGAGCGGCAACCGCTCCGTCCTCGTCGACCACGAGCTCTCCGGGGTGATCGTCGGCCTCACCCTCGCCACGCGCCCCGAGCAGGTGTACCGGGCCCTGATCGAGGCCACCGCGTTCGGCACGAGGAAGATCGTCGAGACCTACGTCGCGAGCGGCGTGCCCGTGCACGAGTTCGTCGCCGCGGGCGGCCTCGTCAAGAACACGTTCCTCATGCAGATCTACAGCGACGTGCTGCGGATGCCGATCTCGGTCATCGGCAGCGACCAGGGCCCCGCGCTCGGGGCGGCGATCCACGCGGCCGTCGCAGCCGGCGCCCACCCGGACGTGGCCACCGCCGCATCCCGGATGGGGCGGCGGATCCGGGACGCCTTCCGCCCGGACGAGACCCGCGCGGCCGTCTACGACCGCCTCTACGCGGAGTACACGGCGCTCCACGACCACTTCGGCCGCGGGGGCGACGACGTGATGCACCGGCTCGCCGCCCTCAAGCGCGAGGCGTACGCGAGCCGCGGCGCCGTCGCGCCCGAGCCCGGGATCGAGCTGCCGGCATGACCGGCGACGTGCAGGCGGCGATCGAGCGGATCCGCGACGAGGTCGCGACCCTGCACGCCGAGCTCGTCCGCTACGGCCTCGTCGTGTGGACGGGCGGCAACGTCTCCGGACGGGTCCCGGGCGCCGACCTCTTCGTGATCAAGCCGAGCGGCGTGCCGTACGACGCCCTCACCGCCGACGACATGATCCTCTGCGACCTCGACGGCCGGGTGATCGCGGAGACCCCGGGCGCCCACCGCAGCCCGTCGTCCGACACGGCCGCGCACGCCTACGTCTACCGGAACATGCCCCACGTCGGCGGCGTCGTGCACACCCACTCCACCTACGCCACCGCCTGGGCGGCGCGGGCGGAACCGATCCCGTGCGTGCTCACCGCGATGGCGGACGAGTTCGGCGGCGAGATCCCGGTCGGCCCGTTCGCGATCATCGGCGACGACTCCATCGGCCGCGGCATCGTGGAGACCCTCGAAGGGCACCGCAGCCGCGCGGTGCTGATGCGGAACCACGGGCCCTTCACGATCGGCAGCGACGCCCGGGACGCGGTGAAGGCCGCGGTCATGGTCGAGGACGTCGCCCGCACGGTGCACATCGCCCGGCAGCTCGGCGATCCGCTGCCCATCGACCCCGCGGCGGTCGACGCCCTCTTCGACCGCTACCAGCACGTCTACGGCCAGCCCGCCGGCAAGGAGTCCTGATGCCCCGTCCCGTCCTGTCCACCTCCGAGGTATGGTTCCTGACCGGCAGCCAGCACCTCTACGGGCCCGAGACGCTCGCGCAGGTCGCCGACCAGTCGCGGGCCATCGCGCAGCAGCTCGGCGCGGCCGTGCCGGCGCGGGTCGTGTGGAAGCCGGTGCTCACCGATGCCGACGCGATCCGCCGCACGATGCTCGAGGCGAACGCCGACGACGGCGTGCTCGGCGTGATCGCGTGGATGCACACCTTCAGCCCGTCGAAGATGTGGATCGCGGGCCTCGACGCGCTCGACAAGCCGCTGCTGCACCTGCACACGCAGGCGAACGTCGCCCTCCCGTGGGCGGACATCGACTTCGACTTCATGAACCTCAACCAGGCGGCGCACGGCGACCGGGAGTTCGGCTACATGCTCGCGCGGCTCGACGTGCCGCGCACCGTCGTGGTCGGGCACGTCAGCGACCCCGCGGTCACGGAGCGGATCGCGACCTGGCAGCGCGCGGCCGCCGGCCGGGCCGCCGCCCGGCGGATGAGGCTCGCCCGCTTCGGCGACAACATGCGCTTCGTCGGCGTCACCGAGGGCGACAAGACCGAGGCCGAGCACGTGCTCGGCGTGCAGGTGAACACGTGGGGCGTGAACGACCTCGCGGACGCCGTCGCGGCCGCCGACGAGTCCGCCGTCGACGCGCTCGTCGCCGAGTACGACGAGGCGTACGACGTCGTGCCCGAGCTGCGGGCGGACGGGGAGCGGCGCGAGTCGCTCCGGTACGGCGCCCGCATCGAGCTCGGGCTGCGGTCCTTCCTCGAGGAGGGCGGCTTCGACGCGTTCACGACGACGTTCGAGGACCTCGGCGCCCTGCGCCAGCTCCCCGGCCTGGCCGTGCAGCGGCTCATGGCCGACGGCTACGGCTTCGGCGCGGAGGGCGACTGGAAGACCGCGGTGCTCGTGCGGATCGCCGCCGTGATGGGCGAGGGGCTGCCGGGCGGCGCCTCGCTCATGGAGGACTACACGTACGACCTGACGCCCGGATCCGAGCTGATCCTCGGCGCGCACATGCTCGAGGTCAGCCCGTCCCTGACGACGAGGCGTCCGTCGCTCGAGGTGCACCCGCTCGGCATCGGCGGCCGGGAGGATCCGGTGCGGCTCGTCTTCGACGCGGATGCGGGCCCCGCGGTCGTCGTCGCCCTCTCGGACCTCCGCGACCGGTTCCGGCTCGTCGCGAACGTGGTCGACGTCGTGGCCCCGCCGGAGCCGCTGCCGAAGCTGCCCGTCGGCCGCGCGGTGTGGCAGCCGCGCCCGGACTTCCGCACCTCCGCGGCGGCCTGGCTGACCGCGGGGGCCGCTCACCACACCGTGATGACGACGCAGGTCGGAATCGACGCCTGGCGGGACCTCGCCGGCATGCTGCGGACCGAGCTGCTCGTCATCGACGAGGGCACCACGCTCGACGGCTTCCAGCACGAGGTCCGCTGGAACGCCGCCTACCACCGCCTCGCGCGGGGGCTGTAGGCACCGCGGGGTCGACGGTCCCCGGTCGCCTCAGGCCCGCGGCCGCCAGTCCGTGCCGAGGCCGCCCAGCTGCCAGCCGCCCCGGCCGGCGTCCCTCGGCAGGTTCGTCTCCAGCCGGCACACCGCGACGCTGTGCGGCGGAAGCACGACCGAGCCGTCCCGGCCGAGCTCCAGGTCCTGCGGATGCACAGTGTCCGGCGCGGCGACACTGTTGTAGGCGTCGGGGGAGTCCGAGGCGAGCAGGGTCGCGCTGATCCGGCCTGCGGGCAGCGACCCGTCGATCCGGATCTCGCACCGCGCGGGCTCCGAGGCGCTCTTGTTGACGAGCGCGACGGCCACGGCGCCGCTCCCGGAGCCCACCGTCGCGACCGCGTCGACCACGGGCACCTCGGTACCCGCGGCCGACGTCGACGCGCTCCACACCGCGGCGTCGAGCACCTCGTCCTCGAGCAGGTTCGCGTACATGGCGAGCACGTGGAAGGTCGTGCGCCGCACGACCCCCTCCGGATGCACGAACAGCGGTCCCCTGGTGTTCACGGTGGGGGCGATGTTCGCCATCCGCACCGACGAGGCGTGCCGGAGGCAGGCGTTCAGGAACGACGCCGAGAACACCGCGTCCGCCATCGTGTACGTGCTCTCGTCGTCGTTGAGGTCGCGCGCCGCGATGGCGGCCGCCCCCGGCTCCCACGGGTGGTGCCAGCCCCGGAGGTTCCACTCGTCGAAGGCGATCGCCACGTCCTGCCCGCTCGCCCGGATGACGGCCTCCATGCGCGAGATCGCGCGCTCCGGCTCCAGCGTCATCGCCATGGCCTGCTCGTAGCCCGAGGGCTCGTTCACGGCGTCGAGCCGGTCCCAGTAGCCGTGGATCGAGACGAAGTCGAGGTACCTGCCCGCGCTGCGCAGCAGCGGCAGCGCCCAGTCGAGGTCGTCGACGGCGGCGGCCATCAGGGAGACGGTGGGATCCGTGCGGCGCATCATCTTCGCCGCCTCGGTCACGTACCGCGCCCAGTCCGTGGCCGACTTCGCGCCGATCTCCCAGTCGCCGTAGTTCTCGTTGCCGATGCTCCAGAACCGCACGCCGTACGGCTCCGGATGCCCGTTCGCGGCGCGGCGGTCGGCCCAGCGGCTGCCCTCCGGCAGGTTGCAGTACTCGAGCCAGTCGGCCATCTCCTCGGGCGTGCCGGTCCCCGCGTTCGTGCAGAGGTACGGCTCGGCACCGAGCCGTCGGCACCACTCCAGGAACTCGTCGGTGCCGAACGTGTTGGGGTCGGTGACCCGCCAGGCCTTGTCGTAGGTCGGCAGCCGGGCGGGGCCCACCCCGTCGAGCCAGTGGTACGCGGAGACGAAGCAGCCGCCCGGCCACCGCACCGTGGGGATGCGCAGCTCCCGGAGGGCGTCGAGCACGTCGAGCCGGAAGCCCTGCTCGTCCGCGAGCGGCGATCCGGGCTCGAAGATCCCGCCGTACACCTGCCGGTGGAAGTGCTCCATGAAGTGACCGAACAGGTCCCGGCTGTAGGCCACCGTCGGCCGCCCCGTCGCGATGTCGATCCGTGCGGATGGTCCAGCGGACATCGGACTCCCTCGTCGTCGATCGGCGACCGGCCTCGTCGAGGAGGAGGAGCGGGCCACCTGCGGCGACTGTACAACGTTCTACACCGGTGCCCGCAAGGCCGACGCGCCGGCGACGCGGGGCTCAGGCGCGGGGAGGCGCCGTCGTGCCGCGGGTGACGAGCGTGGGCCGGATCCGCACCGACCGGGGCTCGGTGCGGCCGCCGATCCGTTCGAGGAGGAGCTCGGCGGCGCGCCGACCGAGCACGTCCGCGCCCTGGTCGACGCTGGTAAGCGAGATCGGGGCGAGCATGCCGATGGGGGAGTTGTCGTAGCCGGCCACGGACACGTCGCCCGGCACCTCGACGCCCCTGTCCCAGAGCACGCCGAGCAGGCCGAGCGCCGCGACGTCCGCGCCGGCGTGGATCGCCGTCGGCAGCGCGTCCCGCTCGAGCAGCCGGGCGGCGGCGGACACGCCGCCCGCCTGCGTCCAGCCCGTGCTGATCACGTCGATCCGCTCCTCGAGCCCGTGCCGCCGCATCGCGTCCTCGTAGCCGCGGGTCCTCGCGCGGAAGGGCAGCGTCGGATCGTCGTCGGGCGAGTCGACGGAGATGTGGGCGATCGAGCGGTGCCCGAGCCCGACGAGGTGGTCGACGATCAGGGCGGACCCCACCTCGTCGTCGGCGGAGACCGTGTCGAATCCCGCGCCTCCGCCACCCCGCGCGACCACCACGACGGGCAGGAGGCTCGCGAACCGCTCGATCTCGGCCCTCGGCATGGTCGGCGTCATCAGCACGAGGCCGTCCATGCGGTGGTCGATCATCGTCTCGACCATCGCGAGCTCGGATTCGACGCTCGGCGCCGCCTGCGCGATCAGGACCGCGTACTCGGCCTCCGCGAACACGGGGGCGACGCCGGACATCACCTGGTCGTAGAACTGGTTCTGGATGTCCGAGATCAGCACCCCGATGGTGAAGGTCTTGCCGCGCATGCCGCGGGCGGAGGCGTTCGGCCGGTAGGAGAGCGCCGCCATGGCCTCCTGCACCCGCTCCCGCATGGCGGGGCTGACGCCGTAGGCGCCCCGCAGCACCTTGGACGCGGCCGCGGTGGACACGCCGGCGCGGGTCGCGACGTCGCGCAGGGTGGCTCGGCGTAGGAGCGGCGACGGGACCTCCGCGGTCGGCTCGGGGTCCGTCTCGGTCTGCTCGCTCACGGGGACATCCTGCCGCTCCCTCGGCTTCTGGCGCGCAGCCGGGCATGTCTCCGCCAGGTCGGGGGCGGCGACTCGCCGTTACCGGATCGAGACGGTCCGACTCGCCGCAACCGGGTGTACAGTCCACGCGTATAACGTTCTACGAGATCGTTTCGCAGAGCGCTCCGAGCACCCGGCGGGTCCTCCCGACCCGTCCGCGCTTGCACCAGCAACCACAGAGACGTGCACGTTGCAGGCGACGTCACGTCCGTTCGAAGGGGAACGCAGTGAAGAAGTCAAAGCTCCTGGTGGCGGCGGTGACCGCCGGCGGCGTGCTCGCCGCGCTGGTCGGCTGCTCGCCGAGCAGCGGCGGCGGAGGCGGCGGTGGAGGCGCCGTCGAGCACGCCACGAACTGCACGAACAAGCTCGTCGTGAAGAGCGCGCCCACCGTCACCGTCTGGGCGTGGTACCCGAACATGGCGAAGGTCGTCGACAACTTCAACAACGCGCACAAGGACGTCCAGGTCTGCTGGCGCAACGCGGGCGCCGGCGGCCCCGAGTACGACAAGTTCCAGACCGCGGTCTCCGCCAACAAGGGCGCGCCCGACGTGGTGATGCTCGAGGCGGACCACCTCACGAACTTCGAGATCCAGGGCGCGCTCGTCGACATCAGCAAGTACGGCGCGAACAAGGTCAAGGGCAACTTCAGCGCCGGCGCCTGGAAGGACGTCTCGGCGGGCGACGCGGTCTACGCCGCTCCGGTCGACGGCGGCCCGATGGGGATGATCTACCGCACCGACATCTTCAAGAAGTACGGCATCACCACGCCGCCGAAGACATGGGCCGAGTACGCGGCCGACGCCGCGAAGGTGAAGGCGGCGGGCGGACCCGCGTTCGGTGACCTCGGTGCCAACGTGCCGGCGGCGATGATGGCGCTCGAGATCCAGAAGGGCGCTCAGCCGTTCGTCTACGACTACAGCAAGAACCCGAAGGACATCACGATCAAGCTCGACGACCAGGCCTCGAAGGACGTGCTCAACTACTGGGCCGACCTGTCCAAGAAGGGCCTCGTCGGGAAGCAGGACCAGTTCACGACCGACTACATCTCCGGCGTCGTCAACGGCAAGTACGCGACGTACATCTCGGCCGCCTGGGCGCCCGGCTACCTCACCGGCGCCGGTGTGGGCAAGGGCACCGACAAGGGCAAGTTCGCCACGGCCCCGCTCCCGCAGTGGGATCCGTCGAACCCCGTCTCCGTCAACTGGGGCGGCTCCGCATTCGCGGTCACCACGCAGGCGACGGACAAGGCGCTCGCCGCGAAGGTGGCGCTCGGTCTCTACGCGGACCCCGCATCGCTCGCTGACGGCTGGAAGACCCAGACGATCTTCCCGCTGAACCAGAAGGTGCTGCAGTCCCCCGAGTTCATCAACGCGAAGATCGACTTCTTCGGCGGTCAGACGGCGAACAAGGACGTCTACGTGCCGGCGGAGAACGCCTACAAGGGCTTCACCTACCCGCCGTTCACCGTGTACTACTACGCGCAGCTGCAGAACCAGCTCACCGCGATCAACGCCGGCAAGATCGACGGCACCGGGGCCGCGACGGCCCTGCAGGCCCAGATCGTGAAGTACGCGAAGAGCCAGGGGTTCAACGTCAAGTAGCACCGATCGGCGGACCGGGCGTCGACGCCCGGTCCGCCCTCGGCCGCCGGAAGGGGACCCATGACTCAGACCGCCGCCGCCGTCGGCACCGACGGCCGAACCGCCCGAGCCGCCCGCGTCACGACACGACGCAACCCGTCACAGCGCAGGGCGGCACGACGCCAGGCCCTGATCGGCTGGACGTTCATCCTGCCGTTCGCGATCGTGTTCGCGGTCTTCCTGATCGCGCCGCTCGTCTACGCCTTCTACCTCAGCCTCTTCACGAAGGGGCTCGCCACCGGCACCCAGTTCTCGTTCTTCGGGAACTACGTGCAGGCCTTCACGGACCCCGCGTTCCTCAAGGGGCTCTGGTTCGTGATCCGGTTCGTCGTGGTGCTCATCCCGATCCAGATGGCCGTGTCGCTCGCCGCGGCGCTCGTGCTCGACGCGATCACGACCCGGTTCGCCCGGTTCGCGCGGCTCACGATCTTCCTGCCGTACGCGGTCCCCGCGGTCATCGGTGCGCTCATGTGGGGCTTCCTCTACAGCCCGATCTTCGGACCGACCGAGCAGCTCGCCTCGCTGTTCGGCATGAGCGCCCCCGTGCTCCTCGGTCCGGACACGGTGTTCGGCAGCCTCGTGAACGTGGTCACCTGGCAGTGGGCCGGCTACTACATGATCATCATCTACGCGGCGCTCCAGGGGGTGGACTCGACCATCTACGAGGCCGCTCGCATCGACGGGGCCAACGCGTGGCAGCTCGCGTTCCGCATCAAGGTGCCCATGGTCGCGAACTCGCTGGTGCTGATCCTCGTGTTCGCCCTCATCGGCACGTTGCAGTTCTTCAGCGAGCCGCAGATCCTCCGGCCGATCGCCAACGGATCGATCACGCCCGACTTCACGCCGAACATCTACGCGTACTCGGTCGCCTTCTCCTACGCGCAGTTCAACTACGCATCCGCGATCTCGTTCGCGCTCGGATTCGTCGTCTTCCTCTGCGTGTTCGTGTTCCTGTTCCTCACGCGCAAGCGAGGGAGTGTCTTCGCATGACCGTCGTCTCCTCCCGAGTCCGCCCCGGCGTCGCCGCGCGCCGGTCGGGGGCCCGCAGGCCGCGGAACCTGGTGGCTCACCTGTTCCTCGGCGCGCTGATCATCTACTTCCTGATCCCGCTCTGGTGGCTGATCGTCGCGAGCTCGAAGGACCCCGTCGCGCTCTTCAGCGGGTCCGGCGCACTGTGGTTCAGCGGCGGGGTGGACTACCTCGCGAACCTGCAGGACCTCTTCACCTACAACGGCGGCATCTACCTGCGCTGGCTCGCGAACTCGGTGCTGTACGCGCTGGCCGGCGGCGCCGGCGCGACGGTGATCGCGGTGCTCGCGGGGTACGGATTCGCGAAGTTCACCTTCCCCGGCCGGAACCTCATGTTCGCCGTCGTGCTCGGCTCCGTCATGGTGCCGCTCACCGCCCTCGTGATCCCGACGTTCATCATGTTCTCGGACCTGCACCTCACCGACACGATCTGGGCGGTCATCCTGCCGTCGCTGCTCAGCCCGTTCGCCGTCTACCTGATGCGGGTCTACATCGCCGACGCGGTGCCGTCCGAGCTGCTCGACGCGGCGAGGGTCGACGGCGCGGGGGAGTTCCGCACCTTCGTCTCGGTGGCGCTGCCCCTGCTCCGGCCCGTCATCGTGACGGTCCTCCTGCTTGGGGTCGTCGCCTGCTGGAACAACTACTTCCTGCCGCTGGCGATGCTGTCGGACTCGAGCCTCTTCCCGATCCCCGTCGGCATCGGCCTCTGGGAGGGGCTGGCCGCGAACAACAACGGCGGAGGCCACTCGCTCTGGAGCCTCATCATCATCGGCTCCCTCGTCTCCGTGATCCCGCTGATCATCGCCTTCCTGAGCCTGCAGAAGTACTGGCAGGGCGGGCTGTCGATCGGCAGCCTCAAGTAGCGGCGCGGCCGCTCCACGATCCCTCGAACCTACGAATCGGAAGCACAGCCATGCCTTCAGCACGCCTCACCCTCGACCCCGCCTTCGTCGTCGCCGCGCTCGACCGCCGGATCTTCGGCTCCTTCGTGGAGCACCTGGGCCGGTGCGTCTACGACGGCCTCTACGAGCCCGGGCATCCCACCGCCGACGGGGAGGGGTTCCGGCAGGACGTCATCGACCTCGTCCGGGAGCTCGGTGTGACGACCATCCGCTACCCGGGCGGGAACTTCGTCTCCGGCTACCGGTGGGAGGACGGCGTCGGCCCCCGCGAGCAGCGCCCGAAGCGGCTCGACACGGCCTGGCACTCGCTCGAGACGAACGAGGTGGGCCTGCACGAGTTCGCCTCGTGGAGCGCGAAGGTCGGCACGGAGCTGATGCTCGCCGTCAACCTCGGCACGCGGGGCGTCCAGGAGGCGATCGACCTGCTGGAGTACACGAACATCCCCTCGCCGTCCGCGTTCTCGCAGCAGCGGGTCGCGAACGGGGCGGAGGCGCCGTTCGACGTGCGGATGTGGTGCCTCGGCAACGAGATGGACGGGCCCTGGCAGCTCGGCTACCGCAGCGCCGAGGACTACGGCGTGCTCGCGAGCCGCACCGCGAAGGCGATGCGGCAGCTCGACCCCGACCTCCAGCTCGTGGCGTGCGGCAGCTCGAACCGGCACATGCCGACGTTCGGGTCGTGGGAGCGCACGGTGCTCGAGCACACCTACGACGACGTCGACTTCATCTCCTGCCACGCCTACTACCAGCTGCACGACGGCGACCTCGCCAGCTTCCTCGCCTGCGCCACGGACATGGACGCCTTCATCGAGGAGGTCGCGACGGCGGCCGACCACGTGAAGTCGATCCGGCGCAGCGACAAGACGATGAAGATCTCGTTCGACGAGTGGAACGTCTGGTACGTGGACCGCTACCACGACGTCGAGCGGATCACGGCCGTGGACCAGTGGCCCGTCGCGCCGCGCCTGCTCGAGGACGCCTACTCCGTCGCCGACGCGGTCGTGGTCGGGAACCTGCTGATCTCGCTGCTGAAGCACGCCGACCGGGTGCGGTCGGCGAGCCTCGCCCAGCTCGTGAACGTGATCGCGCCCATCATGACGGAGCCGGGCGGCGCCGCCTGGAAGCAGACGACCTTCTTCCCGTTCGCGCTCACCGCACGCCTCGCGCAGGGCGAGGTGCTGAAGCCCGCGCTCGAGGTGCCGACCTATCCGACCGCCGTCTACGGGGACGCCCCGCTCGTCGACGCCGTCGCGACGCGCGACCCGGAGACGGGAGCCGCCGCGGTGTTCGTCGTCAACCGCTCGGTCGACGAGGCGATCACGGTGTCGATCGACGTCGAGCGCCTGGGGGCGCTGCGCATCGCGGAGACGCACACGCTGTCGGACGACGACCCGTTCGCCGCCAACACCCTGGAGGACCAGGAGCGCGTCGCGCCGGCGGCCAACGACTCCGCGCGCCTCGAGGACGGGGTGCTCACCATCGAGCTGCCGCCGGTCTCCTGGACGGCGATCTCCCTCGAGCGCTGAGCCGGGCGCCTCGGGGCGCGGATTTGGAAGGATGGGCGGATGAGCGCTCCGCTGTCCGGCACCCAGGTCCGCCTCGAGTCGGGGCCCTACGCGGCCGAGATCGCCTCGGTCGGCGCGAGCCTCCGCTCGCTGACCGCGGGCGGCCGTGACCTCGTCGTGCCGTTCGCGGCGGACGTGGTGCGGCCGCTCTACCGCGGTGCCGTGCTCGTGCCGTGGCCGAACCGCGTCGTCGACGGCCGCTACGCCTTCGACGGGGTCGAGCAGCAGCTCGCCCTCACGGAGCCGGATCGCGGGCACGCCCTGCACGGGCTCGTCGGCTGGACCGACTTCCGAATCGTCGAGGCCGCCGCCACGCGCGCCGTGCTCGAGGCGGAGGTGCCCGGCCAGCAGGGCTACCCCCACCGGCTGGCCGTCACCGTCACCTACACGCTCGACGAGGACGGGCTCGAGACCCGCATCCGCACCGAGAACACCGGTCCGGATGCCGCGCCCTACGGCACGAGCGGCCATCCCTACCTCGTGGGCGGGCCGGGCCGCGTCGACGACTGGACCCTCACCTTCGCGGCCGGGCAGGTGCTCGAGGTCGAGCCGGACCGGCTCGTGCCGACCGGGCTCGCACCCGTGGCGGACGGGCCCTTCGACTTCAGCGACGGCCGTCCGATCGGCGACCTCTTCATCGACCACGCCTTCACGGCCCTCGTGCGCGACGCGTCGGGGCTCGCTTGCGTCGAGGTGCGCGCGGGGGACGGGCACGGCGCCGCCCTGACCTGGGGCGCCGTCTGCCCCTGGGTGCAGCTGCATACGGGCGACCGGCCGGAGCCCGAGTGGAACCGGGCCGGCCTCGCGGCCGAGCCGATGACGTGCCCGCCCGACGCGTTCAACAGCGGCACCGATCTCGTCGTGCTGCAGCCGGGCGAGCACCACGAGGCGTCCTGGCGGATCGCCGCCGTCTGAGACGCGCCGAGCGGGCTCAGCTCGTCGCGCCCGGGGTGCCGCCCGCCGGCGCCTGGGGTGCCGGCGGCACCTGCGGCGTCCGCGCCTGCGCGAGCAGCGCGAGCGAGGCGGCGACCGAGTGGTCGGGCGGCGGCACCGGCTCGGTGTGGGCCCGCAGCACGAGCACCGACCGGGAGCGGAGCACGAAGTGGGCGCCCGCGGCGAGCGGAGCGGTGTCCGCGGCGGCGCCCGCGGTGTCGATGAGCACGTCCCAGGAGGCCCCGAAGGCGGCAGGGGGCAGCGTCGACTGCACGTCGATCTCGGCCGCGGAGAAGTAGACGAGGAAGTCGAGGTCCACCAGCGGCACGCCCCGGCTGTCGTGCTCGCGGATCCCCGACCCGTTGAGGTACATGCCGACGACCTTGCCGAAGCCGTTGTCCCAGTCGCCGGCCTCCATCTCGGATCCATCGGGCCGCAGCCAGACGAGGTCCGGCAGGGGTGCCCCCTCGGTGCGCGGCACCGGCCGCCCGTCGAAGAACCGGGTCCGCCGGAGCGACGGATGCTCGTGCCGCAGCCGGGACAGGGCCGCCACGAACTCGACGAGCGGGCCGTCGACGTGCTCCCAGTCGATCCAGGTGACGGGGGAGTCCTGCGCGTAGCCGTTGTTGTTGCCGCCCTGGCTGCGGCCGAGCTCGTCGCCGTGCAGGATCATCGGCACGCCCTGGCTGAGCAGCAGCGTCGCGAGGAAGTTCCGCTGCTGCCGGGCCCGGATCTCGAGCACCGCCTGGTCGTCCGTCTCGCCCTCGACGCCGCCGTTCCACGATCGGTTGTCGTCCGCGCCGTCCCGGTTGTCCTCGCCGTTCGCCTCGTTGTGCTTCTCGTCGTACGAGACGAGGTCGCGCAGCGTGAAGCCGTCGTGCGCCGTCACGAAGTTCACGCTCGCCACCGGCCGGCGGCCCGAGTTCTCGTACAGGTCGGCCGATCCGGTCATCCGCGTCGCGAACTCGCCGAGCGCCTGCGGCTCACCCCGCCAGAAGTCGCGGACGGTGTCCCGGAAGCGGCCGTTCCACTCGGTCCACTGGGGCGGGAAGTTGCCGACCTGGTAGCCGCCGGGGCCGACGTCCCACGGCTCCGCGATCAGCTTCACCTGGCTGACCACCGGGTCCTGCTGCACGAGCTCGAAGAAGGTCGCGAGCCGGTCGACCGAGTAGAACTCACGGGCCAGCGCCGCGGCGAGGTCGAAGCGGAAGCCGTCGACGTGCATGTCGAGCACCCAGTAGCGCAGCGAGTCCATCATCAGCTGCAGCGCATGGGGCTGCCGCACGTTCAGCGTGTTCCCCGTTCCCGTGTAGTCCGCGTAGTACCGCGGATCCCCGTCCTGCAGCTTGTAGTAGGTGGTGTTGTCGATCCCGCGGAACGACAGGGTCGGACCGAGGTGGTTGCCCTCCGCCGTGTGGTTGTAGACGACGTCGAGGATCACCTCGATGCCCGCCGCGTGGAACCGCTTCACCATCGCCTTGAACTCCTGCACCTGCTCACCGAGCTGCCCGGTCGCGGCGTACTCGTTGTGCGGGGCGAAGAAGCCGATGGTGTTGTAGCCCC
>JAICSU010000291.1 GCA_025936735.1 Amnibacterium sp.
ACGCCCACGACACGTACGCGCGGGTCGCAGAGCTGCCACTCCGGATCGATCGGTGCGAGCTCGTGCCGCTGGTGCGCGACACCTCGAGCGGATTCACCAAGGTCTCGACCGTGGTCCGGCTGACAGGAGGTGGCCACGAGGGCGAGGGCGAGGACATCACCTGGGATCAGATCGACCAGATCGAGCAGCTCCGCCGCGCGGGCGACCTCTCGTGGCTTCGCGGGCGGCGCACGCTCGACGAGTTCTCCACGTTGCTGGGGCTGGTCGATCTCTTCCCGGTCGAGCCGATCCGCGAGAGCTCCCGCGACTACCGCCGGTGGGCGTTCGAGAGCGCGGGGCTCGACCTCGCCCTCCGCCAGAGCGGCCTCTCACTCCAGGACGCCGTCGGCCGAGAAGCCAAGCCTGTGACCTTCGTCGTTTCGACACGGGTCGCCGACGCCGCCGGCCTCGCCTCGCTCCGGGCGCTGCGCCGCATGGATCCCACACTGCGGTTCAAGCTCGATCTCATGCCGACCTGGGATCGCGAGCTGCTCGCGGAGCTGGCATCGCTCGCCGGCGTCGACGTGGTCGACATGAAGGGGCTCTACCGCAACGCGACCGTGGCCATGGAGCCGGACCCCGACCTCTACCGCCGCGTGTTGGCGGTCCTGCCGGAGGCATGGATCGAGGATCCCGCCGTGGCTGACGACACCGTCGAGTTCCTCGACCGCCACCGTGACCGGATCTCCTGGGACGTGCCGGTCGGTTCGGTCGGCGACATCGACGCGCTGCCCTGGCCACCCCGCCTCTTGAACGTCAAGCCCGCGCGCTTCGGCAGCGTCCGCCGCTTGTTCGAGACCTACGACTACTGCGAGGCGCAGGGCATCCGCGCCTACGGCGGGGGCATGTTCGAACAGGGTCCGGGACGAGGGCAGCTCCAGTACCTCGCATCGCTGTTTCATCCCTACGGGCCGAACGACCTCGCGCCCGTGGAGTACAACCTCCAGCTCGATGCGGGCGAGCTCCCACGCTCACCCCTCCCGCCGGAGCCACACGGGACCGGCTTTCGCTGGGGGAGCTACGACGTGCGCCGCAGCATTCGCGAGCGGCTGGAGGCACCGCTGTAGCGCAGGAGTGCTGGGCGGGGTGGCGCCGTTTGCTCGCCGTCTGGCGCTCTGGGAGAGTCTGCTGCGTCGCGGTCGATGTCGAGAGGAGGCCCTGGTGGTCAGCTACTTCAACGCGCAAATGCGCGCCACACGAGATCGACGAGGCGGCCGTGGCCGTCAGGGCGTGACGTGACCCGCGGTCAGGAACTGCCGTCCATGCGCGTCGGCGTGCTGGGCTCCGGCCAGGTCGGACAGACGCTGGCCCGCGCGTTCGCCGATCGAGGGCACGACGTGATGCTCGGCTCGCGCGACCCGCGAAAGCCGGAGGTTGCGGCCTGGCTTGCCGAGGAGGGCGAGGGCATCGCCGGGGGCACCTTCGCCGAGACGGCGTCGCATGGCGATCTGGTGGTCCTGGCCGTGCTCGGCGCCGCGGTCGAGGAGGCGATCGGCCAGGCCGGACCGGGGTCGCTGGCCGGCAAGGTGGTCATCGACGCGACCAACCCGCTCGACTTCTCGGCCGGCTTTCCACCCAGCCTGATCTGGGGCCACACGGACTCCGGGGGCGAACGGGCGCAACGGGCGGCGCCGGACGCCAAGGTCGTCAAGGCGTTCAACATCATCGGCAACGCCTACTTCGCGGACCCGCGTTTCGGTGCTGAGCAGCCGACCATGATGATCGCCGGCAACGACGCGGACGCCAAGACGACGGTCGGCCGGGTCGTGGAGGACTTCGGCTGGCCACCGGCAGTCGACGTCGGCGGCATCGATGCATCGCGCGAGCTCGAGGCGCTCTGCATCCTTTGGGTGCGTGTCGGCGGCCTCCGCGGCACCTTCGAGCACGGCTTCAAGCTGCTGACCGGTTGAGCGAGCCAGGGGCCCGCGACGTCACCAGCCGGCCGGCGTCGCACCGCCCCGAGGGCGGCTCGGCCGTGGTCGAACGCTTGCGCCTTTTCTCGAGTCGGGGAGACAGGATTTGAACCTGCGACCGCCCGGCCCCCAGCCGGGTGCGCTACCAGACTGCGCCACTCCCCGAGGAGTGATGTCAAGCGGGCGACGGGAATCGAACCCGCCCTAGAAGCTTGGAAGGCTTCTGTGCA
>JAICSU010000149.1 GCA_025936735.1 Amnibacterium sp.
CGGAACCCGTCGAGGCGAGCGCGGCTGTAGAGATGCGCGGGCTCACCGCCGACCGCCGCGAGGCGCCGGTGGCCGAGCGCCAGGAGGTGCTCGGCCGCGGTCCGGCCGCCCTCCCAGTTCGTCACCCCGACGCTCGGCACCTCCGTCGGCGGGCGGCTCATCGGGTCGATCAGCACGACCGGGACACCCCCGGCACGAAGTGCGGCCAGCTGCACGGGCGTGGGGTCGACGAGCGTGATGACGGCCCCGGCCGACCGCCTCCGCAGCACCCGCTGCACCCACTGCCCGTCCCGGCGCGCGATCGTCAGCACGACGTCGTAGTTCGCCTGGGTCGCGGCGTCCTCGACCCCGGTGAGGGCCTGGTTCGCCCAGCTGCCGTGCACGTCGCTGAGCACGAAGTCGAGCAGCGGCGGCTCGTCCGGGCGCGGCCGGCGACCCTCCGGCGGCGTGTAGCCCGCCGCCTCGACCGCGGCGAGGACCGCGCTGCGCGTCGCCGCGGAGACGTCCGTCCCGCCGCGGAGCACCTTCGACACGGTCGGAACGGTCGTACCGGAGAGGTTCGCGACATCCGCGAGGGTCACGCGCCGGCCACCTCGCGGCCTCGCCTCTGACATGGGCCCACCCTAGAGAGGCCGAGAAGAGTTGCGCAAGATATTCCAAGCCACCTCCGATTGCATGCGGCAAACGCGCGTGCTTCACTGCCATGAAGGAAGCGAAGAGACGGCTCGGTTTCGCAACTCATCGAGCTGCATCTCGAACCGGACGGCAGAGCAGCCGTTGGAAGGGGAACCACGATGCCGACTCGCACCACATCGATCTCGCGCAGGACGTTCATCGGAGCGGTCGGCGGCGGCCTCGCGGCCCTCGGCCTCGCGGCCTGCTCCTCCAGCAAGTCGGGCTCCGGTTCGGGCACCACCATCCAGTTCTGGAACATGCCGTGGGGGGGCACGCGGTTCAACCCCCTCGATCAGAAGATCACGGAGGCGTACAAGCCGAAGCCGGGCCTGCCGGAGGTCCGGTACCAGGCGATCGCCTGGTCGAACTTCGTCGCTCGGTTCGCGAGCGCGACCGCGTCCAAGACGAACCCGGCCGTGAGCAGCGGAGGCGGCACCCAGGCGTTCGAGTTCGCGAAGCAGGGGCACATCGCCATGGCCGACGGCCTGCTCGACTCGTGGAAGAGCAACGGCCTGTACGACGACTTCCTGCCCGGCACGCTCGAGACGATGAAGACCCCGCAGGGCTACGTCGCCATCCCGTACAACCTCGACATGCGGATCAACTGGTACAGCAAGTCGCTGCTGGCGAAGGCCGGGGTGCAGCCGCCGACCGACTGGCAGTCCTTCGAGAACGTCTGCGCGGCGCTCAAGAAGATCGGGGTCTACGGACTCGGGCTGAGCGCGGGCGCGGCGGGGAACGCGTTCCAGGCGATCGTGGGCTGGATGATCAACAACGGCGGCGGCATCTTCGACGAGCAGCAGATGCCGAACCTGGTCACGCCCGCGAACATCGAGACCATCACGTTCCTCCAGGGGCTCATCCGGAAGGGCTACGCCGATCCTCGGAGCACCGGCTACAGCGCCACCAACACCCAGGAGCAGTGGAAGGCCGGGAAGTTCGGCATGCAGGTCGAGGGACCCGGGCTGGCCTCGAACCTCGGCGGGAAGTGGGCGACCGACGTCGTGGTGGGAGATCCCCTCACAAGCTTCTCGGGCAAGAAGGGCGCCCTCTACTTCCCGAACAACATCATGATGTACAAGAACGACCCCAGCCCCAAGGGTGCCGAGGCGTTCCTGACCTACTACTACAAGAACATGGCGCCGCTGTGGACCCAGCACACCGGCATCGGGCTGCCGGTCCTGAAGTCCATCGCGTCGACGCCCGAGTTCAAGCAGGACCCGAACGCCGCCAAGTGCGTCGAGGCGTGGCTGCCGATCTGCAAGACCTGGGCCGCACCGGGCGGCGACGCGCTGTTCGCGAACGTCTCGATCGTCGACAGCACGAACCCGATGACCGTGTTCGGGCAGGACGTGGTCTCCCTCAAGGAGAGCCCCAAGGGGGCGCTGACCAAGCTGCAGAACACGCTCATGAAGAACCTGAAGTCCTGAGAGCGGCGCGCAGGCCGGGCCCGGGCAGGCTGCTCCTATCCCTCGCCGCGCCTCGTCAGGCGGCGACCCGCGCGCCGACGGGACGGCGCACGTCGAGGATCGGCGAGAAGAAGGCGGCGAGCTCGTCCGTCGCGTCGAGGGGCAGGACGTTCGCGACGTACTGATCGGGCCGGACCACGACGATCGCGCCCTCCCGGCCCACCCCGCGCTCCTCGAAGACGTCGACGTCGGGCAGGACGCCGTACACCTTCTCGTAGTCGATCAGCTGGAACGGGCCGCGCCGGGGCAGGAACACCTCGGGGACGGCCGCGAACTCGATGTCCTCGTGGGGCTGCTGGTAGACGACCTTGACGTCGAACCACGCGTCCCGGTCCGCGTCCGCCGGAGTCGCGGCGAGCGGTGAGTCGGTGGCGGTCGCGAGCCAGCGGGCGGTCTCCCGCAGCACCGACTCCTCGCCCGGCCGCGGGGCGTCGGCGAAGAGGTAGATCCGCCAGCGACCGTCGGCGGTCGCGTGATGGCCGAGGTGGATGGGGTTGCCGTCGCACACCCGGGAGACCAGCGCCGACTTGAACCGCTTCCCCACGGGGAAGCCCTCCGCGAGCGACTGGTGCTCCTCGCCTGCGGTGATCAGGGACGGCGCGTACTGCGTCATGAACCCGGCGGGGAACTCCGCGGTGCGGACGTAGAAGTCCGCGAGCTCGTTCGGGTCGTCGAACTCCTCCGGCCTCCTCGCCATGAGGCTGGACCACGTCTTGTCGAAGTCGATGAGGTTCTTCGCCACGACCTGGCGCTCGGCGGAGTAGGTGGCGAGCAGGGCCTCCGGGCTGCGGCCCTCGAGCACGTGCCCGAGCTTCCAGCCGAGGTTGAAGTCGTCCTGCAGGGAGACGTTCATCCCCTGACCGGCCTTGGCGCTGTGGGTGTGGCAGGCGTCGCCGGCGATGAACACCCGGGGCGTGCGGGTGCCGGCGTCGGCGACGGGCACGTCGTCGAAGCGATCGGTGAGCCGGTGGCCCACCTCGTACACGCTCCACCAGGCGACGTCGCGCACGTCGAGCGTGTAGGGCGAGAGGATCTCGTTCGCCTTCGCGACGATGCGGTCGATTCCCGTGCTGCGCACGGCACCGTTGTCGTCGGGCGGCACCTCGCCGAGGTCGACGTACATGCGGAAGAGGAACCCGCCCTCGCGGGGGATGAGCAGGATGCTGCCCCGCTCGGCCGTGATGGCGCACTTCGTCCTGATGTCCGGGAAGTCCGTCACCGCGAGCACGTCCATGACGCCCCAGGCGTGGTTGGCCTTGTCGCCCGCCATCGTGCAGCCGATCGAGTCGCGCACCCGGCTGTGGGCGCCGTCGCCGCCCAGCAGGTACTTGGTGCGGACGACCCGGGTGGTCCCTGCCTCCGGCCCGGTCGTGCGCAGCAGCGTCGCCTCGACGGGGTACTCGGCGTCCTGATCGATCGTGAGGCTCCGGAACTCGTAGCCGTAGTCCGGGACGAGCCGCGCGGGGCCGTTGGCCATGGATTCCGCGAAGTGGTCGAGCACGCGCGCCTGGTTCACGATGAGGTGCGGGAACTCGCTGATCCCGGTCGGGTCGTCGATGGCGCGGGAGGTGCGGATGATCCGGCTCCGGTCGGCCGGGTCCGGCGACCAGAACGCCATCTCGGTGATCCGGTAGGCCTCGGCGGTGAGGCGGTCCGCGAACCCGAACGCCTGGAACGTCTCGACGCTCCTCGCCTGGATGCCGTCCGCCTGCCCGATGGCGAGGCGCCCGCCGCGCCGCTCGATGATGCGCGTGCGCACCGACGGGAACTGGGCGAGCTGGGCCCCGGCGATCATGCCTGCGGGGCCGGTGCCGACGATGAGCACGTCCATCTCGTCGGGCAGCTCGGCCGGGCGATCGAGCCCGACTCCGGCCGCCGGCTGGACCCGCGGGTCACCCGACACGTATCCGTGGTGGTGGAACTGCATCGTTCCGTCGCCTCTCTCGCGCACGGTCGCCACATCTTCCGACATCAGGGGCGGCGCGGGGCGACATCGCGGCCCGTCTCGATCGTAGCCGTCGGTGTCTGGATTGTATATGATGTGCCGCGGACGAGGACGAAGGAGCCCGTGATGCAGACGCGACCGGCAGTGCCGCTGACGCCCCGACCGGGCAAGATCATCGCGGTCCACCTCAGCTACCCGTCGCGGGCCGACCAGCGCGGCCGGCGACCGTCCGCACCGTCCTACTTCCTGAAGCCCTCCAGCTCCCTCGCCGCGACGGGCGGAGTCATCGAGCGCCCGGCCGGCACGGAGCTCCTGGCCTTCGAGGGCGAGGTCGCCCTCGTGATCGGCACCGCCGCCCGGTGGGTGAGCCTCGACGAGGCGTGGGACCACGTCGCCTTCGTCACCGCCGCGAACGACTTCGGCCTCTACGACCTCCGTGCCAACGACCGCGGCTCGAACCTCCGCTCCAAGGGCGGCGACGGCTTCACCCCGCTCGGACCGGAGCTCATCGACGCCGCCGCGGTCGACCCGGAGGCGCTCCGCGTCCGCACGTGGGTCAACGGCCGCCTCGCCCAGGAGGACACCACCGCCGGCCTCCTCTTCCCGTTCCGCCGGATCATCGCCGACCTGGCGCAGCACCTCACCCTCGAGCCCGGTGACGTGATCCTGACGGGGACCCCGGCGGGATCGACGGTCGTCACGCCCGGCGACGAGGTGGAGGTCGAGGTCGACGCGCCGACCGTGCCCGGCGCCCCGTCGTCCGGCCGGCTCCGGACGGTCGTCACGCAGGGCGATCACGCCTTCGACCCGTCCCTCGGCTCCCTCCCCGCCGCCGACGACACCCAGCGCGCCGAGGCCTGGGGCTCGCGCGAGGCCGCCGGGCTCCCGAGCGAGCCGGCCCCCGCGCTCCCGGCGGAGCTGGTCGCGAAGCTCAGGGAGGCGCCCGTCGCGGGACTCTCGGCGCAGCTGCGCAAGCGGGGCCTCAACTCGGTCACGATCGACGGCGTGCGCCCGCTGCGTCCGGGCTCGAAGCTCGTCGGCACCGCCCGCACCCTCCGGTTCGTGCCGAACCGGGAGGACCTGTTCGCCACGCACGGCGGAGGGTTCAACGCTCAGAAGCGCGCGTTCGACGCCGTGGCCGCAGGCGAGGTGATCGTCATCGAGGCCCGCGGCGACACGGGGGCGGGAACCCTCGGCGACGTCCTCGCCATGCGGGCGAAGGCGCGCGGCGCCGCCGGAGTCGTCACCGACGGCGCCGTCCGGGACTCCGACGCCGTCGCCGCCATCGGCCTGCCCGTGTACGCCGCCGGCGCGCATCCCGCGGTGCTCGGCCGCAGGCACGTGCCGTGGGAGGCGGACGTCACGATCGCCTGCGGCGGCGCGACGGTGCAGCCGGGCGACGTGATCGTCGGCGACAGCGACGGGGTGATCGTGATCCCGCCACCGCTCGTCGCCGAGATCGTCGACGCGACGCTCGAGCAGGAGCGCGAGGACGCGTGGATCGCACGGCGCGTGGCCGAGGGCGAACCGGTCGAGGGCCTCTTCCCGATGAACGCGGCATGGCGGCAGCGGTTCGAGCAGGAGGGCGACCGGTGACCGACATCGCCGTGCGGGCCGAGCCGGGGAGCAAGTCCACCCGCGCCTACGAGTGGATCCGCGACCGGATCTCCCGGCACGAGTACGCGCCGGGCTACCGGCTGGTGCTCGCACCGATCGCGGCGGCCCTCGAGATGAGCGCGGTCCCGGTGCGCGAGGCGATCCGGCGGCTCGAGGCCGAGGGGCTCGTCACGTTCGAGCACAACGTCGGCGCCCGCGTCGCGATCATCGACGAGCAGGAGTACGTGCACACGATGCAGACGCTCGGCATCGTGGAGGGCGCCGCGACGGCGCTGGCCGCGCCCCGGCTCACCCCGGACGACCTGGACCGGGCACGGGCCGTGAACGAGCGGATGCGGCGGCTCCTCGCGGACTTCGACTCCACGACGTTCACCCAGCTCAACCAGCAGTTCCACTCGGTGCTCTACGAGCGCTGCCCGAACCCCCACATCCTCGACCTCGTCGAGCGGGGCTGGTCCCGCCTGTCCGGCATCCGGGACTCGACGTTCGCGTTCGTCCCCGGCCGCGCCGCTCATTCGGTCGACGAGCACGACGAGCTGCTGCGCCTGCTCCGCGACGGAGCCGACCCGCTCGAGATCGAGATCGCGGCGCGCGATCACCGCTGGCGCACCATGGAGGCCTTCCTCGAGGCCCGGCACCCCCACTCCACCGATCAGTGACCCGGAGACAGCCATGACCACCACCGCTCCCGCCCTCGCCGGGCACCGCGTCCCCGCCGACCTGCCGGGCCGCATCCAGCACTACATCGGCGGCCGGCCGGTCGACTCGCTCGACGGCGACACCTTCGAGGTGCTCGACCCGGTCTCGAACGAGCCCTACCTGCAGGCCGCCGCCGGCAAGAAGGCCGACGTGGACCGCGCGGTGGCCGCCGCCCGTGCCGCGTTCACCGACGGCCCCTGGCCCCGCATGCTGCCGCGCGAGCGCTCGCGGGTGCTGAACCGCATCGCGGACATCGTCGAGTCGCGCGACGCCCGCCTCGCGGAGCTCGAGAGCTTCGACTCCGGCCTGCCCATCACGCAGGCGCTCGGCCAGGCCCGCCGCGCGGCGGAGAACTTCCGCTTCTTCGCGGACCTGATCGTCGCCCAGGCCGACGACACGTACAAGGTCCCCGGCCGGCAGGTGAACTACGTCAACCGCAAGCCGATCGGGGTCGCCGGGCTCATCACCCCG
>JAICSU010000223.1 GCA_025936735.1 Amnibacterium sp.
AGTCGATGCCGGTGAGATCGGCGCCCCAGGTCGGCATGGGCTTGCGCTCGAACATCGCGAGGCCCTTGAGCCGGTTCTTCAGCATCCACTCGGGCTCGTTCTTGCGCCGCGAGATGTCCTTGACGACGTCGGCGGACAGGCCCCGCCGGGCGGAGGCACCTGCGGTGTCCGAGTCGGCCCAGCCGAACTCGTAGACCCCCAGCCCTTCGAGCTCGGGACGATCGATCAGCACATCCGTCACGGTGCTCCTCTCCGATACGTACAGTGGCAACCCGGCCGGCGTGCGCCGCATTCCCTCGGGCGCCCGAGGGAATGCGGCGCGGGCCGCCTACAATCCGTGCGAGGCGGCGGACCGTCTCTCGCAGACCGCGGCCCGTCCGGCGGATGCGGCGGGCCCGACTCAGGCGGCCCATCCTAGCCGCCCGCCCTAGAGCGACCCGGGAGGACGATTCCATGACCGCTGGCGTCGACGAGCGCGCCGTCCCCGCGACGGTGGCCCGCGGGGCGCTCGCCTCGCCCCTGGTGCGCGTCGCGGCCTGGGCGTCGCTGGTCGCCGAGGTGCTGCTCGTCGGCACCGGCGGTGCCGTGCGGCTCACCGGCTCCGGGCTCGGCTGCCCCACCTGGCCCCGCTGCACGGTGGCCTCCTTCACCACCACGCCCGCCATGGGCGTGCACGGCGTGATCGAGTTCGGCAACCGCCTGCTCACCTTCGTGCTCGTCGCGGTGGCGCTCGCGGCCTTCGCCGTCGTGCTCCGCTCGTGGCGCAGCCGGAAGGACCTGTTCTGGCTGGCGCTCGTGCAGCTGCTCAGCATCCCGGCTCAGGCCGTGATCGGGGGCCTCACGGTGCTGACCCACCTCAACCCGTGGCTGGTCGCCGCGCACTTCCTCTTCTCACTGACCCTCGTCGTGCTGATGACCGTGTTCGTGCACCGCTCGCAGGTGCTGCCGGGGCCGCGCGGCCGGGCGGTGGGGCCCGTCGTCGCGGCGCTGACCGCCGCGGTGGCCGCGCTCGCCGCGGTGACCGTCGCGCTCGGCGTGACGACCACCGGCTCGGGGCCGCACGCCGGCGACGCGACCGCGCCCCGCAACGGCCTCGACCCGGTCGTCCTGCAGCAGGTGCACGAGTCGATCGCCTGGTTGCTGCTGATCGGCACCGTCGCCCTCCTCGTCGCGGCGTTCCGGGGCCGCGCCCCGCTGCGTGCGGCGGTCGTGCTCACGGCGGTCGAGGTGCTGCAGATCGTGGTCGGCGTGACTCAGGTGGCGCTCGGCTGGGCCGCCGGCCTCGTCGTGGTGCACGTCTTCCTCGCCGCGGTGCTCACCGCAGCCACGACCGCGGTGGTGCTCGCCACGCGGTCCCCCCGTCCGGAGCCCGCCGCCTGACGCGGTTTCGGCCGACCCGGGCGCGCACGCCCGCCCGCACGGGCCGAAACCGCCCGGCCCCCGCGCCTCCCTGCGGGAAACGGCCGATCCGGGCGGGCGCGCCCGCCCGCAATGGCCGAAATCGCCCGCCGTGGCAGTGAGGGCCGCCCGGTGGTCGCGCGGGTCAGTGGAAGAGCAGCGGATCGATCGCGACGCCGAGGAAGAGCAGCGACAGCGATCCGATGGAGGCGTGGAAGACGCGCATGGGAGCGACGTTCCCGCCGGAGACGGCGCGCGCGTAGAGGCGGTGCGTCTCGAGGACGAACCAGCCCCCCGCGGCGAGCGCCACGGCCGTGTAGAGCGGTCCCATGTGCGCCACGGGGATGAGCAGCAGCGAGCAGGCCAGCGTCGCCCACGCGTAGAGCACCGTCTGGAGGCCGACCTTCGCGTTGCTGGCGACCGCCCCGAGCATCGGCACGCCGACGGCCGCGTAGTCCTCCTTGTAGCGCATGGACAGGGGCCAGTAGTGCGGGGGCGTCCAGAGGAAGATCACCGCGAACAGCACCCACGCGGCCCAGGACAGCGAGCCGGTGACCGCGGCCCAGCCGATCAGCACAGGGAAGCAGCCGGCGAGACCGCCCCAGATGATGTTCTGCGTCGTGCGCCGCTTGAGCCACATCGTGTAGATGACGACGTAGAAGCCGATCGCGGCGACCGACAGCGCGGCCGCGAGCCAGGTCGTGCCGAACCCGAGGATGAGGGTGGACAGCACGGTGAGCGCCGACGCGAAGACGACCGCCTGCCGGGTGGTGAGCGCCCCGGTCACGAGCGGGCGGTACCGCGTGCGGTGCATGACCCGGTCGATGTCGCGGTCGATCACCATGTTGAACGCGTTCGCGGCGCCCGCGCTCAGGGTGCCGCCGACGAGCGTGCAGGCGACGACGACGAGATCCGGCACCCCGTGCGCGGCGAGGATCATGACCGGCACGGTCGTCACGAGCAGCAGCTCGACGACCCGCAGCTTCATGAGCGCGACATAGCCGCGCAGCCGGCGGCCGCGCGGCGGATCCGTTGGGCCCTGGCCGACGGCCGACGGGCCGCCGGCAGCCGAGACTGCCGTGCTCACTGGTGGCAATTCTATGTGAATCGACTTCGACCCTTCGCCGGTGCCCCCCTCCGGCAGGACGATTGCGAGGGAGGAATCCCTAGACTCGCCATGGGCTCGCACACGGCCCGCTCTCAACTTCACCGGTGGAAGGGGATCCAAGTGACGGACGTCCGAACGCGCCACTCGACCGAGCTCGAGTGGGGGCCGCTCGACGAGAAGGCCGTGGACACGGTGCGCGTCCTCGCGGCCGACGCCGTGCAGAACACCGGCAACGGTCACCCCGGCACCGCGATCAGCCTGGCGCCGCTCGCGTACCTGCTGTTCCAGAAGGTGATGCACCGCGATCCGTCCGACAGCACGTGGATCGGCCGGGACCGCTTCGTCCTCTCGGCGGGTCACTCCTCGCTCACCCAGTACATCCAGTTCTACCTGGGCGGCTACGGGCTGGAGCTCGACGACCTGAAGCAGCTCCGCAAGTGGGGCTCGAAGACCCCCGGCCACCCCGAGTACGGCCACACCGACGGCATCGAGATCACCACCGGCCCCCTCGGCCAGGGCCTCGCCTCGTCGGTCGGCTTCGCCTACGCCTCCCGGTTCGAGCGGGGTCTGTTCGACCCGGACGCCGAGCCCGGAACCAGCCCGTTCGACCACTTCATCTACTGCATCGCGAGCGACGGCGACATCGAGGAGGGCATCACCAACGAGGCCTCCTCGCTCGCCGGCACCCAGCAGCTCGGCAACCTCATCGTCTTCTACGACCGCAACCGCATCTCCATCGAGGACGACACGAACATCGCCCTCTCCGAGGACACCCCCGCCCGCTACCGCGCGCTCGGCTGGCACGTGCAGGAGGTGTCCTTCATCCAGCCGGACGGCTCCTACAAGGAGGACGTCCAGGCGCTGCACGCCGCGATCCAGGAGGCGCAGTCCGTCACCGACAAGCCGTCGTTCATCGTGGTCGACACGATCATCGGCTGGCCGTCGCCGAACCTGCAGAACACCGGCAAGATCCACGGGTCCGCGATGGGCACCGACGAGGTCGCCGGCCTGAAGCGCGCGGTCGGCTTCGACCCGGAGAAGAGCTTCGACGTCGACCCCGAGGTCCTCGAGCACACCCGGAAGGCCGTCGACCGCGGCCAGGCGCAGCACCGCGACTGGGGCGAGCAGCTGGAGCAGTGGGCGGAGCAGAACCCGGAGCGCAAGCAGCTCCTCGACCGCATCCTCGACGACCGCCTGCCCGACGACGCCTTCGTCGACCTGCCGACCTTCCCCGCCGGCAAGGCCGTCTCGACCCGCGTCGCCTCCGGCAAGGTGATCAACGCGGTCGCCCCGCACGTGCCCGAGCTCTGGGGCGGATCGGCGGACCTCGCCGAGTCGAACAACACGACGATCGAGGGCGCCGACTCGTTCCTCCCGCCCGACCGCGGCACCAAGATGTGGAAGGCGAGCCCCTACGGCCGCGTGCTGCACTTCGGCATCCGCGAGCACGCGATGGGCGCGATCCTGAACGG
>JAICSU010000232.1 GCA_025936735.1 Amnibacterium sp.
ATGGCATCGTCGCGATCGCGTTCCGCCAGCACATCGGCCCGACGCAAGCGCTGCGCACGGGCGCCTACAGCAAGAGCCTGACGATGACGCTCTCCACCACGACACCGTGAACCGCCCGCGATTTCGGCGCGGCGGCAAGTGGCTGCCGACCTCAAGATGGGGAACCGAAAACTGCGCCACTTTCGGGAGTCCCGAAGCCATTGTGAAGGCGCGCGGATCGGCTTGGTGTCCCCGAGTCCTCATGGGCGAAGGCGGATGATCGACTTCCCTTTGAGGCGCTCGGTCGGGTTGAGGGCGGCCACGGCGTCGTCGAGCGTCGCGACGGTGCCGATGTTGGTCCGCAGCCGTCCGTCCCGGACCCGCTGCACGATCTCGCTCAGCTGGCCCCGATCGGACTCGACGACGAAGTCGATGGCCAGGCCGTCGGCGGGTCGCGCCTCGGGCGGCCCGACGACGGTCACCAGGGTTCCACCGGGCCGGATCAGGCTTGCGGACCGCTTCTGGATGTCTCCGCCGATGACGTCGAACGCCAGATCGACGCCGCCGACGTCCTCCAGGGCGTCGTTGGCGAGGTCGACGAACTCGTTCGCGCCGAAGTCGAGCGCCTTCTGGCGGTCGGCGGCCCGGCCGGTGCCGATGATGTAGGCGCCGGCCTCGCGTGCGAGCTGCGTGACCATCGTCCCGACTGCGCCGGCCGCGCCGTGCGCGAGGACGCTCTGCCCCGCCTTGAGGCGGCCGTGGTCGAACAGTCCCTGCCAGGCGGTGAGGCCCGAGATCGGGAGGCTCGCGCCCACGGTGAAGTCGACGTCGCCCGGCAGCGGCGCGAGGTTGCGTGCCTCGATCGCGACGTACTCCGCCAGGGTGCCGTCGCGATGCCAGTCCGCGAGGCCGAGCACCCGCTGTCCCACCGAGACCCCCGTTGTGCCGTACCCGAGGGCGGTGACCACTCCGGCCAGCTCGTGCCCGGGGATCGAGGGTGTCCGGTCGCGGCCGAGCCGATCCTTCCACGTCGACGGCCACTCCATCTCGGTCGGGACGAAACCCGACGCATGAACCTGCACGATGACGTCGTTGATCGCTGCCGGCGGATCGGGCCGCTCCACGAGCTTCATCCCAGCGGTTCCCGCGGCCTCGTCCGTCACCACAATCGCCTTCATCCCGGACCTCCCTCTCTGT
Source organism: Amnibacterium sp. (assembly GCA_025936735.1). Classification (GTDB taxonomy): domain Bacteria; phylum Actinomycetota; class Actinomycetes; order Actinomycetales; family Microbacteriaceae; genus Amnibacterium. The sequence continues at coordinate 1,177 of JAICSU010000232.1, forward strand.
CGAGCTCTCGCGCTTTGGTCGCGATACCGCGGGCGTCGGCGTCGACACGCTCCCACACATGGCCCGCGCCGCGTCATCGAGCTCGCCGTCAAGGGTCGTGCGACGCGCGCTCGGATCATCGACCCGCGGCTCAGCTGATGTACGAGTGTTGTGGTGGGGATGACTGATGGACGGCGGCGGTCCGGCGTTCTGATGACAGCGGGCGTGACCGGGTCGGCGACCACCAAGCGGGATGGGACGTGTGGCGGCATCGCGAGTGCCATTGATTTCGTGGCGCGACGCGGTGGCGATGTGGCATCCGGATGAGAGTCCGTCGTCCTCCAACGGACAGGAATACATGACTATGGCGCGGCCCGGCGGGTACGTTCCCGCCGTGCTCCGCGCGCTGGGTCTGGGGTTGCTCGCCTGTCTCGTGCTTGCCGCGCCCGCGCGCGCGAGTGCGTTCCCGGTTCTGCTGAGCTCGGCGGCGGCGCCGGACGGGCTGCACCATGTCGTGATCTCCGGCTCGTACGCGTATGGCGTGTCGGTCGAGTCCGACGCGCTCGTCAGCTATGCGCGCGGGGCGGACGGCTCGCTCGCTCCGAGCGCCGTGGGCACGGTTCCGGGGGCGCGGGACCTCGCGGTCTCGCCGGACGGGCGTGACCTCTACGTGGTCGCGGAGGACGACAACGGGACGGCGCTGGCCGACTACCGGCTGGCCGGCGATGGGACGGCGACGTTCGCGGGGTGCCTCGGGACGCGGTCGGAGTGCACGCCGACGCTGGGCTTCGACCAGCCGTCGGATCTGGCGGTCAGCCCCGATGGGCGCGATGTGTACGTGGCGGCCGAGTACCGGGTGGTGGACTTCCGGCGGGCGGCAGACGGCTCGCTCAGCGCGGCCGGGTGCGCCGGCGGTGCGGACTGCCAGGGCCCGAGCGCATATCTCGACGAGCCGCATGCGATCGCGGTCTCCCCGGGCGGGGGCGACGTGTACGTGACCGACGGCTACGACACCGTCCTGTGGCCCAGCAAGGTCGTCCACTTCACCCGGGCAGGCGACGGCAGCCTGCGCTACGCCGATTGCGTCGGCACCGACATCCCGGTGAATGACGTGCCGTGCACACCGCTGCCCGCGGGCGTGGATTCCACGGCCGGACCGCTTGGGCTGGCGGTCAGCCCGGACGGACGCGACGTGTACGTCAGCGGCGGGACGGGCGGGCTGGACGAGCTCGAGGGCACCGATGCGGTGACCCACTTCCGGGTGGGCGCCGGTGGGGCGCTGCGGTTCGCGGACTGCGTCGGTGACGGACCCTCCGGGTGCCCGGGGCTGCCCAGCGGGACGTTCGCGCTGCGCTACCCGCGCTCGCTGGCGGTCGATCCGGCCGGAACCGACCTGTACACCTCGGCGATCGTCGACGGCACGATCACGCACTTCGCGCTCGGGCCCGACGGGGCGCTGTCGTTCGCGAGTTGCGTCGGCTCCTCGCCCTCGCCGGCGTGCTCGTACGCGCCGTTCGCCGCCGTGAACGCGCAGCGGGTGACGGTCAGCCCGGACGGCCTGAACCTGTACGCCCCCGGGGGCGGACGGTTGTTCACGTTCGGCCTGCAGGCCGCGCCGCCGGCGCCCAGCGGGACGCCGGCGACGGCCGCGCTGAGCGACCCGGCGTACGTCGAGCAGTTCAGCGTGCAGCTGCGAGGGCACGTCGTCCCGAACGCCGACCACTGGACGGACCGCTTCGAATACGGGCCGACGACGGCGTACGGCTCCTACACGAAGCAGGCCTCCGAGGGCGACGCCGGCGACGGATTCGACGTCGACGCGACCGTGCTCGGCCTCGCGCCCGGCACGACGTACCACTACCGGCTGATGGCGATGACGCCCGCGGGAGCGGTCTACACCCCGGACGCGACGTTCACCACCCAGGACGCGTCGCCGGGGGAGCCCGACGTGGAGACGATGGGCGCGCTGGGGAACGCCGGGACCGGCACGGCGCTGGCCGCGACGGTCCGCCCCGGCGGCGGGCCGACGACGTACCGCTTCCAGTGGGGGGCGACGAGCGCGCTCGGCCGCGAGACGCCCGCCCGCTCGCTCCCGGGGGACAATGCCTACCACTCGGTCACCGAGGCGATCGATGGCCTGACGCCCGGCACCGACTACTGGTTCCGCGTCGCGGCCACCAACTCGGCCGGCACCGTCTACGGCGCCACGAGCCGGTTCACCGCGGCGACGCCCGCGCAGACCGCGGCCACGCCGACGCCGAGCCCGACGCCCACACCCACCCCGACGCCGCAGTCCGCGGCGCCCGCCGCGACCCGGCCGGCGGCAGCCGTCACCGCGACGGCGGCAACCCACCGCACCCCGCGGGCCCGCATCACGCACCTGAGGCTCCGGCGCGCCCGCCGCGGCTTCGTCGTCACCTACCGCGACACGCGCCACCGCACCGTCCTGCTCGTCGTCACCCGCGGCCACAAGGTGGCGCTCCGGATCCGTCACCGCAGCCACCCGGGCCGCAACCGGATCCACCGCGGCCGCCTGCGCCCCGGCGCCTACGTCGTCCGGCTGCGGTCAGCCTCCGGC
>JAICSU010000059.1 GCA_025936735.1 Amnibacterium sp.
GGCGATGGTGGGGGTGGGGGGGGCCACGTGGTCCTTCATGCCCCCAGTGTGCTCCGGGGGCGCGCGCGGCGGTCCGTGCCGCCCCCCCGGCGAGGGGGGGCACGGACCGTGGGCCGGCTACTGCCCGAGGCGCTCGTCCGCGGCGTCCTTGCCCTTGTCGATCTGCTCGTCGAAGCGGCCACCGGTCGCGTCGCCGGCCGCATCGCCGGCCTTGTCGAGCGCCTGGTCGCTCATGTTCTCGCCCTGCTCGCTGTTCAGCGCGTTCTTCGCCATGTCGCCGAAGTCGGCCATGTCGTTCCCCTTCCTGATCCGGGCGCCGGACGGAATCCAGCCCCGCGATCATCGCGCTGCAGGGTGGGCGTCGGCCGTGACCGCGGGCCCCGGCGGGGCGGGCACGTCCGATCCCCGTGACAGCATCGATCGGTGAGCGACGAGACGGGGCCGGGCGGACGGCCCGTCTGGCGCGACGCGCTCGCCGGCTACCTGCGGGCCGCCGAGCCCGGCACCCCTCCCGCGGCGGCGCGCACCGCGCTCGGGCTCCGGTTCCAGCTGCGCCGGGTGCTGCCCCGCACCTCCGGTCGCTGGAACGGCCCCACGTCCGAGGCGCTGAAGAGGAACAGCCCCGCCCTCGCCGCCGACGTCCGTCTCGGCGTGCGACCCGTGCTGCGCACCGCGAAGGGCTGGACCGCCGGAGGCGTCACGTGGTCGAGCCTGCCCCACCAGCAGCATCGCCTCCAGCTCGACCCGGAGCAGCAGGCGTGGTTCCGCGACTTCGGCGCGCTGCACCGTGCCGCCGTGCCGCCGGCCGTGGGCCAGGACCCCGAGTGGGCGGTGCTCGACGGCTTCGGCAACCCGCTGCTGTGGGGGCTGCTCGACCAGGCGGCCGCCGCGGGCATCGCCTTCGTGCCCGGCGCGGCGCGCGGCTCGGTGCGGGTGGGGCGCAGCGGGACCGTCGAGCTCGACGTGCGGCGGACCGACGGCGCGCTCGTCGCCGCTGCGCGCCTCTCGGTCGACGACGTGCCGGTGGCCCTCCCGCGCGCCCGCGCCCTCGGCACCCACGGGGTCTACGCCTTCGACCCCGCCGACCCGGGCGACCTGCTGCTCGCCCCGATGCCCGAGCCCCTCGACCCGCAGGCGCTCGCGCTGCTCGCGAGCCTCGGATCCGACCCGGTCGCGGTGCCGGAGCGCGACGCGGCCGAGTTCCTCGGCACGACCGTCCCCGCCCTGCGGGAGCGCATCGACGTGGTCAGCAGCGACGGCTCCGCCCCGCTGCCGCCGCCCGCTCCGCCCCGCCTCGTCGTCACCGCGGCGTTCGCACCCGGCCACGTGCTGCGGCTCTCCTGGGCGTGGGAGGCGGTGCGGGCCCGCCCGCCGGCGCTCCGCGACGTGCTGCCGCCCGGCACGGTGCCCGACGCGTGGCTGGACGACGACGGGCCGGGCGCCGTCCCGGACGCGGTCGTGCTGCAGGGACTCGACGCGGCGGATGCCGCCGGCGAGCTGCTGCCCGCGCTCGAACGCCTGCCCGGCGTGCGGGTGCAGACGACCGGGGCACGCCCCGACTATCGGGAGCTCACCGGGCCCCCCAGCCTCGCGATCACCGCGGTGCCCACCGAGCGGCAGGACTGGTTCGACCTCGGCGTGATCGTCACCGTCGACGGCCGGCGCGTGCCGTTCGCCCAGCTGTTCCGGGCGCTCGCGTCGAACCGGCGCCGCATCCTGCTCGCCGACGGACGGCACCTCTCCCTCACGCATCCCGCCTTCGGCGAGCTGAAGGCGCTGCTCGAGGAGGCGATGGACCTCCCGGAGTGGGAGACGCGGCCCTCGATCAGCCGCTACCGCACCGAGCTGTGGAGCGAGTTCGAGGACCTCGCCGACCGGTCGGAGCCCGCCGTCGAGTGGCGGCGGCTGCTGGCGGAGGCACGCACCGCGCCGACGCCCGTCGACCCGCCGGCCGGCCTGCGCGCGGAGCTGCGCCCGTACCAGGCCGAGGGGCTCGCGTGGCTCGCCTTCCTGCACCGCAACCGGCTCGGTGGCGTGCTCGCGGACGACATGGGCCTCGGCAAGACCCTGCAGGTCCTCGCGCTGGCGCAGCACGTGCGCGAGCGCACGCCAGGACCGCATCCGCCGTTCCTCGTCGTCGCGCCGACGTCCGTCGTCTCGAACTGGGCCGCGGAGGCCGCGCGCTTCACCCCGGGGCTCGTCGTGCGCACCGTGCCGGCGACGGAGGGGCGCGGGCCGGCCGTGGCGGAGCTCGCCGAGGGCGCGGACGTCGTGGTGACGAGCTACGCCCTGCTCCGGCTCGACGCCGAGGCGTACCAGGCGGCGGCCCGCGCCGACGGCTGGGGCGCGCTCGTGCTGGACGAGGCACAGACGGTGAAGAACGCCGGCTCGCGGATCCACGAGGTCGTCCGCGACCTCGAGGCCCCCGTCAAGCTGGCCGTCACCGGCACGCCCCTCGAGAACTCGCTCACGGAGCTGCGCGCGATCTTCGACGTCGTCGCGCCCGGACTCTTCCCCTCGGCCCGCCGCTTCGCGGAGGAGTACGTGCGGCCCATCGAGCAGCCCGCCGCCGGCATCACGGCGGGTGCCGGTGCGGGCGCCGGGCCGGCCGTGTCGGCGGGCCTCCGCGCGGAGCGGCTCGCCCGGCTGCGGCGCCGCATCCGCCCGTTCCTGCTGCGGCGCACGAAGGAGCAGGTCGCCGCCGACCTGCCGCCGAAGCAGGAGCAGGTGATCACGGTCGACCTGGCTCCCGCGCACCGGGCGCTGTACGACGTCTGGCTGCAGCGGGAGCGCCGCAAGCTGTTCGGCCTGCTCGAGGACCTCGACCGCAACCGCTTCATCGTCTTCCGCTCGATCACGCTGCTGCGGCTGCTCGCGCTCGACCCGGCTCTCCTCGGCGAGCAGTACGCGGACACGCCGGGCACCAAGCAGGACGCGCTGCTCGAGCAGCTCGAGGACGTCCTCGCCGAGGGACACAAGGCGCTCGTCTTCAGCAGCTTCACCTCCTACCTGCGGATCGTGGAGGCGCGCCTCGCCGCGGCGGGCGTCCGCACGGCCTACCTCGACGGATCGACGCGGGACCGCGACGCCGCGATCCGGGACTTCCGCGAGGGCGACGCGCAGGTCTTCCTGATCAGCCTGAAGGCGGGCGGGTTCGGCCTGAACCTCGTCGAGGCGGACTACGTCTTCCTGCTCGACCCGTGGTGGAACCCCGCCGCGGAGGAGCAGGCGATCGACCGCGCCCACCGGATCGGCCAGGACAAGCCGGTGCTCGTCTACCGCCTCGTCGCCGCCGGCACCATCGAGGAGAAGGTGATGGCGCTGAAGGCCCGCAAGGCGGCCGTCTTCGACGCGGTGCTCGACGACGACGAGCTCTTCGCGTCGACCCTGACCGCCGACGACCTCCGCGCCCTGCTCGCCTGAACCCCGCCGTCTGCACGCCTTCGGGACATCCGCACGCGGTCGCCGCCGTGCAGACGTCCCGAAGGCGTGCGGATGTCAGGGGAGGGCCGCCGCCAGGTCCGCCCAGAGGTCGTCGGGGTGCTCGAGCCCGACCGACAGCCGCACGAGACCTTCGGGGATCGTCGGCGCCTCCGCGGGCCAGCGGCGTCGGCGCTCGAGCGTGGACTCGACGCCGCCGAGGCTCGTCGCGTGCCGCCAGAGCGTCAGGGCGCCGATGAACCGGTCCGCGGCCGCGGCGTCCGCGAGCACGATGGAGACGATCCCGCCGAAGCCGGGGTAGCGCACCTCCCCGATCGCCGGATGGGCGCGGAGCCGCTCCACCAGCGCCTGCGCGGTCGCCTGCGCCCGCTCGAAGCGCACCGGCAGGGTGCGGAGGCCGCGGAGGGCGAGGAACGCCTCGAGGGGCGCGGGGATCGCTCCCCGCAGCGAGCGGATGCCGAGCAGCGCCTCGTACCGGCCGTCGTCGGCCACGACGGCCGCGCCCATCAGCACGTCGCTGTGGCCGGCGATCGCCTTCGTCGCCGCGTGCACGACGACGTCGGCGCCCAGCTCGAGCGGCCGCTGCGCCAGCGGTGTCGCGAACGTGTTGTCGACGACGACGAGCGCGCCCGCGGCGCGCCCGGCCTCCGCGATGGCGGGGAGGTCCGCGACCTCGAGCGCCGGGTTCGTCGGCGACTCGATCCAGATGCACGCCGCGCCCTCGGTGGCGGCGGTCACCGCGGCGATGTCGGTGATGTCGACGAGGTCGACCGAGAGCCGCCCCCGCTCGGCGGAGTCGTGCAGCTGCCCGATCGTGCCCGTGTAGGAGTGGCGCGGCGCGACCACGCGGCCGCCGGCCGGCAGCAGGTCGAGCACGGCGGCGATGGCCGCCATCCCGGACGCGAAGGCGAGGCAGCGGCCGCCCTCCAGATCGCCGAGCGCGTCCTCGAACGCGGTCCACGACGGGTTCGCGTAGCGCCCGTACTCCGCCTCCCCGCCCGCGATGTACGTCGACGCGAGGGTGACCGGCACGTTCAGGGGCGCATCCGGGACCGCCGCGGGGCGGCCCGCCGTGACGGCTCGGGTCGTGATGTCGAGGGGATGGTCGGGCATCGGTGCTCCTTCGTCTCGGCCTCCATCCTCGCCGGTGACGCGTTGACCTCCCCCGTCGGCGCCTGCCACGCTCGCCCGATGACGCCCGTGCTCCCCGACCTCGTCGTCCTGCCGGGCAACGAGGCGTCCTGGGCCGACGTGCAGGCCGTGTTCGGGATCCGCGGCGGCCCCGCCGCCTGCTCCTGCCAGCGGTTCAAGGTGCCGGGCCGGGTGCACTGGGAGGCGCCTCCGGAGGAGCTGCGCGCCCGCTTCCGGATGGAGACCGACTGGGGCGACCCGGCTGCGGAGACGGCGGCGGGCCTCGTCGGCTACCTCGATGGCGAACCCGTCGGCTGGGTGGCGGTCGAGCCGCGGGTCGCCTACCCGTACCTGAAGCGCCAGCGGCTCGCGCTGAAGGAGCGTGGCGAGGACCTCGCCGATCCGGGCGTCTGGTCCATCACCTGCTTCGTCACCCGCGCGGGTTTCCGGAGGCGGGGCGTGAGCAGCGCGATGCTCCACGCCGCGGTCGAGTATGCGCGCGACCGCGGGGCCCGCGCCCTCGAGGGCTACCCGATGCTCACCGAGGTGGGCGTCGACGTGCCCTGGGGCGAGACCCACGTCGGCACGGCGAGCCAGTTCGCCCGGGAGGGGTTCGTGGAGGTCGCCCACCCGACCCTGCGGCGGCTGGTGGTGCGGATGGAGCTCTCGCCGCCCGGGTGAGGGCTCAGGCTCCCGCGCCCGTCGGGTCGGCGTCCGGGTCGGGCGGCGGCACCGGCTGCCCGATGGGCGCCTCCCGCCAGGCCCGCATCCGCCACGCGCCCGGACCGCCCTCGACGGCGACGATCGCCGTGTTCGGCAGGGGATGCGAGGCCAGGAAGTCCTGGTCGGCGCCCTCGACGGTCGCCGACCAGCAGCGGATCGCCGCGCCGTGGCTGGCCACGACGGCGTCCTCCACGCCGGTCGCCGCGATCTCCGCGAGGGCGCCCTCGAACCGTTCGAAGAACTCGTGGCCCGACTCACCGCCCGGCATCCGCCGGTCGCGGTCGCCCGTCGCCCAGGCGAAGATCGTGCCCATGTAGGCGCGGTGCGCCTCGTGGGTCCGCTCGCCCTCGAGGGACCCCGCCCGCACCTCGCGCAGCCCGGGCAGCACGTCGATGGGCAGGCTCCGCGCGTCCGCTGTCGGCGCCAGCGTCTCCTGCGTGCGGATGAGCGACGACGCCCACAGGGCCTCCAGCGGCTCGTCCGCGAGGGTCGTGACGAGGGCGCGGGCCTGCTCGCGGCCGAGGTCGGTCAGCGACGGCCCCGGCTCGTCCGTGTCGAGGATGCCGAGCACGTTCGGCGGGATCTGACCGTGGCGGACGAGGAGCAGGCGCACCGTCCCAGCCTTGCACCACCGGCCCGGGCGATCGCCGAGGTGCCCATCGCGGGGCGGTCGAGCCCCAGTACGGGGCATGGGCCCGCGATGGCTCCTCGGGAAGCATCGACCCCAGTCGTGCGTGGGGCGCGACGACGATGTCCGTCCTGCGCACGACCTAGGTCGACGGCTCGGCCTGTCCGCCGGGCGCCTACCGATCTGTGGCGCCAACCCGATTCGTCCTGCGCGGCTCAGGCCGCCGTCGCCTGCGTCGGCGGCGCGCCCCGCGGCCGGCTCTGCATCCGGTGCCGTGGTTCCGGCGGCCCCTGCCAGCGCTTCGGGACGAGATACGGGAAGCCCTCGTGCATCCGGATCTCCCACCGGAAGGCGCTCGAGTGCACGAGATGGTGGTGGAACGAGCACAGGAGCACGCCGTTGTCGACGTCGGTCTCGCCGTGATCGCGCTTCCACCAGCGCACGTGGTGGGACTCGGTCCAGGCGGCGGGCGCGGTGCAGCCCGGATAGGCGCAGCCGCCGAACCGAGCGACGAGAACCTTCCGCTGGGCGGCCGAGAAGAGCCGGTCGGCGTGACCGAGCACGAGCGGCTCGCCCTGGTCGCCCGTGACGAGCAGCCGGATTCCGCCTCCGCACGCGAGCCGTTCGACCGACGGGATCGAGAGCCTGCCGGTCACACCGTCGAGGGTGCCGTGCCCGCGCCGCGCGTCGAGATCGGCGAGCGACGTCTCGACGATCACCTCGTGGCCGGGCCTGGTCGGTCCGGCCTTCGGGTCCTCGGAGGCGGACATCCCAGCCCTGAGCAGCGCCATCACGGTGTCGAAGTCGAACTGCGCCTTGGTCCGGTGGTCGCCGTCGGCCTCGTGCCAGCCCGGCTCGAGGTCCTCGGCCTCCTCGACGTCGTCGCGCTGCCACTGGACGCCGCGGCGGACCCCGTGCAGCGCTGCCCGGATCACCGCGGCGTCCTCGGCCGGCGCGAGGCCGCGGAACGGCGTCATCCCGTCGAGTCCCTCACGTCCGAGGCGGAACGACCGCTTGCGGTAGCGCTCGTCCTCGTCGGGCTCGGCGCCGTCGGGGTCGAGGTAGGCCCGCCACGCCTCGGCGTGGACGCGCAGCAGCTCGGGCCCGACCTCGCACGCGATCTCGGCGAGGGCGGACTCGGCGGCCGTGAGCTGCTCCGGATCGGCGCGGCGGCGGACCGACTGCAGGGTCTCGACGATGATCCGGGCCGCCTCGAGCCCCACCTCCCCGGCCTGCACGGCGGCGGCGACCTGGGGATAGCGGCCGGGCAGCTCCTCACCGCTGATCGAGAGCCGTGGGTGAAGGGCCGTCCCGATCGCGATGCGTCGCTTCGCCTCGCGCAGGCCGACCCGGGCGACCTCGGCGAGCGCATCCGCCCCGTCCCTGCGACCCCGGCCGAACGCGAGGCCCTGCTCGCCCCGGGCCGGAGCGGATCGCAGCTCGATCTCGGCGGCGGCCGCGACGCGGCGGGCGTCGACCAGGCGCCCCATCGCCTCCCATGCCTCGGCTTCCGCCACGAGCTCGTCGTCGGTGCAGGCGCGGAAGCGGGGCATCGCGTCGAGCGCGGCGGCGAGCGCCGTTCGCGTGCTCGCCCCTGCTTCCATGCGAGAAGTGCATCACGGGGGTCCGACAGCGCCTGGCGGTTGACCAGGGGAACCGTGGATGGTCGCTCGGCGTGCCGAGGACGCCCCCGCCCTCCCCGACCGTTGCCACTTTCTGCGGTTTTGGGGGCGCCGAAGCCGCAAGAAGTGGCAACGGTCGGTCGCGACGGGGCGCTACCGGATCGTCTTGCGGGCCGTGATCTGGCCCGTGTCGAAGCCCATCAGGTGCAGGCCGCCGTGGAAGCGGGCGTGCTCGATCTTGATGCAGCGGTCCATCACGACGGTGAGCCCCTTGCTCTCGGCGTAGCGGGCCGCATCCTCGTTCCAGATGCCGAGCTGCACCCAGATCGTCTTCGCGCCGACGGCGAGCACGTCGTCGACCACGGACGGGATGTCGCTGCCCTTCCGGAAGACGTCCACGATGTCCGGCACCTCCGGCAGCGAGGCGAGGTCGGGGTAGACCGGCTGCCCGAGGATCTCCGTGGCCCTCGGGTTCACGAAGTAGACCCGGTACGGGGTGGACGAGGTCAGGTAGGTCGCCACGAAGTAGCTCGACCGGGCCGGGTTCGGGCTCGCGCCGACGATCGCGACGCTCCTCGCCTGCCGAAGGATGCGGAGTCGGCTGCGGGCGTCCGGGCCCTGCCAGGTGCGCGCCGACCGGGTCGGCGTGCCCGGCGCGCCGGTGTCGGGGATGGTCGTGTCGCTCATGCCGCCTGCTCCGTTGAGCTCGCCTTGCCGGCGCTGTCGCGCTCCGAGACGGCGGCGTCGAGCGCCTGGTCGAGGTCCCGGAGGATGTCCTCCACGTCCTCGATGCCGACGCTCATCCGCACGAGGCCCGGCTGCACGCCGGCGTCGAGCAGCTGCTGAGCGCTGAGCTGGGCGTGGGTCGTCGACGCCGGATGGATCACGAGCGTCTTCGCGTCGCCGATGTTCGCGAGATGGCTCGCGAGGTTCACCGCCTCGATGAACCGCTGCCCGGCGGCGCGGCCGCCCTTCACCTCGAAGCCGAAGACGGATCCGGCGCCCTTCGGCAGGTACTTCGCCGCCCGCTCATGAGCGGGATGGTCGGGCAGGCCCGCCCAGTGCACGATCTCGACCCTGTCGTCCTGCGCCAGCCACTCCGCGACGACCCGGGCGTTGTCGACGTGCGCCTGCATCCGGAACGGCAGCGTCTCCACGCCCTGCATGAGCAGGAAGGCGGAATGCGGGGCGAGCGCGGGGCCGATGTCGCGGAGCTGCTCGGCGCGGAGGCGGGTGAGGAAGGCGAACTCGCCGAAGTTGCCCGACCACTCGAGGCCGCCGTAGGTCGGGACGGGCGCGCTGAACAGCGGGAAGCGTGCGCTGTGCCAGTCGAAGCGGCCCGACTCGGACACGACGCCGCCGAGCGTGGTGCCGTGTCCGCCCAGGAACTTCGTCGCGGAGTGCACGACGAGGTCCGCGCCCCACTCCATCGGGCGGGAGAGGTAGGGCGTGGCGACCGTCGCGTCGATCATCAACGGCACACCGGCCGCGTGCGCGACGTCGGCGAGGCCCTCGACGTCGGCGACGTCGCCGGACGGGTTCGCGACGCTCTCCGCGAAGACCACCTTCGTGCGGTCGGTGATCGCCGCGGCGTAGTCGGCCGGATCCGAGGAGTGCACGAACGTCGTCTCGACCCCGAACCGCCGCAGCGCGACGTCGAGCTGCGTGACCGATCCGCCGTAGAGCTGCGCCGAGGCGACGATGTGGTCGCCCGCTCCGGCGAGCGCCGCGAACGCGATGTACTGCGCGCCCAGCCCGGATGCGGTCGCGACCGCCCCGAGGGCCCCCTCGAGGCTCGCGATCCGCTCCTCGAACGCAGCGACCGTCGGATTCGCGAGGCGGCTGTAGACGGTGCCGTACTTCTGCAGGGCGAAGCGCGCGGCGGCGTCCTCGGTGTCGTCGAAGACGAACGCGCTCGTCTGGTAGATCGGCACGGCACGGGCGCCGGTCACGGGGTCGGGGATGTTGCCCGCGTGGATGGCGCGCGTGCGGAAGCCGTACTCGTGATCAGCCATCCCTCGACGGTACCCGCGGCCCCGAGCGCCCGCCGCTCGGTGACGTGGCGCGACGCAGGCGGAGTGAGGGGTGCGGCCGGGCGTCAGGCGACGGCGGCGGCGATGCGCGGGAACGACCGGGCGACGGTGTCCTCGTCGAACGGCACGCCGTCCGGCTCGCCCTCCCGGGAGCGGTCGTCCTCGTCGAGCTCGCGCTCCAGGTCGCGCTCGGCGAGCAGGTCGAAGGCCACGTACTCGAGCTCCTCGTTCTCGAGCTCGCTGCCGTCGAGGAAGTCCGCGAGTGCATCCGGCTCGGTCAGCGCCGTCTCCACGGCGTCGCGCCCCTTGCCGATCAGCCACGCCCGAAAGTAGTGGAAGCCGTCGTCGCTCATCCCGCCCGCCGCCACGTAGCCGGCGGCCCAGACGGCCCACTGGTTCAGCCGGGCGAGCTCCGCCTCGAAGGTGCGGACGAAGCCGAGCAGGTCCTCGTCGTCGAGCGCGCGCAGCAGCGCGGCGAGCTCCTCCGAGTCGGCGGACGGGTCGGATGGGGCGGATCCGGCCCGTGCGGACTCGATCAGGTCGTAGAAGCGATCGGGGTGCACGGCGCGAGCGTACGGCGACGGCCGCACGAACGACGGAGTTTTTCGGCCCGCATCCGGTCAGGGGGCGGTTTCGGGCCCTCCGGATGCGAGAACTCCGTCGTTCGTGCAGGGAGCGCGGGGCTCGTCCGCCGGGCCGGGTGCCGCGGCCCGATACGGTCGACGGGATGCCTCCGATCGCCCCCAGCAACGTCTCCTGGGCGGAGGCCGCAGCCGAGGGCCGCGCCCCCGGACCCGATCCCGTCGCGGACGACCTCCTCCTGCTCGCCGTGCCGATCACCGCAGCCGCGGTCGTCGGCTCGACCCTCACCGCGCTGATCCGCGACTCGCGCGGTGACGTGCACGTCGTCGACCCGGGGTGGGACACGCCCGCCAACCGGCGTCTCCTCACCGACGCCCTGGCCGCGTTCGGCGGCGCGGTGCGCCAGGTCGTCGTGAGCCACCTGCATCCCGACCACCTGGGGCTCGCGGGCTTCCTCCGCGACACGACCGGGGCGGGGGTCGTGCTCCACGAGGCGGAGCAGCAGGACGTGCAGGCCGAGCGGACCACGGACCCGCTCGACCCGGCGACCGTCGAGGCACGGCTCGACGCGTGGGGCGTCCCCGCCGAGCGCCGGCCGGAGCTGCGCCGGCTCGACCCGTCCGTGCAGGCCGAGGAACCGCCCGCGGGCGCCGACCTCGTCGTGCGGCACGGCGACCGCCTCGACGTCCCCGGCTGGTCGCTCGACGTGCTCCACACACCCGGACACACCCGCGGCTCGATCTGCCTCCACGACGCCGAGCGGCGCGTGCTCCTCACCGGCGACACGGTGCTGCCGACCGTCTACCCGGGCGTCGGCCTCGGCGGCCACGGCATGACGGATCCGATCGACGACCACCTCGCGTCCCTCGCCGCGCTCGAGCCGCTGGACGTCGAGGTGCTGCCGGGCCACGGCTTCCGGTTCCGGGGGCTCGCCGAGCGGGTTCAGGCGATGCGCGCTCACCACCTGCGCCGCAGCGCGGAGATCGCCGCCGTGCTGGCCGAGGCGCCGGATGCGACGACGTGGGCGATCGCGAGCGCCATCCGCTGGAGCGCCGGCTTCGAGCACCTCACGGGCCACACCCTGCGGTCGGCGCTGGTGCAGACCGACCTGCACGTCGCGCGGATCCGCGGGGCCTAGTCGATCCGGCGCACCTCGATCGGCGACCACCGCGCCTCGACGAACCGGGCGGCGATCGCCGTCGCGCGGTCGAGGTCGGCGCAGTCGACGCGGTAGTAGCCGCCGACCCACTCCGCGAGCTCGGCGTACGGGCCGGCCGTGACGAGGGGTACCTCGCCGGTGCGCACGACCCGCGCCTCGTCGTCGTCGAGGATCCGGGTCTCGACCAGCTCGCCGGACGCCGTCAGCTCCGCCTGCACCTCCTGGTGCGCCCGCTCGAACTCCTCACGGGCGGGCCCGGTGATCGCCGCGGCCGTCTCGGCGTTGTTGCGGATGAGGATCAGGTACTCCATGTCGGCTCCTTCGCGTCCTGCCCTGTCGACGCACGGCCGCCTCCGGCGAGGACAGCCGGGAGGCACGCGTTCAGCGGGCACGCTGCACGAAGCCCGCGTCCCACACCGGCGTGTCCGACTCGGCGACCGCGCCGTCCTCCCGGAACACCAGGAAGCGGTCGAAGGTCCGCGCGAACCAGCGGTCGTGCGTGACGGCGAGCACGGCGCCCTCGAAGCCGGCGAGGCCCTGCTCCAGCGCTTCCGCCGACTCGAAGTCGAGGTTGTCGGTCGGCTCGTCGAGCAGCAGCAGCGTGGCGCCCTCCAGCTCGAGCAGCAGGATCTGGAACCGCGCCTGCTGCCCGCCCGACAAGGTCTCGAACCGCTGCTCGGCGCTCTTGACGAGGCCGTAGCGGTTGAGGATCGACGAGGCGCCCGCGCGGTCGAGCCCGGTGCGGGCGGTGCCGCCGGCCCCGAGGATGTCGAGCAGCGTGCGGCCGGTGAACTCCGGATGCTCGTGGGTCTGGTCGAAGTACCCCGTGCGCACCCGCGAGCCGAGCCGCACGACGCCGGAGTGCGGGACCGGCTCGAGGGCATCCGCGGATCCGACGCGGTGCTCGTCCGTCAGCCGCAGCAGCCGCAGGAAGTGCGACTTGCCGGACCCGTTGCTGCCCACGATCGCCATGCGGTCGCCGAACCAGATCTCGGTCGAGAACGGCCGCATCAGCCCCTCGAGCTCGAGCCGCTCGCAGGTGATCGCCCGCTTCGCGGTGCGCCCGCCGGCGAGGCGCATGACGACCTTCTCGGGCGGTGGGGCGGGGGCGGGCGGTCCGTCGGCGCGGAAGCGCTCGAGCCGGCTCCTGGCCGCCTGCAGCCGGCTGGCCATGTCCGAGTTGTAGGCGGCCTTCGTCTTGTACATCGCCACGAGGTCCTTGAGCTTCTGCTCCTCCTCGTCCCAGCGGCGGCGCACCTCGTCGGCCCGGTCGTTCCTGGCGGACCGCGCCTCCCGGTAGGTGGCGAGGTCGCCGCCATGCACCCAGATCGTCGCGCCGGCCGCCCCGCGCTCCAGGGTCGCGATCGCGGTCGCGCAGCGCGCGATCATCTCCCGGTCGTGCGTGACGAAGAGGATCGTCTTCGCGGACGCACGGATGCCCGCCTCGAGCCACTCCTTGCCGGGCACGTCGAGGTAGTTGTCGGGCTCGTCGAGCAGCAGCACCTCCGCGGGGCCGGAGAGCAGCGCCTCGAGCACCAGCCGCTTCTGCTCACCGCCGGAGAGCAACGCGGCCGGGCGATCCCTGGCCCGTTCGTAGGGGACGTGCAGCGCCTCGAGGGTCGCCGAGTCCCAGCGCACCTCCTCGTCGTAGCCGCC
>JAICSU010000313.1 GCA_025936735.1 Amnibacterium sp.
GAGGAGATCGAGGAGGCCCTCGCCGGAGCCGACATGGTCTTCGTCACGGCGGGCGAGGGCGGCGGAACCGGTACCGGAGGTGCGCCCGTCGTGGCCCGCATCGCCAAGTCGATCGGTGCGCTGACGATCGGCGTCGTCACCAAGCCGTTCTCCTTCGAGGGCAAGCGCCGCCTGCAGCAGGCGGAGCGCGGCGTCCAGTCGCTCGCGAACGAGGTCGACACCCTCATCGTCGTGCCGAACGACCGGCTGCTCGAGATCAGCGACCGGGGCATCTCCATCGTCGAGGCCTTCCAGACCGCCGACCAGGTGCTCCTCGCGGGTGTGCAGGGCATCACCGACCTGATCACCACGCCGGGCCTCATCAACCTCGACTTCGCTGACGTGAAGAGCGTCATGCAGGGAGCGGGCAGCGCCCTGATGGGCATCGGCTCCGCCCGCGGCGCCGACCGCGCCATCAAGGCGGCGGAGCTCGCCGTCGCCTCCCCGCTGCTCGAGGCGTCCATCGACGGCGCCCACGGCGTGCTCCTGTCCATCCAGGGCGGATCGAACCTCGGCATCCTCGAGATCAACGACGCGGCCAAGCTCGTGCAGGAGGCCGTGCACCCCGAGGCGAACATCATCTTCGGCGCCGTGATCGACGACACCCTCGGCGACGAGGTGCGGGTCACCGTCATCGCCGCCGGGTTCGACGGCGAGAACATCCGCGACCGCCGCGCCGAGGTCCGGCGCAGCAACTTCGTCGAGACGCCCCGCACCGGCTCCACGCCGACCGCCGCGAGCGCCGACCAGCACACCACGGGGTCGCAGGAGTGGCAGCTCGTCGCCGAGACCACCACGCTCACGCAGACCACCGACCTCGACGCCGACTACGACGACGAGGACGACGACCTGGACATCCCCGAGTTCCTCCGCTGACCCCGGCCATCCGCCGAGCACCTCGGCAGGCTGCTCGGGCTCCGGCAGGCTGCTGGCGCGCCACGGGCCTGCCGAAGCAACCACGGCCTGCCGAGGTGCTTCGGCCGAGCACTTCGGCAGGACGAATTCCCTTCGGCAGGACCAGAACCGCCCTTTCGTCCTGCTGAAGCGAGATCGTCCTGCTGAGGTGCTTCCCGGTAGCGTCGACGGAATGGACGACGGGCTCGAGCAGCGGCTCGCCGACGTCCGGGGGCGCATCGCCGACGCCGCCCGCGCCGCCGGGCGCGACCCCGCGTCGATCACGACGGTCGTCGTCACGAAGTTCCAGCCGCTCGACACGATCGAGCGGCTCGCCGCCCTCGGCGTGCGGGACTTCGGGGAGAGCAGGCACCCGGAGGCGCGGGACAAGGCCGCCGCGCTGCCCGACGTCACCTGGCACTTCATCGGGCAGCTGCAGACGAACAAGGCCCGTCAGGTCGCCCGCTACGTCGACGTCATCCACTCCGTCGACCGGGACGCCCTCGTCGACGCCCTCGGCGCGTGGACCGGCACCGTCTTCCTCGAGGTCGACCTCACCGGGGGAGTCGAGGGCCGCGGCGGGGCGGAGCCCGATCGCGCGGAGGCCCTCGCGGAACGGATCCTCGCCACCGGCACCCTGCGGCTCGCCGGCGTCATGGCGGTCGCCCCGCCCGGCGAGGATCCCGCGCCCGCCTTCGAGCGGCTGGCCGCCGTCGCCGCCCGGGTGCGCCGCGTCGCTCCGCAGGCGACCGCGATC
>JAICSU010000172.1 GCA_025936735.1 Amnibacterium sp.
CCGATCTGCTCCCGGCACCGCCAGGCGACCTCACCGGCCAGCAGGACCCGACGGGCATCGACCAGCCGGCCCAGCGCCTCCCACGCCTCGGCCTGCTCCAGCAGCCGGCAGTCGTCCAGCACCGCGGGTCGGCAGGCGACGGCGGCCAGCGCGAGGGCTTCCGCCGCGAGCTGCTCCATCACCTGCATGCGCACATCGTGACACCCACCACCGACAGCCCCTAGCCGCCGAGAGACCCCGGCGACCAGGGATTCGTTGTCCACAGGCCGCTCGGCCTGAACCTGCCTGGGGAGGAATGGACGGCCCGAGACCATCGATGTGCGCGAGCGGCCGTGCTACCGTCCCGTCAACCGACTGGAAAGTTGCCAGTCGATTCACGACGGAGTGAGCATGTCGGGTTCCCCCCATCGCCTTCGGGTGCTGAACGACCAGTCGGCGCTGGCGTTCATCCTCGACGCGGGCACCGTCACGCGGGCCGAGCTGAGCGCCCTGACGGGACTCTCCAAGCCCGGGGTCGCCGAGCTGCTCACCCGCCTCGAGGCCGCCGGTCTTGTCGAGAAGGCGGAGCTGCGGCCTGGCGGACCGGGCCCGGCGAAGCAGACCTGGCGTGTGCGCGCCGGCGTCGGCTACGCCGTGGCGGTCGACCTCACACCCGAGGTCGTCCGGGGACGCCTGCAGGGCCTCGACGGCGCCACGGTGGCCGAGTCGGAGTCGGCATGGGACGGCCAGGACGTGCCCGGCACGGTCGCCGGCGTCGTCGCCCGGCTCGTCGCCGAGGCCCGGCTCTCAGCGGGCGAACTGCTCGGCGCGGTCGTCGGCGTGCCGGGTGCGGTGGACCCGCGCTCCGGAGCCGTGCGGGGTGCGCCGCAGCTGCCCGCACTCTCCGGGTACGACGTCGCGGGAGCCGTCGAGGCGGCGCTCGGCGTCCCGGTCCAGGTCGAGAACGACGTGAACCTGATGGCGCTCGCTGCCATCGCCGACGGCGTCGCGCTGGCCGCCCCCAGCATGGCCTTCGTCTGGATCGACGAGGGCGTCGGCGGGGCGATCGTCCGCGACGGCGAGCTCGTCCGGGGCTTCACCGGGGGCGCGGGCGAGATCGACCTCCTCCCCGTCACGACCGGCGGCGGCGTCGAGAAGCTCGCCGACGCCCTGGCTCCCGCGACCCTCGAGCGGCTGGCGGCGAGCGCCGGGATGCTGAGCGCGGACGACGCGGTCGCGCCGGGCTCCGCGGTGGCCGAGGAGGTCGCCCGCCGCATCGCGGTGGGCCTCGCGGCCATCGTCGCCGTGCTCGACCCCGAGATCCTGCTGGTGGGGGGCCGCTACGGCGCGCCGGCGGCCGCGGGGCTCGGCGACGACATCCGCCGGGAGCTCGCCGCCCGCCTCGAGACCACCCCGTCGGCACTGCCCGAGCTGCGCCCGTACCCCGTCGGCCCCGACGCGGCCCTCACCGGTGCCGCCCGCCTCGCCCTCGCCGAAGCACGGCGCTCCGCCTTCCGTACCGGTTCCCTTCCCTCGTCCGCCGATCCCCTCAGGAGCAGCTCATGAAGCGCCGCACCGCAGCCGTTCTCGCCGTTCTCGCGGTCCCGCTCACCCTCGCCGGATGCACCGGGGTCGGCAGCGCATCGTCGGGAGGCGCCCAATCCGCCCCCGCCGCCGACCAGAAGGTCACCCTCACCGTCTGGAGCGCCTTCTCCGATCGGGAGCTGAAGGGTCTCGGCGAGGTGATGGACGGCTTCCACAAGCTGCACCCGAACATCACCATCAAGAACGTCGGCAACCAGGACGACGACAAGATCACCCAGTCGATCCGGGGCGGCACCGCGCCCGACGTCGCGATCTCGTTCAGCACCGACGACATCGGCCAGTACTGCTCCTCCGGGGCCTTCCAGGACCTCTCGAGCTACATCAGCCGGGACAAGGTCGACCTCACCCAGATCCCCCAGGCGAGCCGCGACTACACGACCTACAAGGGCAAGCGGTGCGCGATGCCGCTGCTCGCGGACGTGTACGGGCTCTACTACAACAAGGCGATGTTCGCGAAGGCGGGGATCACCGCTCCGCCGAAGACCATGGACGAGCTCGCCGCGGATGCGAAGAAGCTCACGCAGTACAACAGCGACGGCAGCATCAAGGTCGCCGGCTACGTGCCGACGCCGGGGTTCTACGAGAACACCGTGCAGGCCCTCTCGCCCCAGTTCGGCGCGCAGTGGCAGGACAGCAGCGGCAAGTCCACGGTCGCCACCAGCAAGGGCTGGCAGGACATGCTCACCTGGCAGCGCTCCCTGACGAACGCCATGGGCAAGGACAAGCTCACGCAGTTCACCGCGAAGGCCGGTGACGAGTACTCGGCCGCGAACGACTTCGAGAGCGGCAAGATCGCGATGATCATCGACGGCGAGTACCGCACCGCGTTCCTCAAGGCGGAGCACCCCGACCTCGCCTACGGCACCGCGCCCTTCCCGACGTTCCATGCGGCCGACTACGGCACCGCGTACACGACCGGGACGATCATCGGCATCCCGAAGGGCGCGAGCAACACCGGTGCCGCGTGGGAGCTCGTCAAGTACATGAGCACGCAGACGAAGCCGCTCGTGCAGCTCGCGAACCTGCTCGGAAACGTGCCGACCACGGCGGACGCCCTGAAGTCGCCGGACCTGAAGCTCCCGCCGCAGTTCGACACGTTCCTCACGCTCTCCGCGGGCGGCAAGCTGCAGAACAACCCGCCCTCCCCGAACGGCGGCGCGTACATCAAGGTGATGGAGGACTTCGACCTGAAGTACGTGACGGGCGGGACGAACGACCTCATGGGCGGCCTGCAGCAGGCGGCGAAGCAGATCGACGCCGACAACGCGCTCGGACAATGACGGCGGTCCTCGAGAAGCGGCCGGGCGGCGCATCCGTCGCCCGGCCGCCCGCCCGGCGGCGCCGGAGGGGGCGCGGGCGGCGGCTCACGATCCTCGCCTTCACCGCGCCGTGGCTGATCGGCCTGACGCTCTTCTTCCTCTACCCGGCCGTCGCGACGCTCGTCTACTCGTTCACGAACTTCGATCTGATCGACAACCCGACGTTCGCGGGTGTCAAGAACTACGTCTTCCTCTTCACCTCGGATCCGCTGCTCTGGACCTCGATCGGGAACACGGTCTGGCTCACGGTCGCCCTCACGGTCGGCCGGGTCCTCTTCGGGCTGGTCGCGGCCGTGGTGCTCGTGCGCATCAAACGCGGCGCGGGGATCTTCCGAACCCTCTTCTACCTGCCCGCGCTCGCCCCGCCCGTCGCCGCGTCGCTCGCGTTCGTGTTCCTGCTGAACCCGGCCACCGGACCGGTGAACCAGTTCCTGCACCTGTTCGGGATCCAGGGTCCGCTCTGGTTCAACGACCCCGCGTGGGCGAAGCCCTCGCTCGCCGTGCTCGGCCTCTGGACGTCCGGCACGATCATCGTGATCTTCCTCGCCGCGCTGCTCGACGTGCCCGGCGAGCTCTACGAGGCGGCCTCGCTCGACGGGGCGAACGGGTGGCAGCAGTTCCGCAGCATCACGGTGCCCGCCATCTCGCCCGTCATCACGTTCGCGGTCGTCAACTCGATCATCACCGGCCTGCAGTACTTCACCGAGGCCGTGGTGGCGGGCGCCGTCGCCTCCGGCAGCAGCTACACCTCGGGCTCGAGCAACAACCTCGGCTATCCGAGCAACTCGACGCTCACCTTCCCGATGTGGCTCTACGAGCAGGCGTTCCACCAGTTCCACATGGGCTACGCGTCGGCGATGGCGATCGTGCTCTTCATCGTCTCCGGGGTCTTCACGGTCGTTCTCGTGAACCGGATGCGCAGCGCCGGCATCGGCGAGGAGGAGGAGTAGTCGTGGCGATCACCACCGTGCGACCGGCGGTCCCCGTGCGGCGCCGGCCGCCGCGCGACGTGGCCTGGAACCGGTTCCTCGCCTGGCTCGGGCTGCACGCCGTCGCGGTCGCCATCGCGATCGCCTTCATCGCGCCGCTCGTGTTCATCCTGCTCACCGCGGTGATGACCGACCAGCAGGCGCTCACCCCGGACCTCTGGCCGCGGGTGTGGCGCTGGGACAACTACGTCGCGGTGTTCCGCGCCGCGCCGCTGCTGACCTACCTCGGCAACTCGCTGCTCTACGCCGTGCTCTCGACGGGGCTCATGCTGCTCTCCAGCGTGCCCGTCGCCTACGCGATGTCGCGGCTGCGGTGGCGCGGCCGCGACCTCCTCTTCTACAGCGTCATCGTCGCGATGCTGCTGCCGCCGCAGGTGATCGCGATCCCGATCTACGTGCTCTGGGCGCACCTGCACCTCACCGGAACGCTGTGGCCGCTGATCCTGCCGAACCTCTTCGGCGACGCGTTCAGCATCTTCCTGATGCGGCAGTTCCTCATCACGATCCCGCAGTCGTACTCCGACTCGGCCCGGGTGGACGGGGCGTCCGAGCTGCAGATCCTGCTGCGCGTCATCGTGCCGATGGGCAAGCCCGGCATCGCCGCCGCGGCGCTCTTCAGCTTCCTGAACGCGTGGAACGACTACTTCGGGCCGCTGCTCTACACGGGCGAGAACCAGGCGAACTGGACCCTGTCGGTGGCGCTCGCCTCGTTCCACAGCGTGCACCAGGTGCAGTGGAACCTCACGATGGCGGCGACCGTGCTCGTCATGCTGCCCGTCATCGTGCTGTTCTTCTTCGCGCAGAAGCAGTTCATCGAGGGCATCAAGTTCTCCGGAGTGAAGGGATAGGGATGAAGGTCACGGTCGTCGGAGGCGGGTCCACCTACACGCCGGAGCTCGTCGACGGGTTCTCCCGGCTCCGGGAGGTGCTCCCGATCGACGAGCTGTGGCTCGTCGATCCCGACCCCGAGCGGCTCGCGCTGGTCGCCGGTGTCTCGCGGCGGATGTTCGCCCGGGCCGGCCATCCTGGCGTCGTCCGGGACACCTCCGACGTCGTGGCGGGCGTCGAGGACGCGGACGTCGTGCTGCTGCAGCTCCGGGTGGGCGGCCAGGCGGCCCGGCACGGCGATGAGACGTTCCCGCACGAGGTCTGCTGCATCGGCCAGGAGACGACGGGGCCCGGTGGCTTCGCGAAGGCGCTGCGCACCGTGCCGGTCGTGCTCGACATCGCCGATGCCGTGCGCCGGCACGCGAAGCCGGACGCCTGGATCATCGACTTCACGAATCCGGTCGGCATCGTCACGCGCGCCCTGCTCGAGGCCGGGCACCGCGCGGTGGGGCTCTGCAACGTGGCGATCGGGTTCCAGCGCCGGTTCGCGCGGATGCTGGACGTCGCGCCGGAGGCGGTCGCGCTCGGCCACGTCGGGCTCAACCACCTGACCTGGGAGCGGTCGGTCACGGTGAGCCGGGACGGCACCGCTGAGGACGTGCTGCCCCGGCTGCTCGCGACGCGGCTCGACGAGCTCGCCGAGGAGGTGCACCTGCCGGGCGCGCTGCTGTCGATGCAGGAGGCCGTGCCCTCGTACTACCTCCGCTACTTCTACGCCCACGACGAGGTGCTGCAGGAGCAGCTCGGCGCGCCGACCCGCGCCGAGGCGGTGCAGGACGTCGAGCGGCGGCTGCTCGCCCAGTACGCGGACCCGTCCGTGGACACGAAGCCGGCCGAGCTCTCCGAGCGCGGGGGCGCCTTCTACTCCGAGGCGGCGGTCGACCTGATGGCCTCGCTCACGGCCGATCGGGGCGACGTGCAGGTGGTGAACGTCCGCAACGCCGGCACGCTGGACTTCCTGCCGGACGACCACGTGATCGAGGTGCCCGCGG
>JAICSU010000236.1 GCA_025936735.1 Amnibacterium sp.
CCCGGGTGCTGGTAGACCCGGTCGACGACGCGGTGATCGGCATCGACTCGAAGGAACGGTTCATCCCGGCCGGGTTGAAGAGGCTGATCCACGTGCGGACCCCGACCTGCACCGGAGACGACTGCGGACTGCCCGCCCACCGGGCCGATCTGGACCACATCACCCGCCTCGAGCACGACGGCCGCACCCGGCACACCAACCTGCAACCCCTCTGCCGCCCCTCCCACCAGATGAAGGACGAAGGCGGGCATTGGACCGTCACCGTCGGCGACGACGGCAGCACCATCTGGCGATCCCGCTGGGGAGCGATCCGCATCATCCGACCCGCACTCCGCGTCCGCACCCACGGCACCCGACTCGAGGCCGACGACTGCCCCTTCTGAACGGTCGGTGACGTTCGGGGGACACGGGCCCCCGAACGGGGGGCACCGCGCCTCCCGGCAATGGCGTGCGGCGCGCCTTAGTGTCGCGTCAATTCCCCGAGCACGGATCGCTCGGGTTCTTGCAGGCCATGGATTCGGCCGCCGCACCATTCACCCGTAGGTGGGATGCGCCGTGTTCCAATCGGTCACCATGAACGCGCTCTCGAGCGCACTCGACGGCCTCGCCGCCCGGCAGCAGGCCATCGCGCAGAACATCGCGAACGTCAACACGCCGAACTACAAGGCGAAGGTCGTCTCGTTCGAGAACGCGCTCGCCCAGTCGGTGGCGGCCGGATCCGGTGTGGCGGGCGTGAGTGAGACCACGTCGAGCGCCCCCACGGTGCAGAACGGCAACAACGTCTCGCTCGACTCCGAGACGCTGAACAACGAGCAGACGGTGCTCATGTACCAGTTCGCCGCCCAGGCCGTGAACATGGACTTCGACGCCACCTCGACCGCGCTGAAGACCGCCTGATGGACGCGATCGGCATCGCCGGCTCGGCGCTGAACATGCACCAGGCCTGGCTCAACGCGATCTCGAACAACATCGCGAACATCAACGACGCCAAGAACCCGAGCCAGAACGCCTTCCAGGCGGAGTACCTGGTGGCCCAGGAGTCGGCGGGCAACACCGGGGTGACCGTCGCGGGGGTCCAGCACGGCAGCGCCACGGGGAGGCTCGTCTACGACCCGACCAACCCTGTCGCGAGCAAGGCCGGATACGTCCGGATGCCGGACATCGACCTCGGCGAGCAGATGAGCGACCTGATCATGGCCCAGCGCGGCTTCGAGGCGAACGCGAACGTCGTCGACCGCGCCAAGGAGACCTACCAGGCCGCCCTCCAGATCGGGAGGAACGCATGAACCCCATCAGCTCGGTCTCCGGCCTCACCTCGCTGCCGGGTCTCTCCGGCGTCACCGGCCCCGCGGCGCCGTCCTCCACGACCGGCGCCTCCGGCGGCGGTTTCGGCAGCATGCTCGCGAACGCGGTCGACGGCCTCTCCGGCCTGCAGAACACTGCGAACTCGGCCGCGATCCAGGCGGTCACGAGCGGTGACCTCACCGACATCCACCAGGCGACCCTCGCGGCGACCCGCGCCCAGGTCACCATGGAGCTCGTCACGGCCGTGCGCAACAAGGGCATCGACGCCTTCAACCAGATCATGAGCATGCAGGCCTGATGAAGAACCTGAACGGCGCCGGGCGGCGCCTCCTCGACACCGTGCGCGGCTTCACCGTCGCGCAGCGCACGATCGCGCTGATCGGTGTCGCGATCCTCGTGCTCGGCGGTGTCGCCCTGTCGAACTGGCTCGGCCGCCCGACCTACTCGCCGCTGTTCACCGGCCTGTCCGCCTCGGATGCGAGCGGCGTGGTCGCCCAGCTGGCGAAGGACAAGGTCGACTACCAGCTCTCCGACGGCGGCGCGACGATCCTCGTGCCGGCCGACAAGGTGGACGCCGAGCGCCTCGCCGCCGCCTCCGCCGGCCTGCCGAGCTCGAGCACGACCGGCTACGCCCTCCTCGACAACATGGGCGTGACGGCGAGCGAGTTCCAGCAGAACGTCACGTACAAGCGCGCGATCGAGGGCGAGCTCGCGAAGACGATCTCCTCGATCAGCGGCGTCGCGAACGCCTCCGTGCAGCTCGCGATCCCGCAGCAGACCGTCTTCAGCGACAAGCAGCAGGACCCCACCGCCTCCGTCTTCGTGAACGTGGCCACGCCGCTCACGACCGACCAGGTGCAGGCGATCGTCCACCTGACCGCCGCCGCCTACCCGGGCCTCAAGGACACCAACGTCTCCGTCGTCGACCAGAAGGGCGAGACCCTGTCCGCGGTCGGCGGATCCCCGTCGGGCAGCGCGAGCGAGCAGGCGACGACCTACGAGGACGCGACGCGGGCCAAGATCCAGGCCCAGCTCGACGCGCTGCTCGGACCGGGCAACTCCACCGTCACGGTGAACGCGACCGTCAGCCAGTCCTCGGGCACGACGACGAGCAAGACGTACACGACCCCCTCCGGTGCGCCCGTCCTCTCGCAGAGCTCGAACACCTCGACCTACAAGGGCAGCGGGGCCGGCGGCGCCGCCGGCGTGCTCGGCACGGACACGACCTCGACGAGCACGACGTCCGGCAGCGGCGCGGGCACCTACTCGTCCGCGCAGGGCGTGAAGAACAACGCGATCAACCAGACGACCACCACGCAGACGATCACGCCGGGCACCCTCACCTCGCAGTCGATCGCCGTCGCGGTGAACGCGACCAAGGCCGCCAACATCCCGACGAGCACGATCCAGAGCCTCGTTGCGGCCGCCGCCGGCGTGAACACGAAGCGCGGTGACACGGTCACCGTCGCCGCGGCACCGTTCTCGAACGCCGCTGCCGCGTCCGCCAAGGCCGCGCTCGCCCAGCAGCAGGCGGCCCAGTCCTCGGACAACATGTCGCGGATGATCACCGCCGCGATCTGGGTCGTCGGTGGCCTGGTCGGATTCGTGCTCCTCGTCCTCGTGCTCCGGAAGCTGTTCAAGAAGCCCGAGCAGGACGCGGTGGACGCGGGCCAGCTCTCCGTCGTGCCCCCCGCCTCGCCGCTCGACGCCGTGCTCGCCGGTGCGGCGCCGCGCCTCCAGGGCGGCATGAACCCGATGGCCGGCCTCCCGACCGTTCCGGCGCCCACCGTCGCGATGCCGCAGACCGTGCCGGTCGCTCCCCGGGCCTCGAACGAGCACCTGTCGCCCTTCGAGCGCCTCCAGGCCGACGTCGACGCGCTCGCCGAGGCCGCGCCCGACCGCACCGCCGAGTACCTCCGTGCGCTCATGTCCGAAGGGACCGGTGCGTGACCGCGATCGGCACCGATCTCGCCCCCGTCGCGGTCCGCAGCCTGTCGGGGGTCCAGAAGGCCGCCCTCGTGCTCATGAACATGAGCACCGAGCGCGCCGCCGCGGTGCTCAGGAACTTCACCCCGCAGGAGGCGGAGGAGATCACCGCGGAGATGGCCCGGATGCGGGCACCCGCCGGCCGCGACGCGGAGACCGCGATCCGGGAGTTCCACGAGCAGAACGTCCACCGCGCCGACTCGGGCGGCGGCCGCACCGGCAAGGACATCGCCGCGGACCTCATCCAGGCCTCCTTCGAGCCGGACCGCGCGGCGGGACTCCTCGAGCGCATCG
>JAICSU010000220.1 GCA_025936735.1 Amnibacterium sp.
ACGTGGGGCTCCCGGGCGGCGACCCCCCCCGGGTGTTGGCCCACCTGGGCCGGCGCTCGCCGCCCACCCCACGTGGGTGGCCACTTGTTGCGGGCTGGTGCGGGCAATGACCGCATGATGTGGCAACCGTCCGGGGTCAGTGGCCCATGCCGAGGCCGCCGTCCACGGGGATCACCGCGCCGGAGATGTAGCCCGCGTCGTCGCCCGCGAGCCACAGCACGGCCGCGGCGACCTCGTCGACGGATCCGAACCGGCCGGCGGGGATGCGGCCCCGGTACTCCTTCTGGGTCTCCTCGGGCAGCGCGGCGGTCATGTCCGTCTCGATGAACCCGGGGGCGACGACGTTCGCGGTGATGCCGCGGCCGCCGAGCTCCCGGGTGAGGGACCGGGCGAACCCGACGAGGGCGGCCTTGGAGGCGGCGTAGTTGACCTGGCCGGCGGAGCCGAGGAGCCCGACGACGCTCGAGATGAGGATCACGCGCCCGAACCGCGCCCGCAGCATGCCCTTGGACGCCCGCTTCACGACCCGGAAGCTGCCGCCGAGGTTCGTCGCCACGACGGCGTCGAAGTCCTCCTCCGACATGCGCAGCAGCAGGGTGTCCCGCGTGATGCCGGCGTTCGCCACGACCACCTCGACCGGCCCCAGCTCGGCCTCCACCGCGGCGAACGCGGCGTCGACGCTCGCGGCGTCGGTGACGTCGGCCTGCACGGTGAGCACGCTCTCAGGGCCGCTCCCGCTGCGGGCGGTCACGGCCACCCGGTGGCCGGCGGCGGCGAACGCGACGGCGATCGCGCGGCCGATCCCGCGGTTGCCGCCGGTGACGAGCACGGTCCGTGCGGTCATCGCGCACCCCTTCCCAGTGAACCTTCCGGGAGCCTATCGGGGGCGCCATGCCGCCCCGGTGGCGGGCGTAGCCTGGGTCCACTGTGGCCCACCTCATCAATGCGCCGACCCTGCGACGTCGCCGGTCTCCTGAGGTGCAGTCCGCCACCGCGCTCCGGAACTCGCCGCTGGCGGATCGCAGGAAGCGCATGCGCAAGTACACGATCACGATGAGCGTGCGCACCCTCTGCCTCATCGCGCTCGTCGTCGTGCCCGACTGGTGGCGGTACATATTCGGGGTGGGCGCCGTGATCCTGCCGTACATCGCCGTGGTGCTCGCCAACGTCGGATCGAGCGGGGCGGCGGAGCCCGTCCGCCCCGGCGCGGCCCCGCCCCTGGCGGTCGAGCAGCACCGTCAGTGACCCTCGGCACGGCGGCGGAGGACTGCTCGCGGGCCGGCTGCCGCGCCCCCGCGACCTGGCGCATCGACTGGCGCAACCCGCGCCTCCACGACGGGACCCGCACGAAGACGTGGCTGGCGTGTGACGAGCACCGCGGCTTCCTCGTGGACTTCCTCGCCGCCCGGGACTTCCCGCTCGAGGTGCGCCCGATGGGGGTGAGGTAGCCGATGGACCAGGTCCTGGCGGTCCTCAGGGCCCTCGCCCGGGACGGCCGGTGGCGCAAGCCGCTCGCCCTCGCGATCGCGTTCGCGATCGGCTGCGCGCTGCTGTCCTGGTGGCAGTTCGCGAGGCGGGCCGAGACGGCGCACGCGAACGCGCTCGTGGTCGCCAACTACAACGCCGAGCCCCGCCCGCTCGACGACGTGCTGCACGGCCTCGGCAGCTACTCCCCGGACCAGCGCTGGACGCAGGTGCAGGTCACCGGCACCTACCTCGTGCACGACCAGCTGCTCGTCCGGGACCGCCAGCTCGGCGACAACCCCGGTTTCGAGGTGCTCACCCCGCTGCGGCTCGCCGATGGGGACGTGTTCGTCATCGACCGCGGCTTCCTGAACGTCGGGACGAAGCAGGACCGGCCCGACACCGTCCCGGCTCCGCCGCCCGGCACGGTGACCGTCGTCGCACGGCTGCAGGCGAACGAGCACGCCATCCCCGGGCGCAGCGCTCCGGCCGGCGAGATCCCCTCGATCGACCTCGGCGCGGTCGCGAAGGACGTCGGCGCGCCCACCTACACGGGCGCCTACGGGCTCATGGTGAGCGAGACGCCGCCCGCGGCGACGAACCCGATCCCCCTCGCTCCGCCCAGCTTCGGCGACGACGAGGGCACCCACCTGTCGTACGCGATCCAGTGGATCCTGTTCGCCCTGATCGCGTTCTTCGGGCTCGGCTGGTCCGTGCGGCGCAGCCTCCGCGACGCCGGCGACCCGGACATCCTCGAAGCGGACGAGCGCGCGGAGGCGCGCCGCCGCGTCCGCGCCCCCTCGGACGAGGCGGTGGAGGACTCCCTGCTCGACCGCTAGCTGACGCTGATCAGGTCCGCGTAGTCGGGGTTCCAGTGGTCCTCGGTGCCGTCCGGCATGATCAGCACGCGCTCGGGGTTCAGGGCCTCGACGGCGCCCTCGTCGTGGCTGACCAGCACCACCGCTCCCGCGTAGTTCGCGAGCGCGCCGAGGATCTCCTCCCGGCTCGCCGGGTCGAGGTTGTTCGTCGGCTCGTCGAGCAGCAGCACGTTCGCCGCCGAGACGACGAGCATCGCGAGAGCGAGCCGGGTCTTCTCGCCGCCGGAGAGCACACCGGCCCGCTTGTCGCCGTCGTCGCCGGTGAAGAGGAACGAGCCGAGCACGCGCCGCGCCTCGGTGGCCGACAGGTTCGGTGCGGCCGAGAGCATGTTCTCGAGCACGCTGCGCTCGACGTCGATGGTCTCGTGCTCCTGCGCGTAGTAGCCGATGCGGAGCCCGTGCCCGGGCTCGACGGCACCGGTGTCGGGCGCGTCCACGCCCGCGAGGATGCGCAGCATCGTCGTCTTGCCCGCACCGTTCAGGCCCAGCACGACGACCTTGGACCCCCGATCGATGGCGAGATCGACCGCGGAGAAGATCTCGAGCGACCCGTACGACTTGCTGAGGTCCCGCGCCATCAGCGGGGTCCGTCCCGACGGCGCGGGGTCCGGGAAGCGCAGCTTCGCGACCCGCTCGGTCTGCCGCACCTCCTCGAGCCCGGAGAGCATCCGCTCCGCGCGCCGCACCATGTTCTGCGCGGCGACGGCCTTGGTCGCCTTCGCGCCCATCTTCGCGGCCTGCAGCTGGAGGGCGGAGGCCTTCTTCTCCACGTTCGCGCGCTCCCGCTTGCGGCGCTGCTCGTCCGTCTCGCGCTGCTTGAGGTAGGCCTTCCAGCCCATGTTGTAGACGTCGAGCACCTGGCGGGTCGCGTCCAGGTAGAAGACCCGGTTGACGACCTCGCCGACGAGGTCGACGTCGTGGCTGATCACGATCACGCCGCCCTTGTAGGTCTTCAGGAAGTCGCGCAGCCAGACGACCGAGTCCGCGTCGAGGTGGTTCGTCGGCTCGTCGAGGATGAGGGTGCCCGCGTCGGAGAACAGGATGCGGGCGAGCTCGATCCGGCGCCGCTGGCCGCCGGAGAGGGTCGCGAGCGGCTGGTCGAGGATGCGGTCGGGCAGCTTGAGGTTGGACGCGATCGCCGCGGCCTCCGCCTCCGCCGCGTAGCCGCCGCGGGCGAGGAACTCCTCCTCGAGGCGCGCGTAGCGGCCGAGCGCCTTCTCGGCCGCGACCGGGTCGGCGGATCCCATCTGCTCGGTCGCCTCCGCGAGCTGCAGGGCCACGGTGCCGAGCCCCCGCGCGTCGAGGATGCGGGTGCGGGCGAGCTGCTCCGGGTCGCCGGCTCGCGGATCCTGCGGCAGGTAACCGATCTCGCCGAAGCGCTCGACGCGGCCGGCGCTCGGCTGCGCGTCGCCGGCGAGCACCTTCGTGAGGGTGGTCTTGCCGGCACCGTTGCGGCCCACGAGGCCGACCTTGTCGCCGTCGCCGACACGGAACTCGACGCCCGACATGAGCAGGCGCGCGCCGACGGTGATCTCGAGGTCGTGCACGGCGAGCACAGCGGTACCTCGATTCCAGTGGAGGGAACCCACGACGGGCTCCGGGAAAGCAGCCCTCTAGTGTAGTTCAGGGCCCGGAGCCGGGCCGTAACGCGTGCAGACCCTAGGAGTGCCGTTGTCGACCCTCTCCCTCGCCCCGCGCCGACC
>JAICSU010000071.1 GCA_025936735.1 Amnibacterium sp.
GTCCGCTCTGGCACCGGACGACCGTGTTCCCGTTCGACGGAGCCGTCGTCGAGCAGACCGAGGACTTCTTCGCCGCCCGGGTGCCGCATTTCGAGCCCCTGGCCGCCGCTCCGACGGAGCTCGAGCACCGCTCGACGGCGGGGATGCGGTGGTGGACCCTCGCGGAGCTCGAGGCGACCGACGCCCGGGTCTACCCGGAACGCCTCGCCGAGCTGCTGCGCACGGCCCTCCGCCTCGTCTGACCGTCGGCTGTGTATCGCCTCCATCGGGCAGCGGCCGACAGTACCGTCCGACCATGGCATCACGCAGCATCCGCGTCACGTTCCGCACCGACGCCGCGCACGACGAGCTGGAGACGCACGACATCGACGTCGCGCCCGGCACCGGGGACGCTCCTCGGATCCTCGAGAACCCCCACGTCGACTTCCCCGGCCGCTGGGTCCGGGTCGGCGGCGACGACGCGGCCGGCTGGATCTACGAGCGCGAACGCGAGCGGCCGGACACCAACGACACGGTCGCGCTCTGACGACCCCTCAGCGAGGCCGGCAGCGGACCCGAGGTCGACGCTCGGTCAGCGGACCGGATCGCCGAGGGAGGCGGCGAGCATCTCGTCGCGGGGCACGACCTTGATGCGGGCGCGCCCCTCGGGAGCGCCGAGGGCGATCTCGTGCGCGTCGAGGAGATGCCACCCCTCCACGGTCGTGTAGCGCACGCCGCGCGACTCGAGCAGCTCGACGATCGAGCGCTCGTCGGGCTCGGACGGCGACCACCAGAGACCGCCGTCACGGAGCACGTGGTCGACGGTCTCCATCGCGTCGGACTTCGTGTGCCCGATGAGGCCGACAGGTCCACGCTTGATCCAGCCGGTCGCGTAGACGCCGGCCATCAGCGAGCCGTCATCGCCCAGCACCTGACCCTCGTGGTTCGGGATGACGCCGTGCACCGGGTCGAAGGGGATCCCGGGCAGCGGCGAGCCGAAGTAGCCGACCGCGCGGTAGACCGCCTGGACCTCCTGCGTCCGGAACTCCCCGGTGCCGCGGGCGCCGCCCATCCCATCCGACTCGGTCCGCTCCCAGCGGATCCCCGTGACGTGATCGGTGCCGAGGATCTCGACCGGGCGGGCCCACCAGTGGAAGTGCAGGCGCCGGCTCGCGGCACCCACCTCGCGCTTGCGCCAGCCCTGCAGCACGCGGTCGATGACGAGCACCTGCTTGTTGGTCGCGATCGCCCGCTTCGCCGCCTCGTCGTAGGCGAAGTCCTCGTCGTGGACGATCATGTCGACGTCGCGCACCTCACCGAGCTCGCGCAGCTCGAGGGGGGTGAACTTCACGTTCGCGGGGCCGCGGCGGCCGAGCACGTGCACGTCCGTCACGGGTGAGGCGGCGAGCACCTCGACGACGTTGGGCGGCACCTCGGTGGGCATCAGGTCCTGCACGTGCTTCACGAGCATCCGCGCGACGTCGAGGGCCACGTTGCCGTTGCCGATCACCGCCACCTCGCGGGCGTCGAGCGGCCACTCCCGCGGCACGTCGGGGTGGCCGTCGTACCAGCTGACGAGGTCGGCGGCGCCGTAGGAGCCCGGGAGGTCGATGCCGGGGATGTCGAGATCCGTGTCCCGGATGGCGCCGGTCGCGAAGATCACCGCGTGGTAGTGGCGGCGCAGATCGTCCAGCGTGATGTCCACGCCGTACTCGACGTTCCCGAAGAGGCGCACCGCTCCCCCGTCGAGCACCTCCCGGAGCGCGCCGATGATGCCCTTGATGCGGGGGTGGTCCGGCGCGACGCCGTACCGGACGAGCCCGTACGGCGCGGGCAGGCGCTCGAACAGGTCGATGGAGACGTCGAAGCCGCGGTCGGCCTTCTTGGCGAGATCGGCGGCGTAGATCCCGGCGGGTCCCGCACCGACGACTGCGAGGCGGAGCGTGGTCACGAGAAGTCCTTTCGACGCGGATGCGGGATCCGATGGGCTCCGCATCCGCGGTACGTCAGCTGGAACGGTCGACGAGCAGGTCGGCGAAGCGCACGAGCGCCCGCTTCACGGTGCCCTCCGGCAGCGGGTCGAGCGCCGCGACGGCCCCGGCGGCCCAGCGGTGCGCCTCGCGCGTCGTGTCGGCGGTGACCCCGTGCGTGCGGAGGTCGGCGATCGCGGCTTCGAGCATGCCGTCGTCCGCCCGCTCGACGCCCTCGTCGATGCGGAGCAGCAGGGCGGCCGCCCCGGCGTCCGTGGCCGCACGGCGGCGCAGGTAGAGCAGTGGCAGCGTCGGCACGCCTGCCCGCAGGTCGGTGCCCGCCGTCTTGCCGGTGTGCGCGTCCTGCGGGGCGAGGTCGATGACGTCGTCGATGAGCTGGAAGGCGACGCCGATCCGCTCGCCGAAACGGGCGAGCGGCTGCCGGTACTCCTCCGGAGCGTGGGAGAAGGTCGCGCCCCATTCCGCCGCGGCGGCGATCAGGGACCCGGTCTTGTCGCGGAGCACCTGGAGGTAGTGCTCGACGGCGTCCTCCCCGGGCTGGGGGCCGATCGTCTCGTGCAGCTGGCCGAGCACGAGCCGCTCGAAGGTCTGCGTCTGGGAGATCGCGGACGAGCCGTCGATCGTCGCGATCAGCTTGCTGGCGCGCGCGAAGAGCAGGTCCCCCGTGAGGATCGCGACCGAGTTGCCCCACACCGTCTGCGCGCTCGGGACGCCGCGCCGCTGCTCCGCCTCGTCCATCACGTCGTCGTGGTACAGCGAGGCGAGGTGGGTGATCTCGACCGCCTCGGCCGCGAGCAGCACCGACGGGGTGATGCCCTCCCCGAGCTGCGCGGTGAGCAGCGTGAGCAGCGGGCGCACCCGCTTGCCGCCCGCCGCGAGCAGGTACCTGGAGGTCGCGTCGGCGAAGGCGTCGTCGAACGAGACCCGCTGCAGCAGGCCCACCTCGACCTGCTCGAGGCCCTCCTCGATGCGCGCGGCGAGCATCCGCTCCCCCGCGGAGACGAACAGGCGCTCCGTGAGGCCGAACTGGGCGGAGAGCGACTTGCTGCGGCGTGCCACCGGGGTCCGGATGGTCACTCGCTCGCCCAGACGCCGGCTGCCGGCTTCACCCCGCGGTGCAGCGCCACGATGCCGCCGGTCAGGTTGCGGTACCTCACCTGCTTGAAGCCGGCCTCGCGCATCCAGGCGGCGAGGGTGGTCTGGTCCGCCCACGCCTTGATCGAGTCGCCGAGGTAGTCGTACGCGGGCGCGTTCGAGCTGGCGAGCTTCGAGATCCGCGGCATCGCGCGCTCGAGGTACGCGAAGTAGGCGGCGCGCACCGGTGCCAGCGGCGGCTTGGAGAACTCGCAGATCACGATCCGCGCGCCCGGCTTCGACACCCGGTACATCTCGGCGAGCGCCCGGTGCGGATCCGCCACGTTGCGCAGGCCGAAGGAGATCGTCACGGCGTCGAACTCGTCGTCCCCGAACGGCAGGGCGAGCGCGTCCGCGAAGACGAACTCGACGCGCGAATCGTCCTGGTGCCGGGCGCGGCCGACCGCGAGCATGCCCTTGGAGAAGTCGGCGGCTACGACGCGGGCCCCGGAGCGCGCGAGCGCCTCGCTGGAGGTCCCGGTGCCGGCGGCGAGGTCGAGGATCCGCTCCCCCGGGCGGGGCGCGACGGCGCGCACGGTGGCGATCCGCCACAGCGCGGCGTTGCCACCCGACAGCACGGCGTTCGTGACGTCGTACCGACGGGACACCCGGTCGAACATCGCCGCCACGTCGGCAGGCTTCTTGGTGAGGTCGGCCGAGGACACGCTGCGAGTCTACTTCGAGGAGGCGCGCGTACTCTGTGCGGGTGACGCATCCGGCCGCAGGGAGATTCACCGCTGCGACCAGGGAGATTTCAGACACCGCCGGCGCGGACGCCGCCGCGGAGGCCGAGTTCGGCGCCCCCGTCGCGGTGTGGGCCCGGGGCGAGGACCGGCTCCTCGCCTTCGGCGTCGCGCACCGGATCGTGACGACGGGCGCCCGAAGGATCGGGGACGCCGCCGACGCGTGGCGGGAGCTCACCGCGGCCGCCCGGGTCGAGGACCCCCTCGGGCTGCCCGGGACGGGGCTGATCGCGCTCGGCGCGTTCACGTTCGCCGCGGGATCCGATCGTCCGAGCGGCCTCCTCGTTCCCCGCCGGATCGTCGGCCGCCGCGACGGGGTCGCTTTCCGCACCGACATCGTCGGCTCGGGCCGCACCGACGCCCCCGGCGCCGCCCCCACCGCTCCCGGTGACCGGTTCGGTGCGGCGGAGTACGAGGCGGCGGTCTCGGCCGCGGTCGACCGCATCCGCGGCGGCGGCCTCGAGAAGGTCGTGCTCGCGCGGGACCTGGCGCTCGACGTACCGCCCGGCTTCGACATCACGGCCGCGCTGCGCGTGCTGCGCCGGCGGTACCGGGACGCCTGGACCTTCGCCGTCGACGGCTTCTTCGGCGCGAGCCCCGAGACCCTCGCGACGGTGCGCGGCAGCGCGATGACGGCGCGGGTGCTCGCCGGCACCGCCCCGCGCGACGACGACCCGGGCGTCGACGCGGCCGCCCGCGACGCCCTCCTCGCGTCGGCGAAGAACCGGTTCGAGCACGCGCTGGCGGTGGACAGCCTGCTGCTGACCCTCGGCGGCCGCGTGGACGACCTGTCCCTCGGGCGGCCCTTCGCGCTCGGTCTCCCGAACGTGTGGCACCTCGCGACCGACGCCACCGCACGGCTCACGGCGGGGGCGACCGCCCTCGACCTCGTCGAGGCGCTGCACCCGACCGCCGCGGTGGCGGGCGCGCCCCGCGAGGCGGCGCTCGCGCTCATCGAGCAGCTCGAGCCCTTCGACCGGGGCCGCTACGCCGGTCCCGTCGGCTGGATCGGCGCGACCGGGGACGGCGAGTGGGCGATCGGCCTGCGCTCGGCGCAGATCGAGGCACCCGACCGCGTGCGGGCATATGCCGGTGCGGGCATCGTCGCCGCATCCGTCGCGAGCAGCGAGTTCGTGGAGACCGGATGGAAGTTCGCGCCGGTGCTCGAGGCCCTCGGTCTGCCGCTCACCGCGGCAACGGGACCTCGAGCAGGCTCGGACCCGGTGGCGGTGCCGTGAGCGCCCGGTCCAGGTCACCCCGGGTCGTCACCCGCTGGTAGGCCCACCCGTAGGCGGCCACGAGGGCACCGAGGTCGACGGGGCGCGGGGTGAGCAGCACCCGGTCGAAAGCGGCGGGGTCGGCGGTCCCCGCGACCTCGAGCGAGTCGAAGAGGGTGCCGCCGAGGTCGTTGCCCACGAGGACCTGCACCCGGGGCGCCGGCTCGTCGGGCGTGCGGAGCAGGGCGCCGGCGTCGTGCAGCATCGCGAGGTCGCCGAGCAGCACCCGCACGGTCCCCGTCCGCCCGGCCGGGTCGATGCCCGCGGCGATGCCGAGCGCCGTGCTCACGGTCCCGTCGATGCCGGAGAGGCCGCGGTTGGCGACCACGCGGATCCGCTTGCCCGGCACGGCGCCGTCGGCGACCCGGATGAGGCGGCTCGCGCCGAGCACGAGCCGGTCGTGCGGCCAGGTGGCACGCCAGACGGCGTCGACGAGGAAGCGGCGGGTGATCGGTGCGCGCACGGCGGCGAGCTCCGCCTGCGTGAGCGCGCGGCGTTCCTTGGGGCCGCCGGCGTCGGGGTCGCCGGTGTACGGCAGGTCGTCCGTGCGGTCGACGATCTCGCGCGACGCGGCCACCCAGCGGCCGGTCCAGGACCGGTCTGGGTGCGGCGCGGCGGCCGCGACGCCGGGCACCGGGCGGCCGCGGCCGGCGGTCGGGTCGAACCAGTCGCCCCCGGGCGGCCCGACGAGCACCACGTCGAGGCCGTCGCGGGCGAGCAGCCGCGGCACCTGACGGCTGAGGGTCGGATGCCCGAAGACCACGGCCCGCTCCACGGCTCCCCCGAAGGCCGGGTCGTCGAGCAGCTCGCGGTAGGCGACGACGAGGTTCGGCCCGAAGCGGGCGCCGCTCGACACCTCGGCCAGCAGTGGCGCATCCGCGGCCCTCGCGAAGGCCTCCGCCTGCTCGCCCGCCTTGTCCCCGGCGATCACGACGGTGCGCGGGCCCGGCTCGAGCACCACGGGGTCGACCGTCGGCGGCGCTGAGGCCGCGATGGGCGGTCCGGGTTCGACGCCGACGTCGCCGGACAGCGGCTCCCGGTAGGCGAGGTTCAGGTGCACCGGTCCCCGGCCGTCCACCGCTGCACGCCACGCGTCCGCGGCGAGCGCGGTAGCGGCCGCGACGTCCTCGTCGCCTTCGGGCGCCGCCACGTCCCACTCCGCCCGGACCGCCGCCGCGAACATCCCCGGTTGGACGGTCGTCTGGTTCGAGCCGGTGCCGCGCAGCTCCCCGGGACGGTCGGCGGTGAGCAGCAGCATCGGCACGCCCGCGTGGTGGGCCTCGAGCACGGCGGGATGCAGCTCGGCGACCGCCGTGCCGGACGTCACGACGACCGCGGCGGGCCTGCCGGTCTCGATCCCCAGTCCGAGCGCGGTGAAGCCGCCGACCCGCTCGTCGATCCGCACGTGCAGGCGAACCGCCCCTGCTCGCTCGAGCTCGGCGGCGGCGAGGGCGAGCGCCTGCGACCGGGAGCCGGGAGAGACGACGACGTCCGTGAGGCCGGCGCCGGCGAGCGCGCTGAGGAGGGCGGCCGCGGCACGGCCGGCCGGGCTCGGTTCAGCCACGCGGCGCTGCGCCGTCCTCGCCCGACTCGCGCTCGAGGCGCGCGAGGTCCTCCTCCATCCGGCGGATCCGCTCCTCCGCCGTCATGGCTGCATAGCCCGACGGGGAGACGACCGGCGGGACCACGACGGCACGCCGGGGCGCAGCAGGAACGACGCGGCCGCGACCGACGCCGAGCCACAGCACGCTGCCGAGCAGCGGCAGGAGCACGATGACCACCAGCCAGAGCACCTTCGGCACGCCCCTGACCTGCGCGTCGGGCGTCAGGATGCAGTTCACGATCGAGTACAGCGCGAGCACGAGCACGACGAGCGCGACGACGAGCTCGATCCTGGCCACGGGGTCAGCGTAGGCCCGGGACGGGCGGGTGTCAGCGGCGGCGGCCGTCGCCACCGTCGTCGTCGGAGTCCGAGTCGAGGTTCGCGAGCTCCTGCTCCAGAAGCGCGAGCTCGTCGTCGATCCGGGCGTGGGCGGGCGCGGGCGCGGGGCCGGTGCCCCCGCCGAGGAACGCCGGGTCGTCGTCGGGCGGCAGGGAGCGGCGTCGGAGGGGTCCGCGGCCGATGAGGAACCAGAGTGCGCCGCCCAGCACCGGCAGCACCAGCACGACGAGCAGCCACAGCGCCTTCGGCATGCCCCGCACCCGGGCGCGCTCGGTCAGGGCGCAATCGACCAGCGCGAAGATCGTGAAGACGAGCGCCGCGATCACGGCTACCACGACCAGGCGCGACATGCCATGACTGTAGATCAGCGCCGAGGGGCGCCGTGCCGCAGATGGCCTCGATGGCATACCGATCTCCTGAGATCGGCGGGGCGGGCGGTTCCGCACCGCGGCCTATCCTGGGGACGTGACCGAGCAGGTGGAACGGCGGCGGCGGATGCCGGCCTGGCTCGTCTTCACCGTGCTCCGGATCCTCGCCTTCGTGGTCCCCCTCGTGGTCTCGTACGCGCTCGGCGCCAGCGTGCTGCTCGCCGCGTTGATCGCCGCGATCGTCGGCTTCTGCCTCTCGGTGATCTTCCTCTCGCGGCAGCGGCGGGCCTTCTCCGGCGAGCTCGCCGAGCTGCGCAGGCGCCCCGTGAAGCGGGCCGTGCCGGACGTCGGCGAGGACGAGCTGGTCGAGGACGCGGTCGTCGACTCCCGGTCCTCCGCAAGCCGGCCCGACCAGGACCCCGGCCTGCGCTAGAAGGCGAGGGCCGCGGCGAGGCCGAGCCCGTAGACCAGGGCGGTGATCCCGGTGAGGCTCAACGCCAGCACCAGCTCCCTCGGCAGCTTCGCCGTCGCCGTGATCAGCACCGCCGGCCCGGACAGCAGCAGCGTCAGGAAGACGAGCGACGCGGTCGGGTAGAAGATCGTCAGGTAGCCGAGCACGAGGTACGGCACGAGCATCAGGACGCCGTATAGGATCCGGCTGCCCCGGGCGCCGATCCGCACGCTCAGAGTGCGCTTCCCGGCGGCCGCGTCCTGCTCGATGTCGCGGAGGTTGTTCACGAGCAGCACCGCGCACGCGATGCAGCCGATGGCGACGGAGGACAGCCAGGCCTCCGCCGTGACGTCGCCGATCAGCACGAACGTCGTGCCGGCCGTGGCCGCGACCCCGAAGAAGAGGAAGACGGCGATCTCGCCGAAGCCCGCGTAGCCGTAGGGCCGCTTTCCGCCCGTGTAGAACCAGGCGGCGACGATGGCGGCGGCGCCGACGGCGAGCAGCCACCACACCTGCGTGACGACGACGATGGCGACCCCTGCGGCCGCGGCGAGCAGGAAGCAGACGAGCGCGACCGCGAGCACCGTGCGGGGACGCACGCGGCCGGACGCCGTGAGCCGCGGCGGACCGACGCGGAACCGGTCCGTGCCGCGCACGCCGTCGGAGTAGTCGTTCGCGAAGTTGACGCCGATCTGCAGGAGCAGCGCGACCGCGAGGCAGAGCCAGGCCAGCCAGAGGTGGTGGCTGCCGCCGCCCGCGACGGCGGCGCCGGTGCCGAGCGCGACGGGCGCGATGGCGAGCGGGAGGGTGCGGGGGCGGGCGCCGGAGATCCAGCCCGCGCGCGGCTGCGGCCGGGCTGTCGTTCGAGCGGCCGCCTTCGCGGGGCTGCGCCGGACCGGGGGCCGCTTCGTCGTCGTACTCCTCGCCACGGCCTCACATCCTAGGGAGCGGCGGACCGGCCGTCAGGCGACCGGCCCGCCTCATGCCGTGCCCATGGTGCGCACATAGGCGGCGCCCTCCGCTCCACCCCTTCGGTGACCGCGAATTCGGCCACCCGCGCGAGAAGTGGCCGAATATGGGCGCACCAGCGGGGTCACTCCGCGGCGAGCTCCGTCAGGCGCACGCGGTCGGGCTTGCCGTTCGACAGCAGCGGCATCGGATCCACCACCACGATCCGCCGAGGCGCCGCCGCCCGGCCGAGCCGCTCCCCGATCACCGCCCGCATCGTCGGGAGGTCGGTGCCGCCGGCGGCCGTCACCACCACCGGCACCTCACCCCACTCGGGGTCGGTGGCGCGGACGACGACGGCGTCCGCCATTCCGGGCAGCTCCTGCACGGCGCCCTCGACGACCGCGAGCGACACCTTCTCGCCGCCCGACACGATCACGTCGTCGAGCCTGCCGGTCACGGTGAGCCGCTGCCCGTCCCAGTCGCCCGCGTCGCCCGTTCGATACCAGCGCCGGCCCGGCCCGGCCAGGAACGCCCGCTCGGTGCGCTCGGGGTCGCCGAGGTATCCGTCCGCGAGCACGGGCCCTGCGAGCTGCACCTCGCCGTCGACGACCCGC
Organism: Amnibacterium sp.; assembly: GCA_025936735.1. GTDB lineage: Bacteria > Actinomycetota > Actinomycetes > Actinomycetales > Microbacteriaceae > Amnibacterium. The sequence goes on from JAICSU010000071.1 coordinate 9,451, forward strand.
ACCTCGACCCCCTGCAGCGGCACCCCGTCGTAGACGCACCCGCCCGCGGTCTCGGACGCCCCGTACGTGCGCACGATGGGGATCCCTGCCGCCCGGGCACGCTCGGCCTCCGCATCCGCCACCCGGCCGCCGCCGATGAGGAGGGCGTCGAGGCTCCGCACGGCCCGTACGACGGCCTCGTCCCCGGCCTCCACCGCATCGAGCACCCGGCGCAGCTGCGTGGGCACGAGGGCGCTGTAGCGGCGCCGCTCGGCGGGCAGCGCATCGACGGCGGCCGCGAAGGTCTCGGCCCGGAACGGACCGGGCGGGATCGCGTACGGCTCCCCGCCCGCGGCGAGGGATCGCACGATCACCTGGATGCCCGCGATGTAGTGGGCCGGCAGGGCGAGCACCCACTCCCCCGGGCCGCCGAGCGCGCTCTCCGTCGCCGCGGCCGAGGTGAGCAGGGCCGCGGTCGACAGGACGACGCGCTTCGGCGTCCCGCTGCTGCCGGAGGTGGCCACGACGACGGCGGTGGCCACCGGGACCTCGTCGGGCAGGTCGGAGGGCTTCGGGGCGCCGGGCGCGAGCGGCAGGATCGCCGGCCCGGACCCGTCGAGGGCGGCCCGGAGCGCGACGGTGAGGTCCGCCGGGTCACCGGCAGGCACGGCGAGCAGCGGGCGCATCAGTAGGCGTAGGGGAAGCCGCTGAAGTCCGGCGGCCGCTTCTCGAGGAACGCGTCACGGCCCTCGGCGGCCTCGTCGCTCGCGTACGCGAGCCGGGTCGCCTCGCCCGCGAACAGCTGCTGGCCGACGAGGCCGTCGTCGACGGCGTTGAACGCGTACTTCAGCATGCGGATGGCGGTCGGCGACTTGCCGAGGATGGTGCGGGCCCACGCGATCCCGGTCGCCTCCAGCTCCGCGTGCGGCACGGCGGCGTTGATGGCGCCGGCGGCGAGCGCGCGCTCGGCGTCGTACTCCTCAGCGAGGAAGAACACCTCCCGCGCGAACTTCTGACCCACCTGGCGGGCGAAGTAGGCGCTGCCGTAGCCGCCGTCGAAGGAGCCGACGTCCGCATCCGTCTGCTTGAACCGGGCGTGCTCCGCCGACGCGATCGTCAGGTCGCAGACGATGTGCAGCGAATGGCCGCCGCCTGCCGCCCAGCCGGGCACCAGCGCGATGACGACCTTCGGCATGAACCGGATGAGCCGCTGCACCTCGAGGATGTGCAGCCGGCCGATGCCGGGGCCGCCGTCGTCGTACTGGTAGCCGTCACGGCCGCGGATCCGCTGGTCGCCGCCCGAGCAGAACGCCCAGCCGCCGTCCTTCGGGCTCGGGCCGTTGCCGGTGAGGAGCACGACGCCGACCGCGGGATCGGTGCGCGCGTCCTCGAGCGCGCGGGCGAGCTCGTCGACGGTGTGCGGCCGGAACGCGTTGCGCACCTCGGGCCGGTCGAACGCGATCCTCGCGATCCGGCCGTCGAGGCTGCGATGGTCGGTGATGTCCGTGTACCCGTGCTCCGTGTCACGCCACTGGTCGGGGTCGAAGAGCTCGGACACGGGCATGGGTGCAGCGTAGAGGCGGGAGGATGGGCGGATGCTGCCGGAGGTCGACGACCTGCTCGCCGGGATGCGCGTCGTCGCGCTGCCGATGGTCACGCGGTTCCGGGGCATCACCGTGCGCGAGGCCGCCCTGCTGCCCGGTCCGGCCGGCTGGACCGAGTTCGCGCCCTTCGTCGAGTACGACGACGAGGAGGCGGCTGCGTGGCTCGCGGCCGCGATCGACTTCGGCTGGAGCGAGCCGCCCGCGCCGGCGCGGGACGTCGTGCTCGTGAACGCGACGGTGCCCGCCGTCCCCTCGGGCGCGGTTGCCGGGGTGCTCGCCCGGTTCCCGGGCTGCCGGACCGCGAAGGTGAAGGTCGCCGAGCCCGGCGGCCGGCTGGAGGACGACGTCGCCCGCGTGCGCGCCGCCCGGCAGGTGCTCGGGCCCGAGGGCCGGGTGCGGATCGATGCGAACGCCGGGTGGAACGTCGACGAGGCGGAGCATGCCCTGCGCGCCCTGTCGCCGTTCGACCTCGAGTACGCCGAGCAGCCGTGCGCGCGTCTGGAGGAGCTCGCCGAGCTCCGGGACCGGATCCGCGACCTCGCGATCCCGATCGCGGCGGACGAGTCGGTGCGGAAGGCCGCCGATCCGCTGGCGGTGGCGCGGGCGGGAGCGGCGGACGTGCTGGTGGTGAAGGCCGCCCCGCTCGGCGGTGTGCGGCGCGCGGCGGCCCTCGTCGCGGAGTCGGGCCTGCCTGCTGTGGTCTCCAGCGCCATCGACACGTCGGTGGGGCTCGCGATGGGCGCCTACCTCGCCGCCGCGTTGCCGGAGCTGCAGTACGACTGCGGCCTCGGGACGGCGGCGCTGCTCGCCGCCGACGTTGCCGGCGAGCCGTTGCTCCCGGTGGACGGGGCGATCGAGGTCCGGCGGTCGACGCCGTCATCGGCGCTCCTCGACCGCTGGGCGGCGCCCGCGGAGCGCGCGACCTGGTGGGCGGACCGCATCCGCCGCTGCCACGCCCTCCTCGCCCCCTGACCCCACCGACTGTTGGCACCTCATTCGGGGGTGTTGGGCACAAGAACCCGA
>JAICSU010000054.1 GCA_025936735.1 Amnibacterium sp.
CATCGCCGTCGAGCTGCTCGGCTCGACGGGCGGTGTCCGGCTGTTCGTGCGGGACTACGCGACCGACGACACGGTCCGGATCTTCTCCGACGTCGCGGGAGCGCCCGCGGTCACCGCCCCGACGGTGCACGTGCCGGCCGGGCACCACCTCGCCGTGATCGAGGAGTTCGTCGCGACCGTCCGTTCCGGCTCCTGGGCCGATTCGTACGGGGACTACGCGCTGCACCGCAGCCGCGTGATCGACGCCGTCTACCAGTCCGCCGCCGAGCACCGGGAGGTCGAGGTCGCATGAGGATCACCGTCTGGAACGAGAACCTGCACGAGACCCGCGGCGACGCGGTCGTGCGGGAGCACTACCCGGAGGGCATCCACGGGGCCATCGCCGCGGGGCTCGCCGGCCACTTCGGCTCGCCGGACGACGCGATCCGCACCGCGACGCTGCAGGAGCCGGAGCACGGGCTGACGGAGCAGGTGCTCGACGGGACCGACGTGCTGCTCTGGTGGGGCCACATCGGCCACGCGGAGGTGTCGGACGAGGTCGTCGAGCGGGTCCACGGTCGCGTGCTCGCCGGGATGGGCCTGCTGGTGCTGCATTCGGGCCACTACTCGAAGATCTTCCAGCGCCTCACCGGCACGACGAACTCGCTGCTCTGGCGCAACGACGGCGAGCGGGAGCTCGTGTGGACGATCGACCAGAGCCATCCGATCGCCGCCGGGCTGCCGAGCCCCATCGTCGTGCCCCGGCAGGAGATGTACGGGGAGCCGTTCGACATCCCGGTGCCGGACGAGCTGGTCTTCGTCTCGTCGTTCGAGGGCGGCGAGGTCTTCCGCTCGGGCGTCACCTACACGCGCGGCCTCGGCCGGATCTTCTACTTCTCCCCCGGCGACCAGGAGTACCCCGTGTACCACCAGCCGGAGATCCTGCAGGTGCTCGCGAACGGCGTCCGGTGGGCGGCGCCGCGGCAGCCCCTGCGGAACCAGACCGCGGAGAACGCGCCGAAGGACTGGTTCCTGCGCTGACCGACCGGGCCTGACCGGGCCTGGGTCGATCGACCGGGTCAGGCCTCGGCGGCCCGGTCGTAGGCGAGCACGTCGAGGCTCTCGGGCGACGGCTCCCCCGCGGCGTCGGCGAGCCTGCGCAGGCCGTCGACCGCTGCGGCCCGGTCGGCGGCCGGCATCGTGTGGAGGATGTCCTTCAGGGCGCGCTCCCGCCGGCGTCGTGTGTCGTCGACCAGGTCCGTGCCCTTGTCCGTCAGCGTGAGGCTGATCAGCCGGCGGTCCGACTCGGACGCCCCGCGCTGGACCCAGCCGCCGCGTACGAGCCGCGAGACGAGCCGCGTGCCGGTCGAGGCAGTCACCCCGAGGCGGGCGGCCAGCACGCCGGCGGGGGTCGTACCCAGCGCCCGAAGCAGCACGAGGGCCCTGAACTGCGGCAGCGTCACGTGCTCGAGCGTGACGGCCAGGGATTGGGCGATCACGCCCACCAGTGCCCGGGTGCCGCGGAGCGCGTGGACGAGGTCCTCCTGCACGAGCTCCGGGTTCTGCTCCACCATTCGTCCCAGTCGCTTCCGTGTCAGACTCTGCGACCTCTACAACCGTTGCCGCGTCGCCAAGAATACTCGGTACGGCGATCCTGCGGGGGCCTCGATGCGCCGGCGCTCGGGAGCACGGGCCGGTCCGCTGGATGCGCCCCACAGGCTTCGTCCGGTGGGCGGCGGACCGTCGGCGATAGCCTGGACCGGCACGGCGACCCAGCTGTCGCCCGACCTCGCGAAGGAGCACCCGTGCCGACCCAGCCCCTGTCCGTCCAGCTCTACTCGGTCCGGGACGCCGTGGCCGCCGACCTCCCCGGCGCGCTGGCGCGGCTCGCCGGCATCGGCTTCACGAACGTCGAGCTGTACGGCTTCGTCGACCGCGCCGACGAGTACGCCCGCGCCCTGGCGGACGCCGGGCTGTCCGCCCCGTCCGGCCATGCGCCGGTGCTGCAGTACGACGACCCGCGCCCCGCCTTCGAGGCCGCGCGGACCGTGGGCGTGCGCACGCTGATCGATCCCCACCACCCGGCCGAGCACTGGCAGTCGGCGGACGACATCGCGGCGGCGGCGGAGCGGATGAACGCGATCGCCGTCGCGGCGGACGAGTTCGGGCTGACCTTCGGCTACCACAACCACTGGTTCGAGCTCGAGGCCCACCACGACGGCGTCACCGGCCTCGAGCTGCTCGAGCGGCACCTCGATCCGGCGGTCGTGCTCGAGGTCGACACGTTCTGGGTGACCGTCGGCGGCGGATCGGCACCGGAGCTGCTGCGCCGGTTCGGCGACCGCGTCCGGTTCATCCACGTGAAGGACGGTCCCATCACCCGCGACACCGCGACGCAGCTGCCCGCGGGGCAGGGCGACATGGACGTGCGCGCCGTGCTCGCTGCGGCCCCGCAGGCCATGCGCGTGCTCGAGTTCGACGCCTACGCGGGCGACCCCTTCGACGGCCTCGCCGAGTCGTTCCGCTTCGTCTCCGAGCTCGAGCGATGAGCCGCGGCCCGGTCGGCGTCGGGCTCATCGGCGCCGGTGTCATCAGCGACCAGTACCTCTCGAACCTCACCACCTTCCCCGACGTCTCGGTGCGGTTCATCGCCGACATCGACGTGCCGCGGGCGCAGGCTCAGGCGCAGAAGTACGGGGTCGGCGGATCCGGACCCGTCGAGGAGCTCCTCGCCGACGACTCCGTCGAGATCGTCGTGAACCTCACCATCCCGGCCGCGCACGCCGAGGTCGCGCACCGCGCGCTCGACGCCGGGAAGCACGTGTGGAACGAGAAGCCGCTCACCACCGATCGGGCGACCGCCACCGAGCTGCTCGAGCACGCGGACCGGGCCGGCCTGCGGGTCGCCTGCGCCCCCGACACCGTGCTCGGCGCGGGGATCCAGACGGCGCTGCGCGCCGTGCGGGAGGGGATGATCGGCACGCCGCTCAGCGCGACGACGATGATGCTCTCCCCCGGCCCCGAGTCGTGGCACCCGAACCCCGCCTTCCTGTTCGCCCGCGGCGGCGGACCGCTGCTCGACATGGGCCCGTACTACCTGACGACCCTCGTGTCCGCGTTCGGTTCGATCGCCTCGGTCGCCGCTGCCGCGTCGACCGCGTTCTCGACCCGCACCGTCGGGTCCGGTCCCCTCGCCGGCACGGACTTCCCGGTGGAGGTGCCGACGCACGTGGGGGCGCTGCTGCGGTTCGCCGAGGGCGACGCCTCGGCCCAGTCGACCTTCAGCTTCCAGTCCGCGCTGGTCCGGCACGGCTTCGTCGAGATCACCGGCACGGAGGGTGTGCTCGTGCTGCCCGACCCGAACCGGTTCGACGGCGACACCACCCTGTGGCGGCGCGGCGCGAGCGAGCCGGAGGTCCTCGCGGCCGCGGGCGCGACCGCCGGCCGGGGCATCGGCGTGCTCGACCTCGCCCGAGCCATCCGCTCCGGCGGAGCGGAGCGGGCGAGCGGCGCGCTCGCGGCCCACGTGCTCGACGTCATGCTGTCGATCGCGGAGGCCGCGGACGCGGACCGGTTCGTGGACGTCGCGAGCCGGGCGCCGCAGCCCGAGCCGCTGCCCGCCGACTGGGACCCCACGGCCGCGTCGGACCTGGGCTGATGCGCGCGGGCCTCATCGGCGGCGGCTTCATGGGCGCCGTGCACGCCCGATCGGCCCGCGCGGCCGGCGCCGACGTGATCGCGGTGGCGACGAGCTCCGCCGAGGGCGCCCGCCGCGCCGCGGAGTCCCTCGGGGTGCCGGTCGCGGCCGAGTCGGTCGGGGCGCTGCTCGCCATGGACCTGGACGTCGTGCACGTCTGCTCACCGAACACGGCGCACGTCGAGCACGCGCTCGCGGCGCTCGCCACCGGTGTCCCCGTCGTCTGCGAGAAGCCGCTCGCCACGAGCGCGGCCGACGCCGCCAGGCTCGTGGACGCGGCGCGGGAGGCAGGGCTGGCGGCGACCGTGCCGTTCGTGTACCGCTTCCACCCGATGGTGCGCGAGGCGCGCGACCGGGTGCGCGCCGGCGGCCGAATCTTCACGGTGCAGGGCGCCTACCTGCAGGACTGGCTGCTGGATCCCGACGACGACGACTGGCGGACCGATCCCGCCGCCGGCGGCCCCTCCCGCGCGTTCGCCGACATCGGCTCCCACCTGGCCGACCTCACCGAGTTCGTCGCCGGCGAGCGGATCGTGCGGCTGCAGGCCCTCACCCGGATCGTGCATCCCGAGCGGAACGGTCACCGCGTCTCCAGCGAGGACGCCGTGGCCGTGGTCGTCGAGACGGAGTCCGGGGCCATCGGCACCCTGCTCGTCTCGCAGGTCGCCGCCGGGCACGACAACGGCCTCGTGCTCGAGATCGCCACCGCCCGGGGGGCCGTGCGGTTCGAGCAGGAGGAGCCGAACCGCCTCTGGCTCGGCGCCCGTGGCGAGTCGACGCTGCTCACGCGCGGCGGCCCGCAGAACGGCGCCGACGCGCAGCGCCTCTCCCTGGTCCCGCCGGGGCACCCGATGGGGTACCTCGACGCGTTCGCGGCGTTCGTCCGCGACAGCTACGCCGCGATCGGTGGCGCGGTCCCGGACGGGCTCCCCACGTTCGAGGACGGCCTCCGGGCGGCGGTGCTCACGGACGCGGTGATCCGTTCCGCCGAGTCCGGCGACTGGGTGGACACGGCGCCGGCCTGACCGCAGCAGCCCATCGCACACCGTCGGGACGGATGCACGGCGGCGCCGCCGTGCAGATGTCCCGAAAGCGGGCGGACGCTAGCGCGCCGTCCAGCCGCCGTCGATCGCGAGCGTCTGCCCCGTGATCAACGAGGCGGCGGGCGCGGCGAGGAAGACGACCGCGTCGGCCACCTCCCCTGGCACACCGATGCGGTGCAGCGCGGCGATGCGCTCGACCGTGTCCGCCCGGAACGCGGGATCGGCGAGTGCGGCCTGCGTGCCGTCCGTCTCGATGAAGGTCGGCGCCACCGCGTTCACCCGGATGCCGTCGACGCCCCACTCCACCGCGTGGCACCGCGTCATGTGCACCACGGCGGCCTTCGCGATGCAGTAGGCCGATTCGCCGGGGAGCGCGACGAGTCCCGCCTGCGAGGCCATGTTCACGATCGCCCCACCCCCGGTCGACCGCATGCGCTTCGCGGCATGCTGGGACAGGGCGAAGGCGCTGCGCACGTTCAGCGCCCAGACGCGGTCGAAGTCGTCCAGTGGCACCTCGTCCGCGGGCGCGGACGGGAGGCCGCCGCCGGCGTTGTTCACGAGGACGTCGAGTCCGCCGAGAGCCTCGGCCGCGGCGTCGAGGGCCGCGACACTCGCCCCGACGTCGAGCACGTCCATGGGCAGCGGCACCGCCCGACGGCCGAGCGCCTCGATCTCGGCCACCGCGCCGCCGTCGTCCGCGGCGTCGCGCAGCCCGAGCCCCACGTCGGCGCCGGCGCGGGCGATCGCTACCGCGATGGCCCGGCCGAGCCCCCGCCGCGCACCGGTGACGACCGCGACGCGACCCGTGAGGTCGAACGGCCGGTCCTGCGCGCCCGCCACCTCAGCGCTGCCCGCCGTCGGCCGCGGCCTGGTCCTCGACCGGGCCCACGCCGTCGGCGTCCGGATGCCGCGGGATGTGCAGCTCGTCCGAGTCCACGTCCACCTGGCCGGTGTCGTCGGGTGCGCCGGTACCCGGCAGGAGTCGCACGTCGCTCCGGTCGATGTCCGGGTCGTCGAGCGCGGGGCTGTCGGCCTGGTCCTGCTGGAGCTCCTCGACGTCCCGCTCGCTGCTCGGGCTGTAGTCCGTGTCCAGACGGTCGTCCCGCGGCACGTTCGGGGGCGCCTGGATGATGTCGTCGTCGCTCATGCGTCGACGCTAGGTGCTGCGCCGGTGCGCACGCTGCGTGGCCCCTCAGGCTCCGAGGGCCTGCAGCAGCTCGTCCAACTCGCGCACGAGCGCCGGGTGCCCCGCGATCACCATGCGCTGGGAGGGCGCCGCGCCACCCAGGCCGGTGACCGCGCCGCCCGCCTCGGCGACGAGCAGGGCGCCTGCGGCCTGGTCCCACGGGTTCAGGCCCTGCTCGAAGAACCCGTCGAGCCGGCCGGCGGCCACCGACGCCAGATCGATCGCCGCCCCGCCCGTGCGGCGCAGGTCGCGGATCCGCGGGATGATCCCGGCGGCGACGCGAGCCTGGTTGCCCCGGATCTCCTGCGTGTAGTGGAAGCCCGTGGACAGCAGCGCCCGATCGAGGGCGGCGGGCGGGCGCACCTGCAGCGCGCGGTCGCCCAGGTGGGCGCCGCTCCCGGACGAGGCGGTGAAGACCTCTCCGAGCGCGGGCGCGGCGACCGCGCCCGCGAGCGCGCGCCACGTCCCCGGATCCGGCTCCCCCTCGACGGCGGCGATGGAGACCGACCAGTTCGGCAGGTCGTACAGGTAGTTGACGGTGCCGTCGATCGGATCCACGACCCACGTGATCCCGCTGGTCCCCGCGCCGGCCCCGGACTCCTCGCCGAGGAAGCCGTCGCCCGGCCGGGCGGCGGCGAGGCGGCCCCGGACCAGGTCCTCCGCGGCCCGATCGGCTGCGGTCACGATGTCGATCGGTGAGGACTTCGTCCCCTGCACCTCGACGCCCTCGCGGCGCAGGCGGGCCGCGAGCTCCCCGGCCTCGACCGCGACGTCCCGCGCGAGCCGGAGCAGCTCGCCTGTCCCTGGGGTCACCGAGGGCCAGCCGGGCGCCACGTCGCGTCGATCCGCGCGCCGTCCGGGGTCTCGGTGATGTGCAGGGCGATGTCGGCGTCGAGCAGGGCCGCGTCGATGTCCGCGCCGTCGGCGACGGCCTGCTCCGCCAGCCGCTCGAAGACGACCGCGACGGCCCGCCCCCAGTCCTGCGGATGACGGCTCGACGTCTCCTGCGACGCCGCGTACTCGCGGTCCGGCGCAGCGGAACTTCCCTCGCTGGTCATGCTGGAACGGTAGCGGACGGCACGTGGAGCGCCCCGGGTCCGTGGTCAGAGCGAGACGATCGGGGGCACGCCGAAGCTGGTCGGCGGCTTCACGTCATGCCGCGGCGGGCTCTCCGGCCGGTCGCCGTCGTCCCCGAGCACGCCGTTCGTCTGGTCGAACACGTGCGGGACGCCGTCGCGATCGGATCCGCTCACGGCGTCACCGTACCCCGCCGTCGAACGCGGGGGTGCCGTCACCGGCCGGCTCCTCCACCACCGGCCGGTCCGCCGTGCGACGGTCCGGGCGGGCGATCACGAAGTACACGGCGCCGATCAGCAGCAGCACCACGACGACCATCAGCGTGATCCAGTCGAGGTTGAACAGGGCTCCGCGCGGGCTGCTGAGGCCGGTCGGCACGACGATGTCGAGCAGCATCACCGCGAGGTAGAGCGCGGCCGCGATGCTCACGGGCCAGCCCCACCGGCCGAGGCGGAAGGCGCCCGCGGGCTGCCACCCCCGCACCCTCGCGATCATCGAGCCGATGACGGTGAGCAGGAACGAGAGGTAGATGCCGGAGACGCCGAAGGAGACGAGCGCGGTCAGCGCGTTGATGCCGGCGGGGAACACGAACCAGAGCACGTGCACGTCCTTGGCCGGGTTCACGTTCACCAGCAGCGTGAACAGCACCGGCACGATGCCGGCGACGAGCAGGGCGTTCGCCGGGGTGCGGAACCGCGGCGAGACCCGGCGCAGCCATCCGCTCGCCGGCAGCTGGCGATCGCGGGCGTAGGAGAACAGGAGCCGGGAGCCGGCCCCCTGCACCGCGGTGCCGCACGAGAAGAAGGCGATGCAGACGACCAGCAGGAACACGTCCTGCAGCCACTGCGGCAGCTCGCTCAGGATGAGCGGGATCCCGCCGGAGAACGAGAGGGCGGATGCGTAGCCCTTGGGGGTCGACGGCGAGGCGAGCAGCAGCCCGGCGACGAGCACGAACGAAGCGATCCCGCCGTACAGCAGGGCGGAGCGCATGGCGCGCGGCACCTGCCGGGACGCGTCCTTCGTCTCCTCCGCCACGTCCCCGGCGGACTCGAAGCCGTAGAAGATGTAGCTGTGCGCGAGCACCGCGACGAGCGCGGCGCCGATCCACGAGCCGCCGAAGTCGACGCCGAGCGTGTTGGACTTCACGTTCTCGGCGCCCTGCGAGCCGAACAGGAAGCCGAAGCCGTGGTGGAAGCCGGCGATCGCGAGGGCGATCGCGACGCCGAACGTGCCGATGGTCTCGACGTAGACCCCCATCCGGCTGATGCGGCTCATCGCCTTCGCGCCGACCGTGTTCACGAGGGTCTGGACGACGATCAGCAGCACCGTGACGATGAGGATCGTCAGGTGGCTCGTCGCGTCGAGCTTCAGGCCGAAGAGGTCGTTCAGGAGCGCGGCGAGGTAGGCGGCCATGCCGGTGTCGACGCTCGCCACGGTGACGAGCAGGGCGAGGCCGTAGATCCAGCCGACCCACCAGCCGTAGGCGGGTCCGACGCTCCGCTTGCCGTACTGGTACAGCGCCCCCGCGAGCGGGTAGTGGCTGCCGAGCTCCCCGAAGACCAGGGCCACGAGCAGCATGCAGGCGACCACCGGGATCATCAGCCAGACGTAGGAGGGGCCCGCGGCGCCCGCGCCCAGCACGAACAGCGAGTAGACCCCGACCATGGGCGACAGGTACGAGAAGGCGATGCTGAAGTTGTCGAACAGGCCGAGCACCCGCCGCAGCTCCGGGCGGTAGCCGAGCGAGAGGAGGTGCCGGTCCTCCTGCGATTCCGCAGCGGATCCGGTCGTCGAGGGGTCGGGCGCCGTGGCGGTCATGAGGCTCCTTCGTCGTTGAAACGAGCACCGCAGATGCACGGGCCTCACCGTCGAGGCCGCGCCTGCTCACGTGATGCTAGGGAGCGGCCGGTGTGCGCGCCAGAGGCGCGCTGTGAGACGGCACGACGTCAGCGGGCGTCCCCTTCGCGCACGTCGAGCCACTGGGGTGACACGGCGGCACCGAGCGGGGGCGGAGGCATGCGGTAGGTCGCCGGAGAGCCGGAGAGCCGGATGGGGTCAGCGGCCTGGCGCGGTCCGCCCTCCTCCCCCACCACCATGCCGAGCCCGAGTCGCGTGGCCAGCTCGAAGGCCTCGGCGACGCTGTTGACGACGCCTGCCGGTACGCCGGCCGCGGCGAGCCGCTCCTGCCAGTCCTCCCCGGTCTCCCGGCCGAACCGATCCTGAAGCAGGTCGTGCAGCTCTGCCCGGTGCTGCACCCGCAGGCCGTTGTCCGCGAAACGCGCGTCGGCGCCCAGCTCGGGCAGCCCGACCACCCGAGCCAGCGCCGCGAACTGCTGGTCGTTGCCGACGGCGACCGCGATCGTCCGGTCCGCCGCCTCGAACGTCTCGTAGGGGGCGATGCTCGGATGGATGTTGCCGTTCCGCGACGGGGAGCGCCCGGTGGTCAGCGCGGCGGAGCCCGCGTTGACCAGTCCGGCGAGCAGCGAGGACAGCAGGTCGACCTCGAGCCGCTGGGCGCCCCCGCCCTGGTCGCGCCGGCGCAGGGCGAGCAGGATCCCGCTGAACGCGTTCAGGCCCGTCAGCACGTCGACGAGGGCGACGCCGACCTTCAGCGGCGGCCCGTCGGCCTCGCCGGTGATGCTCATGAGGCCGCCGAGCGCCTGCACGACCAGGTCGTATCCCGGCAGCTCGGCGCCCGCACCGGCGCCGAAGCCGGTGATCGAGCAGTAGACGAGCCGGGGGTTCTCCGCCGCCAGCTGCTCGAAGCCGAGGCCGTAGCGCTGCATCACGCCGGGACGGAAGTTCTCCACCACCACGTCCGCGGTCCTGGCGAGCCGTCGAGCGGTCCTCAGCCCGTCCTCGACGCCGAGATCGCAGACGACCGAGCGCTTGTTGCGGTTGATCGCGGCGAAGTAGGTGGCGTTGCCGTCCCGGTCCACCGGCGGCCGCCAGGACCGTGTCTCGTCGCCGCCGGGGCTCTCGATCTTGACGACGTCCGCCCCGAAGTCCGCCAGCATCATCGTGGCGTAGGGGCCGGCCAGCACCCGCGTGAAGTCGGCCACCCGGATGCCGCTGAGCACACCGCCTGTCGCCATCGTCGGGGCCACCGATCCGATCAGAGCCCGGTGAGGAAGTCGATCAGCCCCGGGAAGTAGTGCCCGGGGTCGTCGAACTGGCTGAGGTGGCTGCCGTCGGGGCAGTGCAGGTACCGCCCGTTCGGCAGCTGCTCGGCCATCCACCGCATGTACGCGGGATCCATCGTGTCGTGGGCCGCTCCGATCGTGAGGGTGGGGACCCGGATCGAGCGGAGGTCGGCCGAGCGGTCCCAGTCCTCGAGCGAGCCCTTGAGTCCGAGCTCGCTCGGCCCCTGCATCGGCACGTAGATCGAGGGGTTGATGTGCGCGAGCCCGCGGAGCACCGGGTCAGGCCACTCGGCGACGGGGATCCGGCAGACGTGCTGCTGGTAGTGGTGCGCCAGGAGCAGCTCCTCGTAGCGCGGGTCGTCCGTGGCGCCGTCCGCCTCGAACCGCTGGATCTCGGCGAGCACGTCCTGATCCATGGCCGGCATCAGCACCTCGCGGGCGTACCGGTTGTACTCCGGCGCGCTCGCCATCATGTTCGAGATCACCAGCGCCTTGAGGTGCTCCTGGTGGTGCACCGCGTACTCCGTGGCGAGCAGGCCGCCCCAGGACTGCCCGAGCAGCACGAAGTTCGACGAGTCGAGGCCGAGCGCGATCCGGACCTGCTCGACCTCGTCCACGAAGCGGGCGAGCTGCCAGAGCGACGGGTCGTCGGGCTGGTCGCTCCGGAACGACCCGAGCTGGTCGTAGTAGTAGTACTCGATGCCCGCGCGGGGGAACCACACGTCGAACGGCTCGTAGAGCTCGTCGGTCGACCCCGGGCCGCCGTGCAGCAGCAGGACCTTCAGCTCCGGGTTCGTGCCGACGCGCTTCGTCCAGACGGAGAACTCACCGCTCGGCGTCGAGATCGGGATGCGTCGTGCGCCGCCCGAGACGACGTCCTCCGGCCGCCAGCCCGTGGTGTCGAAGTACGAGGAGCGGCGCCTGGTGTCCACCGGTCCACGATAGGGCGGCCGGATCCCGCCCGTCCCGGCTACGACGTGGCCTCGCGCATCCGGAGCGCGCCGAGCCGGAGAGCCCTGGCGGCCTCGTTGGGCACGTAGCCGAGCGCATCGATGGCGTGCTGCACGCGGTGCGCCGTGTCCGGGGAGACGGTGTCGGGCCGGTTCAGGAACCGCGACACCGTCTGGTACGAGACGCCCGCGGCCCCTGCCACGTCCCGCAACGTGGGCGCCCTGCGGCCATCGCCTGCGCGGTCGATCACGGTCAGCCCTTGAGGCCCGAGGCGGCGACGCTCTCGACGATGTGCCGCTGGGCGAGCGTGAACAGGATCATGACGGGCACGGAGGCGATCACCGCACCGGCCATGACGATCGCGAAGTGGGTCGAGTAGGCGCCCTGCAGCACGGCGAGGCCCGGCTGCAGCGTCTCGTGGTCGGGACTGAGCAGCACGTAGATCGGCCAGAGGAAGTCGTTCCAGTTCGCGAGGAACGACAGCACGGCGAGCGTCGCGAGGGCCGGCCGGGACAGCGGCAGGATGATCTGCAGGAAGATGCGGATGTCACCGGCGCCGTCGAGCCGCGCCGCCTCCTCGATCTCCCCCGGCAGGTTCACGAAGAACTGGCGCAGGAAGAAGATGCCGAAGGCTCCCGCCGCGCCGGGGATCGTGATGGCCCAGAGCGTGTCGAGCCAGCCGAGGTTCTGGACTATCAGGTAGTTCGGGATGAGGAAGATGACCGGCGGGACGAACAGCGTGAGCACGATCGCGCCGAACACGATCTTCTTGCCGGGGAAGTCGAGCCGCGCGAGCGCGTAGGCGCCCATCGACGCGGTCACCAGGATGATCAGGGTCTGCAGCACGCCGGCGGCGAGGCTGTTCAGGAACCAGCGCAGGATCGGCTCGTTGCTGTTGATCAGCGTCTGGTACGCGTCGATCGAGAACGGGTTCGGCAGCGGCGAGGCGGGGTTGTTGATCGCGTCGGAATCCGTCTTGAACGACGTGAGGACGATCCACACCAGCGGCAGCAGGATGATCAGTGCGCCGACGGTCAGGATCGCGTAGAGGCCGACCTTCGACCAGGTGCGGCGAGGGTTGCGACGCCGCCGGCCGCTCACGGCGACGGGCGTCGCGGAGGCTGCGGGGGCGGCGGTCGACAGCGTGGACGTCGTCATCGGACTCACTCCCCCGAGGTGCGGCTCTGCAGCCGGAAGTTGATGATGCTGATGATCGCGAGCACGGCGAACAGCACGTAGCTCATCGCGGAGGCCGCGCCCATCTGGTTCTGCGAGAGCCCCTCGTCGGCGATGTACATGATCGCGGTGCGGGTGGCGTGTCCGGGCGCGCCCTTCGTGAGCAGGTAGGACTGCCCGAACATGTTCGCGGAGGACAGGATCGTCGTGGTGGTGACGAAGGCCATCACCGGCCGCAGGCCGGGCAGGGTGACGCTCCAGAACTTGCGGATGGCGCCCGCACCGTCGATCGCGGCCGCCTCGTAGAGCTCGGCGTTGATGCCTTTGAGGCCGGCGAGGATGATCACCATGTTGAAACCGGAGATCCACCAAACGGTGACTCCGACGAGCGAGATCCACGCCCAGGGGACGTCGACCGTCCACGGGAAGTTCTGGGTGATGCCGACGCCGTCGAGCAGGTTGTTGATCACGCCGTTCTGCGGATCCAGCAGGTAGCGCCACACGACGCCGATCACGGCGACGCCGAGGACGTAGGGCGCGAAGAAGATCGCCCGGAAGACGGTGCCCCCGCGCAGCTTCTGGTTCAGCAGCACCGCGACGAACAACGGGATCACGACGAGGAACGGCACGCTGAGGACGGTGAAGATCGCGGTCGCGCCCATGCTCAGCCAGAAGTCGCCCGACGTGAGCGAGCCCGGCGTGAAGAGCTGGATGTAGTTGTCGAGCCCGATGAAGCGGTGGATCGGCAGCAGCGGGTTCCAGGAGTGGAGGCTGATCCAGATCCCCCAGAGCGCCGGGGCGACCACGAACACGAGGAACAGGATCAGGAACGGCGCGAGGAAGAGGTACGCCGTCAGGGCGCGGCGGCCGCGCGGCCCCCCGGAGCGCGAGCTCCGGGAGGCCGTGCGAGCGATGGGGGTATCAGCCACCGTATTGCTGCTTGTTCTGCGCGAGCAGCTTGTCCGCCTGGGACGCGGCGTCGTTCAACGCCTGCTGCGGCGACTTCTTCTGGAGGACGGCCTCGTTGACCGCGGTGGTGATCGTCGCCTCCGCGTTCGGGATGCCGGGGGACGTGGTCTCGAAGTGCGCGTACTGCAGCTCACCGAGGAACGGCTTCAGGTTCGGGTACTTGGCCACGAGGCTCGGGTCGTTCCGCACCTTGTTGGCCGCGGGCAGCTCGCCGCCACCGGCCCACACCGTCGAGTGCTCGTTCATCCACTTCACGAACACCGCGGCCGCCTGGGTCTTGTTCTTGTCCTGGCCCTTGTTGTTCACGAAGGCCCAGTCCGTCGAGCTCGACCAGACGCCCTTC
>JAICSU010000106.1 GCA_025936735.1 Amnibacterium sp.
CGTCGGAGAGCAGGCCGGCCCGGTCGAGGGCCTCGACCTGGATCTGCACGAGGAAGACGCTCTTCGACGTCGGTGCCCACTCGACCTCGAGCATCCGCTCGGGCTGCCGGCCGAGCGATGCGACGTTGTTGCAGTCGCTGCGGTGCACCGAGACCCCGGACCCGCGGGTCACGAACCCGACGATCTCGTCGCCGGGCACCGGGGTGCAGCACTTCGCGAGCTTCACGAGGATGTCGGGCGCCCCGCGGACGAGCACGCCCGAGTCGCTCGTGCGGATCATCCGCTGGCGGCCGGTGGTCGGCGACTCGAACTCCGGCTCGTCGGAGTCCTGCGTGCCCTGCAGCTGCTGCACGACCCGCTCGATCACCGACTGGGTCGACACGTGGCCCTCGCCGATCGCCGCGTAGAGCGCCGACACGTCCTCGTAGCGGAGCGAGGTTGCGATGCCGACCAGCACCTCCTGCGTCATCAGCTTCTGCAGCGGCAGGTTCTGCTTCCGCATGGCGCGGGCGATGGCGTCCTTGCCCTGCTCGATCGCCTCGTCGCGGCGCTCCTTCGTGAACCACTGGCGGATCTTCGCGCGGGCCCGCGGGCTGCGCACGAACAGCAGCCAGTCCTTGCTCGGCCCGGAGTCCGGGTTCTTCGACGTGAAGACCTCGACCACGTCGCCGGAGGCGAGGGTCGAGTCGAGCGGCACGAGCCGTCCGTTGACCTTCGCGCCCATCGTGCGGTGCCCGACGTCGGTGTGCACCGCGTAGGCGAAGTCGACCGGGGTGCCGCCGGCGGGCAGGCCGATCACCTTGCCCTTCGGCGTGAAGACGTAGACCTCCTTGGCACCGATCTCGAATCGAAGGCCCTCGAGGAACTCCTGCGGGTCCGCGGTCTCCGACTCCCAGTCGGACAGGTGGGCGAGCCAGGCCATCTCCGTGTCGTCGCCCGCCCGGTCGTGGGAGCGCCCGGTCTGCAGCTGCTCCTTGTACTTCCAGTGCGCGGCGACACCGAACTCCGCCCGCTGGTGCATCTCCTGCGTGCGGATCTGGATCTCCACCGGCCGGCCCTCCGGCCCGAGCACCGTGGTGTGCAGCGACTGGTAGAGGTTGAACTTCGGCGTCGCGATGTAGTCCTTGAAGCGCCCGGGCACCGGCGTCCATCGGGCGTGGATCGAGCCGAGCACCGCGTAGCAGTCCCGCACGCTGTCCACGAGCACGCGGATGCCGGTGAGGTCGTAGATCTCGTCGAACTCGCGACCCCGCACGATCATCTTCTGGTAGATCGAGTAGTACTGCTTCGGGCGCCCGACGACCTTGCCGCGGATCTTCGCCGCCTTCAGGTCCTCCGTCACGGCGTCGACGACCTCGGCGATGAACTCCTCGCGCTGCGGCGCCCGGCGACGCACGAGCGACTCGATCTCGAGGTAGAGCTTCGGGTACAGCACCGCGAACGACAGGTCCTCGAGCTCCAGCTTGATGGTCTGGATGCCGAGCCGGTGCGCGAGCGGCGCGTAGATCTCGAGGGTCTCCTTCGCCTTCCGCTGCGCGCTCTCCGCGGGCACGAAGCCCCAGGTGCGGGCGTTGTGGAGGCGATCGGCGAGCTTGATGATCAGCACGCGGACGTCCTTCGACATCGCGATGACCATCTTCCGCACGGTCTCGGCCTGCGCCGAGTCGCCGTACTTCAGCTTGTCGAGCTTCGTGACTCCGTCGACGAGCAGCGCGACCTCGTCACCGAAGTCGGCCCGCAGCTCGTCCAGCGTGTACGGGGTGTCCTCGATGGTGTCGTGCAGCAGGGCCGCCGCGATGCCGCGCGGACCGATGCCGAGGTCGGCGAGGATCTGCGAGACGGCGAGCGGGTGCGTGATGTACGGCTCGCCGCTCTGCCGGAGCTGGCCGGCGTGGGCGCGCTCCGCGGTGGCGTACGCGCGCTCGATGACGGAGGTGTCGGCCTTCGGATGGTGGGTGCGCACGGTGCGGATGAGGGTCTCGACGGCCCCGGCGGGCTGCGAGCGGGAGAAGAGGCGCGGCACGCGGCGGCGCAGCGACGCCGTGGACGGCGCCTGCTCTCGCGTCTCGGTCACTGATGGCCTCCCGGTCCGCTCACGGTAACACCGGGGATCGCGGCGGCCTTCCGCGGTGCGGGGCGGCGGCGCACGCCCTCGGCGAACGGGGGAACCGTGCCCCCTACGCCCGGGCCCGGGCGGCCAGCGCCCTGCGGGTGCCGAGCTTGATCGCCGGCTCCGTCGACCGCAGGTCGGTGTAGAGCGGGGTGGCGAGGAAGATCGTCGAATAGGTGCCGACGATGATGCCGATGAACAGCGCGAGCGAGATGTCGCGCAGCGTGCCGGCGCCGAGCAGGGCGGCGCCGATGAAGAGGATGCCGGCGATCGGCAGCAGCGCGACGATCGACGTGTTGATCGAGCGCACCAGCGTCTGGTTCACCGCCAGGTTGACCGTCTCGGCGAACGTGCGAGGGCTGTCCGCGGTGAGGCGGGAGGTGTTCTCCCGCACCTTGTCGAACACGACGACCGTGTCGTAGAGGGAGTAGCCGAGGATCGTGAGGAACCCGATCACCGCCGCGGGCGTGACCTCGAACCCGACGATGCCGTAGATGCCGGCGGTAAGGATCAGGTCGTGGGCGAGGGCGATGAGCGCCGCGACGGACATCTTCCAGGTGCGGAAGTAGAGGGCCATCACGATCGTGACGAGCACGAGGAACACCACGAGGCCCCGGACGGCGGTGCCGGTGATGTCCGCGCCCCAGGTCGCGCCGATGAAGGAGGACGTGACGTCGCTCACCGGCACGTGGTAGGCCTTCGCGAGCGCGCCGGCCACCTTCTCGCTGGCGTCGGACGAGAGCTGCGCCGTCTGCACGCGCACGTTGCTGCCGCCCACGATGCTCACCGTGGACTCGAGGTTGCTGACGACGGAGTGCACGGCGTCGGCACCGATCGTGGTGTTCGAGACGAGCGACTGCGGCGCCTTCGAGACCGTGTACTCGGACCCGCCGGTGAACTCGATGCCGAAGTGGTAGCCGCCGCGCAGGATCGGGATGACGATCGAGAGCAGGATCGCCACGCCCGCGATCAGGTACCAGAGGCGCCGGCGGCCGATGAAGTCGATCGACTTGGCGCCCGTGTAGAGGTCGTTGCCGAAGCTGGTGAAGCCCGCCATCAGTCCCGGTCCTCCTGGATCGTGTCGATCGAGCCCGTGCGGGCGCTGATCCCCTGCTCGGCGGCCTTGCGCTCGGCGATGGTCTGCCGGCGGACCGCCTCGCCGCGGCTGCGCAGCACGGCTCCGGTCGCGGCGACGGGCGCGCGGAACGAGCCGCGCCCGCGGTAGACGGCCCCGAGCGCCCGGGGATCGAGGCCGGAGAAGCGATGCCCCTCGGCGAAGAACGGACGCCGCGCGATGAGCTGCAGGATCGGGTGGGTGAAGAGGCTCACGGTCACGACGTCGATGAGGGTGGTGAGCCCCAGCGTCAGCGCGAAGCCTCGCACGTCGCCCACGGCCAGCAGGTAAAGCACCGCTGCGGCGAGGAAGTTCACGCCGTCGGAGGCGAGGACCGTGCGGATCGCCCGGCGCCAGCCGGCCTCGACGGCGCCGACGAGCGCCTTGCCCTCACGCAGCTCGTCGCGGATCCGCTCGAAGTAGACGATGAACGAGTCGGCCGTGATGCCGATCGACACGATGAGGCCCGCCACACCGGCGAGCGAGAGCCGGTAGCCCTCCCGCCACGACAGGAAGTCGATGACGAGGTAGGTGAGCAGCGCGGAGATGACGAGCGAGCCGACGGTGACGAAGCTCAGCGTGCGGTACTGCAGCAGGGAGTAGCCGACGACGAGGACCAGGCCGATGAGGCCGGCGATGAGGCCGGACAGCAGCTGGGTCGAGCCGAGGGTGGCAGAGATCGTGTCCTGGCTCTGCACCTTGTAGCTGATCGGCAGCGCGCCGAACTTCAGTTGGTCCGCGAGCGCCTTCGCGGACTCCTGGGTGAAGCTCCCGCTGATCTGCGCCTGGCCGTTCGTGATCGCCTGGTTGACCGCCGGCGCCTCGATGACCTTGCCGTCGAGCTCGATCGCGAACTGGTTCTGCGGGGGCGTCAGCGCGACCAGCCGCGACGAGACCGTCGAGAACTGCTTCGCGCCGGTGCTGTCGAACGTGAGGTTCACGACCCACTGACCGGTCGTCGCCCCCTGGCTCGTGGTCGCGATGCCGCTCGTCGCGTTCGCGATGTGCGTGCCCTGCACCTCGACGGGGCCGAGCAGGTACTTCACGGTGCCGGTCGGATCGCAGGTGACGAGCGGGTCCCCGGGATGCTTCAGCGACTGCTGGGCGGCGCTCGTGTCCTGCCCGCAGGTGTAGTGGTCGTAGAGGTCCCGCAGGTACGGCGTGACGTACGCGAGGTCGCTGCCGTTGGTCGGCTTCGTGCTCGGCTGGTTCGAGAGCGAGGCGGGCGGCGTGTAGGGCTTCGCCTTCGAGCCGACGCTCGACGTCGTCGCCGCCGAGGTCAGGAGCACGGATCGGAAGTCCATCCGGGCGCTCGACTTCACGCTGTTGATGGTCGCCTGGCTCGGCGTGCCGGGCAGAGACACGATGATGTTCTGGCCGCCGGCGGTGCTGATCTGCGCCTCGCTCACGCCCCCCGCGTCGACGCGCTGGCGGATGATCGCGACCGACTGGTTCAGCTGGTCGGCGGTCGGCGGCTTCCCGTTCGTCGTCTGCGCCTGGAGGATGATCTGCGTGCCGCCCTCGAGGTCGAGGCCGAGCTTCGGCACGAACGACTGCACCTTCGTGCCGAAGGTGGCTCCCGGGGCGAGCAGCACGCCGAGGAAGTTCAGCGCCACCAGCGCGAGAACGATGACGGCCAGGCCGACGAGCGATCGTCGGGCCTTGACCTGCGGGGTCACTGCTCTCGCCACGGACGCCTTCCCAGTCGGATCGGGGCGGCGCGGTGCGCCGCGGTGCGCGGCACCGGGGTCGGTCTGCTCACGCGCGGATTCCCACCACCTTCACAGGCGGCGGGCCTGGCCATGCTAACCGCTACTCGCCGCTCCGGCCGGAGGCGCGACCGCCGCTGCGCGGCGTCTGCTCCTCGGGCGTCGGGGTGGCGGCGGCGGGCCCCGCGGTGGGCTCGATGCGCTGGCCGAACTCCGGCGCCGCGGCCGCGTCGTCGAGCAGCACCGGCTCGCCGTTCAGCTGCGCGGTGGCGTCGTCGGGCGTGGAGACGATGCGTCCGATCGCCTGGCGGTGGATCGTGATCTCCGAGGTCGGGCCCGTCTTCAGCACGATGCGGTTCTCGGTCTCGTCGACCGACTGGATCGTGCCGAACACGCCGAAGGTGGTCATGACCTCGGCCCCGGGCTTGAGCCCCTGCGTCAGGGCGGCCTGGTCGCGCTGGCGCTTGCGGCTGTTGCGGAACATGAAGACGACGAAGACGACGATGATCAGGGCGAAGAAGAGAAGCTGACCGGTCTGTGCACCCATGGGGACGAACCTTCCGTGAGGAGGACGGGGACCCCGCCTCCTGCCGCGGTGCGCGGGGGGCCTGTGGGATCGGCGGACCCGGACGTCAGGGACGGCCGGGATGCGCGCCGATCATACCGGGTCGTCGAAGAGCGCCTGCGCCGGGGCCGCCGGAGCGCGGCCCGCGTGCCGCCATGCGGTCGCGGTCGCCACGCGGCCGCGCGGCGTGCGGGCGAGCAGGCCGATGCGCACGAGGAAGGGCTCGACGACCGACTCGATCGTCTCCGGCTCCTCCCCCACGCTGGCGGCGAGCGTGCTCAGCCCGACGGGGCCTCCCTCGAACCGGGTGAGGATCGCGTCGAGCACCGCCCGGTCGAGCCGGTCGAGCCCGCGATCGTCGACGTCGTAGAGCTCGAGGGCCGCGGACACCGCGGCGTGGTCGACCTGCCCGCCGTGCACCAGGGCGTAGTCCCGCACCCGCCGGAGGAGGCGGTTCGCGATCCGGGGCGTGCCCCGGCTGCGGCCGGCGATCTCGGCGAGCGCTCCCGGCGCCGCGCCGAGGTCGAGGAGGTGCGCGGCGCGGTCGAGTACCCGTTCCAGCTCGTCGGGCTCGTAGAACTCGAGGTGGGCGGTGAAGCCGAACCGGTCGCGCAGCGGGTTCGGCAGCAGGCCGGAGCGCGTGGTGGCGCCGACGAGGGTGAACGGCGCCAGGTCGAGCGGGATCGACGTCGCGCCGGCGCCCTTGCCGACCATGATGTCGATGCGGAAGTCCTCCATCGCGAGGTAGAGCATCTCCTCCGCGCTGCGGGCCATCCGGTGGATCTCGTCGATGAACAGCACCTCGCCGGGCGTGAGCGAGGAGAGCAGCGCGGCCAGGTCGCCCGCGTGCTGGATCGCCGGCCCGCTCGACATCCGCAGCGGCCGCCCGGACTCCTCGGCGACGATCATCGCGAGCGTCGTCTTGCCGAGGCCGGGAGGTCCCGCGAGAAGGATGTGGTCGGGCGTGCGCTGCTGCAGGGCCGCGGCCTTGAGCAGCACCTCCAGCTGCCGGCGCACGTTCGGCTGGCCGACGAACTCGGCGAGGGACTTGGGCCGCAGCGCGCCTTCGAAGGCGAGCTCCGCCTCCGACTCCGGCGTCGGTCGGACGATGCTCATCGGACGGCCTGCGGCCCGAGCAGCTGCAGGGCCGCGCGGAGCAGGACGGCGGTCTGCCGCTCGTCGGGACGCTCGGCGAGCACGTCGTCGAGCGCGGCCTGCGCCGCGCGTTCGGCGTAGCCGAGGCCGACGAGCGCGACGAGCACGTCGGCGCCGCGTGCGGCGGCGACGGTAGCGGCCGGGCGGATGTCGACGAGCTTGCCCGCGAGGGAGACGACGATGAGCTTCGCCGTCTTGGGGCCGATGCCGGACACCTTGCGGAACGCGGCGTCGTCGTCCGCGACGACGGCCGCGGCGATGTCCGCCGGGCTGAGCGCGGCGAGGACGCCCATCGCGGACTTCGGCCCGACGCCCGTCACGCCGCGCAGCAGGTCGAAGACGGCGAGCTGCTCCCGCGACTGGAAGCCGAAGAGCGAGATGTCGTCCTCCCGGACGACCATCGCCGTGTGCAGCAGCACGAGCTCGCCGTGGCGCACGGAGAGCGCGTGCTCCGGTGTCACGGTGACGGCGTACCCGACGCCCGCGACCTCGACGACGAGCAACGAGCCGGCCGCCTCGAGCACGGTCCCCCGGAGCGATGCGATCACGCCGACCACCGTAGGCGCGCGCTCGGACACCGGCGCCACGGGGGCGCGGCGAGTCGAAGACGCGTTCGACCTCGGCCTTCGGCCCGAGCACCTCGGCAGGCCCGCTGTGCTTCGGCAGGCCGCTGGCGAACAAGGGGCCTGCCGAAGCGTCCGTGGCCTGCCGAGGTGCTCCTCCGGTCAGCGGACGAGGGTCCAGCGCGTGCCCGCCTGCCGGCGGAGCTGCACCTCGAGGATCTCCGCCTGGCTGCCCGCCGCCTCCACGGCGGCCGCAGCGACCGGCCGGGCGCCGGCGTCGTCGGCCGCCTCGAACCGCACCGTCGCTTGACCGCGGCCCTTCACCACCCCGACGTTGCGCGCCTCGACCACGGCGAGGCGTTCGACGGCCTCCGCCGCGCGCGGCAGGACGGCCTGCGCATCCGCCCCCGGATGCACCCGGCCCAGCGTCATGACGACCCGATACGACGGCACGGCGTCCCCTTCCCCGGCCGTCCAGTATCCGCCGACCGCGCGGAGGGGCTCAGCGGCGGGTGCGGGACTCGGCCTCGCGCCACGCGCGCTGGGCGGGGGTCATGGCGCCCGCCTCCAGCGACGGCGCCGCCGGGCCGCCGCGCCACGCGTGGCAGATCGCGATGGCGAGGGCGTCCGCCGCATCCGCCGGCTTCGGCGCCTCCGCCAGGCCCAGCACCCGCGTCACCATGGTCGTCACCTGCCGCTTGTCGGCGGCGCCGTAGCCGGTGATCGCCGCCTTCACCTCGCTGGGTGTGTGCAGCCCGACCCGGATCCCCCGCTCGGCGGCGAGGTGCAGCGCGATCCCGCTGATCTGCGCGATGCCCATGACCGTGCGCACGTTGTGCTGGGCGAACACGCGCTCGAGCGCGAACGCGTCGGGCCGGTGCTCGTCGAACAGGGCGGCGAGCCCGCGGCCGAGCGTGAGCAGCCGCAGCTCGAGGGCCTGGTCGGGCGGGGTGCGGATGACCTCGACGTGGACGAGCCGCGCCGTGCGGTCCGGCGCGACGTCGACGACCCCGATGCCGCACCGGGTGAGGCCCGGGTCGACGCCGAGCACCCGCACGGGCTACTCCTCGTCGAGGCGGGCGGCGACCTCGTCCGAGAGGTCGAAGTTCGCGAAGACGTTCTGCACGTCGTCGCTGTCCTCGAGGGCGTCGACGAGGCGCAGCACCTTCTTCGCGAGGTCCAGGTCGTCGATCTCGACGCTGACGCCCGGCACGAACTCGGCGTCGGCCGACTCGTAGTCGATGCCCGCGGCCTGCAGCGCCGTGCGGGCCGTGACGAGGTCACTCGCCTCCGTGACGACCTCGAACTCGTCGCCGTGGTCCGCGACGTCCTCGACGCCCGCGTCCAGCACCGCGGCGAGCACGTCGTCCTCGCTGAGTCCGTCGGTCTTGGCCACGCGGATGACGCCCTTGCGGCTGAAGTTGTAGGCGACGGAGCCCGGGTCCGCCATCGTGCCGCCGTTGCGGCTCATCGCGGTGCGCACCTCGGCGGCGGCCCGGTTGCGGTTGTCGGTGAGGCATTCGATCAGCAGCGCGACGCCGTTCGGGCCGTAGCCCTCGTACATGATCGTCTGGTAGTCGATCGACTCGCCGCTGAGGCCGGCGCCGCGCTTGATCGCGCGGTCGATGTTGTCGTTCGGGACCGAGGTCTTCTTGGCCTTCTGGACGGCGTCGACGAGCGTCGGGTTGCCCGACAGGTCGGCGCCGCCCATCTTCGCGGCGACCTCGATGTTCTTGATGAGCTTCGCGAAGGACTTGGCCCGCCGCTGGTCCTTGACCGCCTTCTGATGCTTGGTGGTCGCCCACTTGGAGTGTCCGGACACGGAAGCCTCCTCGATGCCTGCTGTCGAAACGCCGGGTCGATGGTACCGGGCGTACGCCGCGCCCCTCGGCGGCCGGTCACGTCCGGGCGCGGAGTCCCGCGTCCCGGAGGGCGATGGCGGCGAGCCGGTGCACGGTCTCCGGATCCCCGCGACGCCAGGCGGCGCCCGCATCCGGGCCGACGGCGGCGAGGGCCCGGGACGGCCGGCCGGTGAGCGCGCGGAGGGCGAGCAGGTCGGGGTCGTCCGCGAGCCGGGCCACCGCACCGCGTCGCAGCGCGCCCGCGAGCCGGGGCCGCACCCAGCCGGCGAGCACGAGCAGCACGACGAGCAGCGCGACGGTCCACCCCGC
>JAICSU010000084.1 GCA_025936735.1 Amnibacterium sp.
AGCCCCGCGAGCACGGCGGAGGCCGCGTTCGTGCCGTGCGCCGAGGACGGGATGAGGCAGACGACCCGCGCGTCGTCGCCGTTCGCGCGGTGGTAGCCACGGATGGCGAGCAGGCCGGCGAGCTCGCCCTGGCTGCCGGCGTTCGGCTGCAGGCTCACCGCGTCGTAGCCGGTGAGCTCCGCGAGCCAGCCCTCGAGCTGACCGATGAGCTCGAGGGAGCCGGCGACGTCCTCGGCGGGGGCGAACGGGTGCAGGTCCGCGAACTCCGGCCAGGTGACGGCCGCCATCTCCGTCGCCGCGTTCAGCTTCATCGTGCAGGAGCCGAGCGGGATCATGCCGCGGTCGAGCGCGTAGTCGAGGCCGGCGAGGTACGTGAGGTACCGCATCATCGCCGTCTCGGAGTGGAAGGTGTTGAACACCGGGTGGGTGAGGAACGCGGAGGTGCGCCCGAGGCCCTGCGGGAGCCGGTGCGGCAGCCGCACGTCGACCGGGTCGTCGCCCTCCTGCAGCGGATGGGCGAGCACGGCGCCCATCGCGTCCGACTCGTCGAAGGGGCCGCCGGCCAGGCCGAACACCGCGAGCAGGCGCCCGATCGTCGTCGAGGCGGCCGCGGCCGTCACCTCGTCGAAGGCGATCGCCACGGTCCTCGGATCCGTCGCCCGGACCCAGATGCCGCGCTCCGCTGCACGACGCACGACCTCGGCCGCGTCGGGCACGCGGACCTGGATGGTGTCGAAGAACGTCTCCGTGACGACCTCGGCGCCCCGCGCGGCGAGCGACGCCGCCGCACGGCGCGCGGTGTCGTGCACCTGCCGCGCGATCCGGGTGAGCCCGTCCGGCCCGTGGTAGACGGCGTACATCGCGGCCATCACGGCGAGGAGCACCTGGGCGGTGCAGATGTTGCTCGTCGCCTTCTCGCGGCGGATGTGCTGCTCACGGGCCTGCAGGCTGAGCCGGTACGCGGGAGCGCCGTCCGCGTCCACGGAGACCCCGACGAGCCGGCCGGGGAGCTGCCGCTCGAGGCCCTTCCGGACGGCGAGGTAGCCGGCGTGCGGGCCGCCCATCGCCATCGGGACGCCGAAGCGCTGGGTCGTGCCGGCGGCGACGTCCGCGCCGAGCTCGCCGGGGGGCTTCAGCAGCGTCATGGCGAGCAGGTCGGCCGCGACCACGGCGAGGCCGCCCCGCGCCTTCGCCTCGGCGATCACGGCGGTCGGATCCCCCACCCGCCCGGACGCACCGGGGTACTGCACGATCACCCCGAAGAGGTCGCCGTCGGGCAGCCCCTCGGCGAGGTCGGCGACGACGAGCTCGATGCCGACCGCGGCAGCGCGCCCCTCGAGCACGGCGAGGGTCTGCGGCAGCACGTCGGCGTCGACGACGAACCGGTTCGTCGTCGCCTTGCTCGCGCGACGGGCCAGCAGCATCGCCTCCACGACGGCCGTCGCCTCGTCGAGCATGGAGGCGTTCGCGGTGGTCAGGCCGGTGAGGTCGGCCACCATCGTCTGGAAGTTCAGCAGGGCCTCGAGCCGGCCCTGCGAGATCTCCGGCTGATAGGGCGTGTAGGCGGTGTACCAGCTCGGGTTCTCGAGCACGTTCCGCTGGATGACCGCCGGTGTGATCGTGCCGGAGTAGCCGAGCCCGATCATCGAGGTGCGCACCGTGTTCCTCGCCGCGATGCGCCGCAGCTCGGCGATCGCCTGGGCCTCGGTCGCGGCGGGCGGCAGGGTGCTCGGCTGCTGGGGGTCCTGGGCCCCGAGCTGGATCGCGTCGGGCACCGCCGCCGTGAGCAGGCTCTCGACCGACGGCTGCCCGACGGCGGCGAGCATCCGCGCCTGCGTCTGAACCGTCGTCCCGATGTGCCTGCGGGCGAAGGCGCCGTCGCCGGCGGCGAGCGCCGTCGGGCGGATCGCGATGTCGGTCATGCCTCTCCCGTCAGCTGCTGGTAGGCGGCGTGGTCGAGCAGCTCGGGCGTCTCCGTGACCCGGACGCGCAGCAGCCAGCCCGCGCCGAACGGGTCGCTGTTCACGACCTCCGGCGATGAGGCGACCTCCTCGTTCACCTCCGTCACCACCCCCGTGACCGGGGCGTACAGCTCTCCGACGGACTTCGTGGACTCGAGCTCGCCGACGACGCTGCCGGCGGTCACCTCGTCCCCGACGCCCGGCAGCTCGACGTAGACGATGTCGCCGAGCCGTGCGGCGGCGTACGCGGTGATGCCGACGGTCGCGGTGTCGCCGTCGGCGTCCACCCACTCGTGCTCGGCGGTGTACTTGAGCTGCTGCTCGCCGGTCATGTCTCAGGCCTTCCGATCGGGGCGCTTGTAGAAGGGGAGGGGCACGACGCGGGCGGGCAGCGCCGTGCCGCGCACGTCGATGGCGAGCTCGCGCGCGACGGCATCCGGGTGCACGTAGGCCATCGCGATCGGATGACCGAGGGTCGGGCTGAGCGCCCCGCTCGTCACCTCGCCGACGACCTCCTCGCCCGCCCGGACCGGGTAGCCGTGCCGCCCGGCACGACGGCCCTCCGAGGCGAGCCCGACGAGGATCCGCTCCCCCGATCCGTCGAAGCCCTCGACCGCCTCCCGGCCGACGTAGGCCGCCGCCTTGTCGGCGAGCACCAGGCGGCCGAGGCCCGCCTGCTGCGGGCGGGTCGCGGCCGTCAGCTCGTTGCCGTAGAGGGGCATGCCGGCCTCGAGGCGCAGGGTGTCGCGCGCGGCCAGCCCGACGGGGACGACCCCGGAGCCGGCGCCCGCCTCGCGGATCGCCCGCCACAGCTGCGGCAGCAGCGCCGGCGCGACGAACAGCTCGTAGCCGATCTCGCCGGTGTAGCCGGTCCGGGCGACGAGCACGGGATGGCCGCGGTACCAGGCCGCGAGGAAGCGGTAGTTCTTGAGGCCCGTGAGCAGCTCGACGAAGCGCTGCTCCGTGCGCTCGTCCTGGTCGGCCGAGAACCCGCCGACCTCGGAGAGCACGTCGAGCGACAGCGGTCCCTGCAGCGCGAGCAGCCCGATGTCGTCGGACTCGTCCTGCACCTCGGCGGCGAAGCCGAGCGCGCGACTGCGGAGCTCCGCGGCGACGGTCTCCCGGTTGGCCGCGTTCGCGACCACCAGGTAGCGGTCGGGGCCGGTGCGGTAGACGACGAGATCGTCGACGACGCCGCCCTCGGCGTTCAGCATCAGCGTGTACTTCGCCCGGCCGACCTCCATCGCGGAGAGCTCGCCGAGCAGCGCGGCGTCGAGCGCGGCGCCCGCCTCCGGGCCGAGGACGACGATCTCGCCCATGTGGGAGAGGTCGAAGAGGCCGGCGGCGGTGCGGACCGCCGCATGCTCGGCGAGCTCGCTGCGGTACTTCAGCGGCATGGTCCAGCCGGCGAAGTCCGTGAAGGTGGCGCCCTCGGAGGTGTGCACCTCGTGGAGCGGCGAACGGCGGGGTTCGGGTTCGCGGTTCTCGCGATCGGTCATGGGCGGGGGCTCTCTCGCTCGGTGGCGCCGGACGCGCCGGCCGGTCCCCCTCTGTCGCTGCGCCTGAGAGCTTCGACGCGCGTGCCACGCGTCTTTCCCCATGGGCGGGAGCCGGCACACCGTCGACGGTGCTGCTCCGCTTTCCAGAGCGGCCACTCCGACGCGGTGCTGGACCTGAGAGATTGCCGGGGCGGTTGCTCCTTCGGTGCCGGACGAGCCGGCTCTCCCGCGTCGGCCTCACGGCCGGAAGTGTTCGGTTGTGCTCGCGAGTCTAGCCACGCCGCCGACGGCCGCGGCCGCTCGGTCAGTAGGTCTCGTCGACCGCGGTGACCAGCTCGACGAGCCGCGCCAGGAGGCGCTCGTACGAGTCGGACCGCAGCAGCTCGACCTGGTCGAGCGCGTTGAGCGGCGCGATGGCGGCGAGCTGCCACGCGGCCGCGGCGGGGTCCTCGTCGAGCCCCACGTCGGCCGGCCACGGCGAGAGCTCCTCGTCGGCGAGCCGCTTCAGCACCCGGCGGACGAGCACGTCGGCCTCGGCGAGCACGGGCTGCAGCGCGGGGTCCCACGCGGGCTCCGGCAGCTCCTGGACGAGCGCCTTCGGATAGGGGTCGTCCGCCAGCCACTCCCGCACCTCGAACCGGGCGGCGCCCTGCGCGATCATCAGCACCGCCTCATCCGCCGTGTCGAGGTCCGAGACCCGGGCGAGCGTTCCGGTCGCGACGCGCACGTCGCCGCCGCCCACCTCCTGGCCGCGTTCGATCAGCACGACGCCGAACTCGCTCGGCTCGTCCTTCAGGATGTCCGCGAGCATGGCGAGGTACCGGGGCTCGAAGACCCGCAGGGGCAGCGGCATGTGGGGGAAGAGCACCGACCCGAGAGGGAACATCGCGATCGGCCGCATCGGGCAAGACAACCACGCCACCCCTGGCCGCCGCGCGGCGACGGGATCACAATGCCGCGATGAGCCTGCTCGACGCGTCCCTGATCGATCTCCCGCTCGTCCGCGACCGGCGCGAGCGCCGGCGGCTGGTCGCCCTCGATCGGCTCGCGGCGCACCGGGCGCTGCTGGTCGCCACGGCCGATGCCCTGGAGGCGGCGGACGGGCTCGTCGGCCGGGGCTGGCTGCAGGACCACTGGCTCGCATGGCGCGACGCCGACGGCCACGACCGCGTCGCGGGTCCCGCCGGAGCCGACACGGCACCGCTCGCCGAGGTCACGGCCGCCTGCCTCGTCGGCGCGCTCGTGGTGGGCGCCGGCGGCGCGGCCTCCCCCGTGCTGCGGTCGTCGGTGGAGGCGACCTGGCACGCGCTGCGCGGGAAGGCCGGCCCGGTGGACTGGATCCGCTCCCCCGCGGTGGGCGAGAGGCACGTGCGGGAGCTCACGTCCTGGAACGACCGCCCGGGCCGCAGCGCCCCCGAGGTGCGCGCCCTGCTCGCCGCCGCCACCGGCGTCGTGGACGCCCACCTCGCGACGTCCGCCGAACGGCTCGCGGCGCTGGCCACGGCGGTGTAGGAACGGGGCGACCGAGGAGGTGCCGAGATGGCCCAGTTCGCCGTGCTGATCTACGCCGCGGATTCCGCGCACGCTCCGGACGCGTCGGCGGAGGACCTCGCCGAGCCCGACGGTCACGCGGAGGAGCTGGTCGCCGCGGACGCCATGCTGACGGCGTACGCCTTCACTCCGCGCGAGTGCGCCGTCTCGGTGCGGAGGGACGCGGCCACGCCCGGCCCGTTCGTCGACGCCGAGCACGTGGTGGCGGGCGTCTACGTGCTCGAGGCCGCGGACCTCGACGAGGCGGTGCGGATCGCGGCGACGAACCCGGTGGTCCGGTCCGGCGGCGGGGTCGAGGTGCGGCCGGTGCACAGCGGCGGCGTGATCCGGCCCCCTCGAGGGTGAGCCGCGGCTATCCGTGCCGCCACTCGACCACGTCGCCGTCCTGCATGACGTAGTCCTTGCCCTCGATCCGCGCCCGGCCGCGCGCCCGCGCCTCCGCGATCGAGCCGGCCGCCACGAGGTCCTCGAAACCGATCACCTCGGCCTTGATGAACTTCTTCTCGAAGTCGGAGTGGATGACACCCGCCGCCTCGGGCGCGTGGGCGCCCCGGCGGATCGTCCACGCGCGCGCCTCCTTCGGACCGGCGGTCAGATAGGTCTGCAGGCCGAGGGTGTCGAAGCCGACCCGGGCGAGCTGGTCGAGGCCGCTCTCGGTCTGGCCGGTTGACGCGAGCAGCTCGGCCGCGTCCTCTGGCTCGAGGTCGATCAGCTCCGATTCGATCTTCGCGTCGAGGAAGACGGCGGGCGCGGGCGCGACGAGCTCCGCGAGCTGCGCCTTCCGCGCGGCGTCGCCCAGCACCGCCTCGTCGACGTTGAAGACGAACAGGGCCGGCTTCGCGGTGAGCAGGCCGAGGTCCTTGATCGGCGTGAGGTCGATGCCGGCGGCCGCCAGCCGGGTGCCCGCGTTCAGCGCCGCCTGCGCCCGGTGGATCGTCTCCAGCACCTCGGGCGGCGTCCGCTTGCCCCGCACCTCCTTCTCGACCCGCGGCTCCGCCTTCTCGAGCGTCTGGAGGTCGGCGAGGATCAGCTCCGTCGCGATGGTCTCGAGGTCGCCGGCCGGATCGACGGCGCCCGCGACGTGCACGACGTCGGGGTCCGCGAAGGCGCGCACCACCTCCGCGATCGCGTCGGCCTCGCGGATGTTCGCGAGGAACTGGTTGCCGAGGCCCTCCCCCTGGCTGGCGCCCTTCACGATGCCCGCGATGTCGACGAACGACACGGCGGCGGGCACGATGCGCTCGCTGCCGAAGACGTCCGCGAGCGCCTGCAGGCGCGGGTCGGGCAGGTCGACCACGCCCACGTTCGGCTCGATGGTGGCGAACGGGTAGTTCGCTGCGAGCACCGTGTTCTTCGTGAGCGCGTTGAAGAGCGTCGACTTGCCGACGTTCGGAAGTCCGACGATGCCGATCGTGAGAGCCACGGCCGTCAACCGTAGACGGTGCAGGGTCGGCGTCCCGCCGCTCCCGCCTGCGATGCGCAGGACGCGGCCCGGTGTCGGAGGGGGCTGCCAGCATCCGTGACGTGCCACTGGACTTCGCCGCCGTCGACTTCGAGACGGCGGGTCCCTCCGCCGCGTCCGCCTGCTCCGTCGGTGTCGTCATCGTCGAGGACGGCGTGGTCGCCGAGCGCCTCGGGTGGCTCATCCGGCCTCCCGCCGGCCACGACGTGTTCAGCGAGTGGAACATCCGCATCCACGGCATCACGCCCGACCGGGTCGTCGACGCGGCGGGCTGGGCCGAGCAGATGGACGACCTGCTGGCGGCGGTCGGTGACCGGCCCGTCGTCGCGCACAACGCCCGCTTCGACATGGGCGTGATCCGGGCGGCCTGCCTCGCGACCGGCGTGCCGACGCCGTCGCTCGACTACTTCTGCAGCCTCGCGGTCGCCCGGCGCACGTACGCGCTGCACTCCTACCGCCTCCCGGTCGCGGCCATGGCCGCCGGATTCGAGGACTTCCCGCACCACGACGCGGTCGCGGATGCGGAGGCCTGCGCGGCGATCGTCGTCCACGCCGCGGCCCGCCACGGCGCGGCTCACGTGCCGGAGCTGCTCGACGCGGTCGGCGAGCGCCTCGCCCGGCTCACCCCGCTCGACCCGGATCGCGGCCTGCGCCCGATGGCCTTCGCCTGACCCGAGCGCCCGCGCCACCGGCCTGATCGCCGCCGGTGTCCGAGCGTCATGGCACCGTGCGGCACATGGAACCGCTGCTCCTCGTCGTCGGCCTCGCGGTGGGCGCCGCGCTCGGCGCCCTGGTCATGGCCCTCCGTGCCCGTCGCACGGATCCGCGCCTCGCCGAGGCCCGCCACGAGAACGACCTGCTGCGGGTCCGCAGCGAGGCGGCCGCGCAGCGCGCCGACCTGGAGGCCGAGCTCGCGAGCCACGAGGCGACCATCGGGGCCCTCCGCCGCCAGCTCGCGGACGCGGCCGACCGGCACCGGGAGCTGCTCGATCGCAGCCGGCAGGACGCCGAGGCGCAGCGGGCGCGCGAGGCCGAGCAGTCCCGCGTGCTCGCCGCGCTCGCCCCGGTGCAGGAGACGCTCCGCACCATGCAGGGCACGGTGCGCGAGATCGAGCAGCAGCGGGCGGCGCAGTACGGGGCGCTCGAGCAGCAGCTCACCCGATCGATGGAGACGACCGAGCAGGTGCGGGCCACGGCGGAGTCGCTCGCGGGGGCGCTCCGCAGCACGAGCGTGCGCGGAACCTGGGGCGAGACGCAGCTGCGCCGCCTCGTGGAGGCCGCCGGGCTCACCAACCGCGTCGACTTCGACATGCAGGTGACCACCCGGGACGAGGACGGCGCGCGCCGCCCCGACCTCGTCGTGCGGCTGCCCGAGGGCAAGTGCATCGCGGTCGACGCCAAGGTGCCGCTCGCCGCGTTCCTCGAGGCGAACGAGATCCCCGCCTCCGCCCAGGGCGCCGAGGGCGCGCGGCGCGACGCGCTGCTGAAGGACCACGTCAAGGCCGTGCGCAGCCACATCGACGCCCTCGCGGCGAAGGGCTACTGGACGGACTTCGACAGCCCCGAGTTCGTGGTGGCGTTCCTGCCCTCGGAGTCGCTGCTGTCGGCGGCGCTCTCGGCGGATCCGTCCCTGCTCGACTACTCGTTCGGGAAGCGGGTGGCGCTCGCGTCCCCCGTGAACCTGTGGGCGGTGCTGAAGACCGTCGCCTACACGTGGACGCAGCAGGCTCTCACCGAGGACGCCAGGAGACTGTTCGACCTGTCCCGCACCCTCTACGACCGCATCGGTGGCCTCGCCACCAAGGCGGACAAGCTCCGCGGCGCGCTCGAGCGGTCCGTCGGCGCGTACAACGAGTTCGTCGCCACGCTGGAGACCCGGGTGCTCGTCACGGCGCGGCAGATCAACCGGCTCGACGAGGCCGCCCTGCTCGGCGAACCGGCACCGATCGACGTGGTGCCCCGGCCCCTGACGGCGGCCGAGCTCGTCGAGGAGCGGCCGCGGCTGAGCGCGGTGGAGTGAGGCCTGCCCGCGCCCGGGCGTAGGTGATCGTGCCCGGCGTAGGGCTGTCGGGCCCCGTTCCGCCTACATCCGGGGCGCGGACCTACGCGCGGGACGGCCGGCGGCGGCGTGCGTGAGGCTCAGAGCCAGCGCTCGGCGACGTGGTCGCTGATGATCCGGCGGAGGGTGCCCGACCGGGAGCGCAGCACGACCGATTCCGTGCGGATGATCGGGCCCTTGCGCCGCACGCCCTCGACCAGGCCGCCGTCGGTGACGCCCGTCGCGACGAACATCGTGTTGTCGCCCGCGACGAGCCCGTCGGCGTCGTAGATCTTCTCGAGGTCGAGCCCGGCCGCCTCGCCGCGGGCCCGCTCGGCGTCGTCCTTCGGCGCGAGGCGCCCCTGGATGAAGCCGCCGAGGGCCTTGATCGCGCACGCGGTCACGACGCCCTCGGGGCTGCCGCCGATCCCGACGCACATGTCGATGCGGGTCTCGTACCGGGCGGCGTTGATGCCACCCGCCACGTCGCCGTCGAGCAGCAGGCGCGTGCCCGCGCCGGCGGCGCGGATGTCCTCGATGAGCTGCTGGTGCCTCGGCCGGTCGAGCACGGCGACGACGATCTGGCCGACCTCCTTGCCCTTCGCCTTCGCGAGCTCGCGGATGTTGTCCCCCACCGACTGCTCGAGCGAGACCACACCGATACCGTGATGGTCCGTGACGATCTTCTCCATGTAGAACACGCTCGAGGCGTCGAGCATCGTGCCCCGGTCGGAGACGGCGATCATCGACAGGGCGTTCTGCCTGCCCTGCGCCGTCATCGTCGTCCCGTCGATCGGATCGACCGCGATGTCCGCCTGCGGGCCGGTGCCGTCGCCGACGTGCTCCCCGTTGAAGAGCATCGGGGCCTTGTCCTTCTCGCCCTCCCCGATCACGACGACGCCGTCGAAGTGCACCGTCGCGAGGAACGCCCGCATCGCGTCGACCGCCGCCCCGTCGGCGGCGAGCTTGTCGCCCTTCCCGATGAACGGCACCGCCCTGATCGCCGCCGCCTCCGTCGCACGAACGAGCTCCAGCGCGAGGTTCCTGTCCGGCTCCGCCATGAGATCGACACGATCGGCCACGGGTCCTCCTCGGTTCGTTCTCGAAGGCTACCGGGAGAGAGCCCCTCGGGCCCCTGGAGGTGGCCGTCACTAGACTGCGGGCCGTCCGGCCGATCCCTGAAGGAGCACCGATGCCCGTCGCCACCCCCGATCAGTACGCCGAGATGCTCGACCGCGCGAAGACCGGAGGGTTCGCCTACCCGGCCGTCAACGTGTCCTCCTCGCAGACCATCAACGCCGTGCTGCAGGGCCTCGCGGAAGCCGGATCGGACGGCATCATCCAGGTGACCACCGGGGGCGCGGACTACTTCGCCGGCCAGACCGTGAAGAACCGTGCCGCGGGCGCCATCGCGTTCGCGAAGTTCGCCACCGAGGTCGCGAAGAACTACCCGATCACCGTCGCCCTGCACACCGACCACTGCCCGAAGCCCGCCCTCGAGTCCTTCGTGCTGCCCCTCATCGCCGCGTCGGAGGAGGAGGTGAAGGCCGGCCGCGAGCCGATCTTCCAGTCCCACATGTGGGACGGATCGGCGGTGCCGCTCGACGAGAACATCGCGATCGCGGTCGACATGCTGAAGCGCACCCGGGCGATCAACGCCATCCTCGAGGTGGAGATCGGCGTCGTCGGCGGCGAGGAGGACGGCGTCGCCCACGAGGGGACGAACGAGGCGCTGTACACGACGCTCGGCGACGTCGAGAAGGTGGTCGACGCCCTCGGCTTCGGCGAGAACGGCCGCTACATCGCCGCGCTCACCTTCGGCAACGTCCACGGCGTCTACAAGCCGGGCAACGTGAAGCTGCGCCCCGAGCTGCTCGGCGAGATCCAGGCCGGCATCGCGGAGCGCCACGGCCACGGGCCGAAGCCGCTCGAGCTCGTCTTCCACGGCGGATCCGGCTCCAGCCAGGAGGAGATCGCGGAGGCGGTCGGCAACGGCGTCGTGAAGATGAACATCGACACCGACACCCAGTACGCGTTCACCCGGTCGATCGCGGGCACCATGTTCACGAACTACGACGGCGTGCTGAAGGTGGACGGCGAGGTCGGGAACAAGAAGATCTACGACCCGCGCGCCTGGGGCAAGATCGCCGA
>JAICSU010000242.1 GCA_025936735.1 Amnibacterium sp.
CTCGCCGACCAGGACGCCATCCCGATCGTCCATGTCACCCACACGAACGACCTGCTGTGGGACTCCGGCCGCGCCCGCACCACGGTGATCGAGCACGGCATCGTCGACCCGGGACACCGCTACACGGGCCGGCTCGACCGCCTCGGCGCGGTGATCAACGAGCCGGTGCGCCGCTGGCGCGTCACCGGCACCGACCTGCTCCCGCGGTTCGCCGCGGTCGCCCCCGTCGACGTGTTCGGAATGGGGACGGAGCTGCTCGGCGGCGCGTTCGGCCCCCTGCGACCGGACGTGCGCAGCGTGGGCGACGTGCCCACCGGCCCCATGCACACGGCGCTCGCGGAGCGGCGCGCCTACGTGCATCCGATGCGCTGGACCTCGCTCGGGCTGTCGCTGCTCGAGGCGATGCACCTCGGCATGCCCGTCGTCGTGCTCGGGATGACGGACGCGTTCCGCGCCGTGCCGCCCGAGGCGGGTGCCGTGTCCGCCGACGTGGGCGAGCTCGTCCGCGCCGCGAAGCGGCTGATCGATCGTCCGGACCTGGCGCGAGCCGCGGGCCGGATCGCCCGGGAGGCGGCCCTCGCCCGCTACGGGCTCGCCCGGTTCCTCGCCGATTGGGACGAGGTGCTCGAGGACGCGGTGGAGAGGATCCCGCACCGGCGCAGCGACGCCGGCCGGGATCGGGAAGGAGTGTCCGCATGAAGATCTCGCTCGTCTCGGAGCACGCGAGCCCCCTCGCCGTGCTCGGCGGCGTGGATGCGGGGGGCCAGAACGTGCACGTCGCCGCCCTCGCGACCGCGCTGGGCGCCGACGGCCACGAGGTGACCGTGTACAGCCGCCGCGACGATCCCGACCTGCCCGACCGGGTGCCGTTCGCCCCGAACGTGACGGTCGTGCCCGTGACCGCCGGACCGGCGGCGGTCGTCTCGAAGGACGCCCTGCTGCCCCACATGGGCGAGTTCGCGGACGTGCTGGCCGACGCCTGGGTCGCGGATCGACCCGACGTCGTGCACGGCCACTTCTGGATGTCGGGCCTCGCCACGCTCGACGCCGCACGCCGGGTCGACATCGCGCTCGGCGGCCACCTGCCGGTCGCGCAGACCTTCCACGCGCTCGGGGTCGTGAAGCGGCGCCACCAGGGCCTCGCCGACACGTCCCCCGCCGAGCGGTCCTGGCTCGAGCCCGACGTCGCCCGCCGCGTCGACACCGTCATCGCCACCTGCTCCGATGAGGCGTTCGAGCTGAAGGCCCTCGGCGTTCCGTCGAACCGGATCGCCGTCGTGCCCTGCGGCGTCGACACCGCCCACTTCTCCCCCCACGGTCCCGTCGCTCCCCGCAACGGGCGCCTCCGCATCATGACGGTGGGCCGGCTCGTGCAGCGCAAGGGCGTCGGCATCGCGATCGAGGCCCTCGCCCGGCTGGTCGCCCGGGGCGTCGATGCGGAGCTCGTGATCGTCGGCGGCGCCGGCGACGCCGCCCACCTCGAGGTCGAGCCCGAGGTCGCGCGGCTGGAGCGGATCATCGAGGCCACCGGGATGCGGGACCGCGTCACCCTCGCCGGCCGCATCGAGCACGACGACCTGCCGGAGATGCTGAGGTCCGCCGACGTCGTCGTCTGCGCCCCCTGGTACGAGCCGTTCGGGATCGTGCCGCTCGAGGCGATGGCCTGCGGGCGCCCGGTCGTCGCGACCCGCGTGGGCGGCCTCATCGACACCGTCGTCGAGGACGTCACCGGCGTGCACGTGCCGCCCCGGGATCCGGATGCGCTCGCCGACGCGCTGGAGCCGCTGCTCGCCGACGCCGAGCGCCGCGAGCGGTACGGCGTCGCCGGCCGCCGCCGCGCCGTCAGCCGCTACGCCTGGCGCCGCGTGGCGCTCGAGACCGCGCGGGTCTACGCCACCCTGACCGACGCCGCGCCCGCGGCCCGCCTGCTGACGAGGGAACGATGACCACCACGACGCCCACGACGAGCGCCGGGACGGTCGCGCTCGACCACGTGACCGCTGCGCTGCCCACGATCGAGGCGCTCCGCGCGGAGGCCGAGCGGCTCGGCGCATGGGGGCTCGACCTCGCGGACCGGATGCTCGCGGGCGCCCGCCTGCTCGCCGCCGGCAACGGCGGATCGGCGGCCGAGGCGCAGCACCTGACCGCGGAGCTCGTCGGGCGGTTCGACGGCGACCGCCGCGCCTTCAGCGCCATCTGCCTGCACGGCGACACCTCGAGCCTCACCGCGATCGGCAACGACTACGGCTTCGAGGAGGTCTTCGCGCGGCAGGTCACGGCGCACGGCGCCGCCGGCGACGTGCTCGTGCTGCTGTCGACGTCCGGCACCAGCGGCAACCTGCTGCGCGCCGCCGACGCCGCCCGCCGCATCGGGATGACCGTCTGGGCGCTCACCGGCCCGACGCCCAACCCCCTCGCGGACCTCGCCGACGACGTCCTGACCCTCCCCGGCCGCGGCGCGAACGTGCAGGAGGCGCAGCTCGTCGCCATCCACGCCCTCTGCCGCGTCTTCGATGCGCGGGTGCGCGACCGCATCGGGGCCAGCCGATGAGCCGCGCGATCACCGTCGTCGGCGACCTGCTGCTGGACGTCGACCTCGACGGCGCCGTCGAGCGGCTGAGCCCGGACGCGCCGGTACCCGTCGTCGACGTGGCCGAGGTCGTGCGCCGACCGGGCGGCGCCGGGCTCGTGGCCCGGCTGCTCGCCCGCGACGGTCACCGGGTGACGCTCGTCACCGCCTTCGGCGAGGACGAGGCCGCCGGGCGCCTCCGCACCCTGCTCGACGACGTCACCGTGGTGGCGGGCGCCACCCACGCCCCGACCCCGGTCAAGACGCGGCTGCGCACCGCCGCCCATCCCATCGCCCGGATCGACGAGGGCTCCGGCCGGCCGCCGGTGCCCGAGGTGACCGAGGCGATGGTCGCCGCCGTCGACGCCGCCGAGGTCGTGCTCGTCGCCGACTACGGCCGGCGTCTCACGGAGGAGCCCGCCCTGCGGGCGGCCCTCGCCCGCGCCGCCCGCCGCGTGCCGGTCGTCTGGGATCCCCATCCGCGGGGGTCCGCCCCGGTGCACGGCGTCGCCGCCGTCACGCCGAACCTCAAGGAGGCCGCCGCGGCTGCCGACGTGGCGGGGTCCGGCGTCGCCGCCGCCGACGAGGCCGCGCTGCGCCTGCGGGAGTCGTGGCGAGCGGCGGCCGTCGTCGTCACGATGGGCGAGCACGGGGCGCTGCTCCGCGCGAGCCGCGGCGGCCTGCCCTTCGTGGCCCAGGCCCCCCGCGTCGAGGGCGCGGACGCCTGCGGGGCCGGCGACCGCTTCGCCGCCAGCTTGGCCGTCGCCATCGCGGGCGGCGCCGCGCCGACGGACGCCGTCACGACCGCTGTCGCCGAGACCGGCGCGTTCCTCGCCGCCGGCGGTGTCGGGGGGCTCGGCCGTCCCGCCAACACCACCGTGCTCGGCGGCACCGACCGGGACGCGGTC
>JAICSU010000277.1 GCA_025936735.1 Amnibacterium sp.
ATCTACGTCGTCTCCGTGATGCGCGACTCGTGGGTCACGATCCCCGGCTACGCCCACGCGAAGATCAACGCCGCGCTCTCGTACGGTGGCGTCCCACTCGTGGTCCAGACGCTCGAGGACCTGATCCACGTTCGGATCGACCACGTCGCCGTCGTGTCGTTCTCCGGGTTCTCCGGCCTGACCGACGCGCTCGGCGGAGTCACCGTCGACAACACGGTCGCATTCAGCGACCGCGGAGAGCATTTCGCGACCGGGAACATCCGCCTGGACGGAAAGCGGGCGTTGATCTACGTGCGCGCCCGCTATCCCTTTCCCGACGGGGACTATCAGCGCATCCGCGATCAGCAGGCCTACCTGAAAGGCGTGATCCGCGCGGTGCTCACCCCGGGAACACTGCTCGATCCGATCAAGGTGAGCAACACCGTGAAGGCCGTCGCGCCCTACCTGCTCGTCGACAAGGGGCTCGACGCGAACTACGTGGGATCGATGGCGGTGAGCATGCGCTCCCTGCACCAGAGCGACATCCACTTCTTCTCCGCGCCGACGACGGGAACGTCGATGATCGACGGGCAGTCGGTGGTGCTGCTCGATCAGCCGAAGCTCGCCGAGCTCGCGAAGCTCCTGCGCGAGGACCGCCTCGACCAGTACACGCCGTGCGCGGGCGACTTCTGCTGATCCGTCCGACGTGACCGGCACCCGCCCCGTCAGCGCAGGAACACCTCCGGGTCGAACTCGGTGAGCGGGATGATGCGCACGCGGGGCAGCGGCGAGTTGAAGGCGTGCACGTCGGTCTCGAGGTCGTAGAGCGTCACGTCGAGGCCGGCGTAGGCGCCGCTGACCAGCTCGGGGAAGCCGAGGATGCCCACGCGGTGCCCGCTGTCGAGCAGGTGCTCGACCTGCTCGAGGTAGTCGCGGTCGTGGCTGCCGAGCAGCACGTCGGCGTCGCGGCCGACGAGCGCGTCCAGCGTGCGCTGGATGCCGATGTCCACGACCTTCTCCGTGGCGGCGCCGGCGAGCGGGACGGGACGGAAGCCGATCTGGGTGAGCGCCGTCACGAACGGCCCCGGCAGGTAGCCGTTCGAGGCGTTCAGGAAGAAGAGGCCGGTCGCATCCTGTCCCCAGAGGCGGCGGGCGAACTCGAGCACGCGCTCCCAGCGCGGCCGCTCGCTCGGCTCGGGCTTGCGGCCGAGCACGGTCGAGCCGAGGGTGGCGTCGATGTTCTCGCCGTCCACGAGGACGAAGGTGCGGCGTTGCGACACGGGCGGCTCCTACCGCCTACCGGATGCGCGCGGTGCCGGCGCGGCGGGAGGACGGCGGTCGCCCCTCCCGCGGCCATTCCACCCGATCCAGGGCGGGAGCGCCAGGGTGGGCGGCCGTCAGCCCCCGGTGCCCGGCGTCGGCGTCGGCGTAACGGTCGGCGTCGGCGTGGCGGTCGGCTTCGCCGTGGGGCTCGGCGTGACCTTCGAACCGGACTCATGCTTCTTCGTGGGTGCCGGCGTGCTGGCGGCGGAGGGTGCCGGCGTCGAGGTGGTGGGCGCAGCCGAGACCGCCTTGCGCATGATCGGCGCCTTCGTCTTGGTGGGCGTGGGGGTCGGCGTCGGTACCGCGTTCCGCTGCACCGCGGCCTTCTTGCTCTGGACGGGGTGCGGCGCGACGACCAGGTGCTTCGGAGGCAGGCCCATCCGCACCGCGACCGCGACGGCGCCGCGCATGGTGACCTGGAACGGGTTCGCGTGCTTCAGCAGCTTCCCGC
Organism: Amnibacterium sp.; assembly: GCA_025936735.1. Classification (GTDB taxonomy): domain Bacteria; phylum Actinomycetota; class Actinomycetes; order Actinomycetales; family Microbacteriaceae; genus Amnibacterium. Next base: position 1,754 of record JAICSU010000277.1, read on the forward strand.
AGTGGAGCTCGTCGTAGCTGCCCGCGAGGCGCGAGCCGAGGAACGTGTAGAGGGTGGTGGCCGCCGTCCGGTCCGGCGAGGCGGCGGCCCGGAAGATCGCGGCGTCGGCCTGCATCCGCTGCCATCCGCTCGTCGTCATGAGCCGGCAGTACTCGGTGGGGGACTGGCCCGGGTCGACGGCGACCGGCGGCATGTCGACCCCGGCGCGGTACGCGTCGGTCTTCACGCGGCTGATCCCGCCGTTCGCGCGCACCATCGGGTCGGTGACCGGCACGAGTGCGGACGGCGCGGCCTGGTGCGCCGCCGCCTGCAGCTCGTCGAGGGCGAGCGAGGTGGAGGGCTGCATGGCGTCGCCGAGGTCCTTCGCGGTCCACGGCTCGCAGCCCACCGCCGGGTCGATCGCGTTGTCGATCAGACCGTTGTCGCTCGCGTTCGTGAGGATGACCCCGCGCTGCAGCCGCTGGCCGTTCGCGGTCGTGCCCTGGGCGGTGCGGCGACCGACGGCGAAGTACTTGGTCGTGACGTTGTCGCTCTGGTCCTGGTCGACGATGCCGAAGTCGCGGGTCGTGGGGCAGGGGAGGCCGTCGGTGCCGGTGCCGAGCGGCGGCACGGTGAGGCGTCCGGCGCGGATCGCCGAGTTGGCGGCCGTGAAGAAGGCCGGGGCGTTGCAGTAGGCGTACTGGCCGAAGATCGAGCCGGCCGC
>JAICSU010000105.1 GCA_025936735.1 Amnibacterium sp.
AGACGACTCACGTGCCAGAAGCCGAGTCGCACGCAGCCCGCCGCAAGCAGGACGGCCAGCACGCCGAACAAACCGAGACGAACGCGGGTCAATGGACGTCGAGATCGAACGCGCCGGTCAGCACGCGGCCGCCGGCGGCGAGCAGCTCGCCGCCGGCGCGTTCCGTCGCGGCATGCACGACGTGCACGCCGTCCAGCGCCTCCGCGTCGTCGATGCCCTCGATCGGCCGGCCCAGCACGGGATCGCCGGGGTAGCCCTCGCTCGCGAGCACCACGCCGACCGCGCCGTCCGTGGAGACCTCGGGCGCCCGGACGGTGTCGAGGGTGCCGGTCGCCGCGGCGACCAGCAGCTCGGAGAGGGGAGTGGTCAGCCGCGGCAGCACCACCTGCGTCTCGGGGTCGCCGAAGCGGGCGTTGAACTCGATGACCCGTACGTCGCGGCCCTCGACGACGAGCCCGCAGTAGAGGAGGCCGAGGAAGGGGCAGCCTTCGGCGGCGAGCCGGAGCAGGACGGGCTCCGCGATCGCGGTGCGCACGTGGTCGACGAACGCGGCCTCGCCGCCGAAGGCGTCGTCCAGCCAGGGCAGGGGGGAGAAGGCCCCCATCCCGCCGGTGTTGCCGCCGGTGTCGCCGTCCCCGATCCGCTTGTAGTCCTGCGCGGGGGAGAGGGCGACGGCCCGCTCGCCGTCGCTGACGAAGAAGAGGGACACCTCGCGGCCGCCGAGGAACCGCTCCACGAGCACCGGCCCGCGCTCCAGCCAGGAGAGCGCGTGCGCCCGCGCCGCGTCACGGTCCTCGGTGACGAGCACACCCTTCCCTGCCGCGAGCCCGTCCGCCTTCACCACGTAGGGCGCCCCGCCGGCGTCGAGCGCGGCGTCGAGATCGGCGGCGGTGAGGACGTCCGTCGCGGCGCCGGTCGGCACCCCCGCATCCGCCATGATCCGCTTCGCGAAGGCCTTGCTGCCCTCGAGGCGCGCCGCGGCGCGGTCGGGTCCGAACACGGGGATGCCCCGTTCGCGGACCGCGTCGGCGACGCCCGCGATGAGCGGGGCCTCCGGTCCCACGACGACGAGGTCGACGGCCTCGTCGAGCGCGAGCGACGCGACGGCCGGCGCGTCCGACGGGTCGACCGGCACGGTTCGGGCCACGGCCGCGATGCCGGCGTTCCCCGGCGCGACGAGCAGGTCATGACCGGCCGCCTCGCGGGCGAGCGCGAGGGCGATCGCGTGCTCCCGGGCGCCCGAGCCGAGGATCAGGATGCGCACCCGAGCACCCTACCGAGCGGGCAGGGCGGGCCGCCCGGGACGGCTACCCTCGACGACCGTGGCACGAGCACGCATCGACGACGTCGAGGGGGAGGCCGCGGTGCGCGCCGCGATCGCCGGCGAGGCGGACCGGGCCGGGACGGCCACGGCGGTCCGGTACCTGCTGCAGTGCCTCGCCGATCGCTCGCAGGGCAACAGCGTCGAGGTGCGCGTGCCTCCGCACGGCGCCGTGCAGTGCGTGCCCGGCCCCCGGCACACCCGGGGCACGCCGCCGAACGTCGTGGAGATGACGCCGGAGGTGTGGCTCGACCTCGCGACCGGTGCCCGCGAGTGGGCCGACGCCCGCGCGGAGGGGGCCGTCCGCGCCTCCGGCGTGCGGGCCGACCTCGGCCCCTACCTCCCGATCTGGCGCCGGCGATGAGCGCCCCCGACCGTCGGACCGTCCGGCTGCGGCGCTCGCCGAGGATCGGGGTCTTCCTCACCCTGGGCGTGCTGGTCGGCGTGGTCGTCGCGGTGCTGATCGCCCTGCTGACCCCCGCCGACGGTCAGTACCCCACGAGTCAGGTGCTCGGCTTCATGGTGCTGATCTGCGCCCCGGTCGGTGCGGCCGTCGGCGGCCTGATCGCGGTGGCGCTGGACGCGATCGCATCCCGCCGCGCGCGGGTGCTCGAGGCGGAGCGCGTCGGCGAGGGTGCGCCGAGCACCGACGACTGACTCCGCCCGAGAGCGCGCCCCAAGCCCGTGCACGTGAGCACCCGAGCACGTGAGCAGGACGATCTCCCTTGGGCAGGACGAAACGGCCGATTTCGTCCTGCCGAGGGGGAACGGTCCTGCCGAGGTGCTCGGGCGGCGGCGGGCCGAGACGACGATGCCGCCGGGCAGTCGGGGGAAGGACTGCCCGGCGGCGTTCATCCGTGAGACCGGTCCACGGTCGTGCGGGGAAGGTGGCCGTGGTCGGTCCGTCGCCCAGGGGGGTCAGCGGAACGGACCTGCCGGTCATTGCGGGTAGTGACGACGGTTGGGTGACCGCCTCGAGATCACCGTAGCAAACAAGGAGGACAGACAGATCGTTCTGTCCCCCGATCCGACCGCCCCCAGTCCGGGGGCCAGCGGCCTAGTCCTGCTGCAGGCCGACCCGCCGGGTGGCCCGGCGGATGTCCATCTCGTGGGTGACCATGGCGCCGAGGCTCTCGAGGATCTCGATCTCCACCGACGTGAACTCGCGGGGCTCGAACCCCAGCACGCTGAGGGACCCGAGCGCGTAGCCGTCGGAGCTCATCAGCGGGACGCCGAGGTAGGACCGGAACGACGCGTCTCCGGCCATCAGCGGGTTGCCACAGGCGACGGAGTCGGCCTGCCCGTCGGGGACGACGATCGTCCGCCCGGTCTCGACCACCCGAGCGCAGAGCCCTGGGTCGCGGCCCACCTGCTCGGCGTCGATCCCGTGGTGCGACTTGAACCAGATCCGCTCCCGGTCGACGATGCTCACGGTCGAGACCGGCATGCCGAGCACCCGGGACGCGAGCGCCGTGATGCGGTCGAAGGCGCCCTCCGGCGGGGTGTCCAGCAGGTCGTAGCGCTCGAGCGCGGCGAGGCGCGCCTCCTCGTTCACGGTCGGCACGCCCTGGGCGCGCGCCTCGGCCTCGATGACGAGCTGCCGGAACGCCGCCGCGAGCTCGGCGGGCGTCGGGCGCGCAGCCTGCGTCCGCGCCGTCATCGCGCGGAGCAGCTTCTGCCAGCCGACCGGCAGCGAGTCGGGGATCACCGGGTCGCGATCGAGCCGGGCGAGCGCCGACTCCACGACGCCGCCCGGGAACTCGACGTGGCCGGTGATGGCCTGCAGCAGCACGAGGCCGAGGGAGTACACGTCGCCGGACGGGCCCGCCGTGCCGCCGCCCGCCTGCTCCGGGCTGAGGTAGGCGGCCGTGCCGGTGGTGAACTCGTCCTCGGCCACCACGGCGACGAGGCCCGCGATCCCGAAGTCGGCGAGCTTCGCCCGCGGGCGCCGTGCCTCGTCCTCGGTCGACAGCAGCACGTTCGCCGGCTTGACGTCGCGGTGCACGATGCCGCGGCCGTGGATGTAGTCGAGCGCCTCGGACACGTCGTAGCCGACGTGAGCCACGTGGCGCAGCGGGAGCGGGCCGTCCGCGAGCCGCCGCTTCAGGTCGGTGCCCTGCACGAGCTCGAGCACGAGGAACATCCGGGGCGTCGCGCCGCTGCGCTCGACGCCGGCGTCGAGGAGGGTGACGAGGCTCGGGTGGCTCAGCGAGGCCAGCAGTCGCGCCTCCTCCTGGTGGGCGCGCAGCTCGTCGTCCGGCGTGGCATGGCCGGTGAAGAGCTTGATGGCGACGGGCCGGCCGAGCAGCTGGTCGTCCGCCCGGTACACCACGGCCGCGCCGCCGCGGCCGAGCACGCCGGTCGGCAGGTACCGCCCCCCGATGAGGGCCGGCAGCGCCGACCCCGTCGGTTCGGCTGCGGACTCGGACACGAGGGACATGCTGACCTTCCACGTTCCCCCGTCGGGGGCGGCGGCCCCGTGCGCGGGGCGCGGACGAGTGTACGTGGCCCCTCAGGACGGCTGGTTCGCCTCCACCCAGCTCAGGTACTCGGCGTCGACGGTGCCGGTCACGTACTGGCCGGTGAAGCAGCTCATCTCGAGCCCGTCGACGTCGGAGCCCTCGATGATCGCCTGCTCCATGTCCGCGACCTCCTGGTAGATCAGGTGGTCGGCGCCGATCTCGCGGGCGACCTCGGGGATCCGCCTGCCCGCGGCCACCAGCTCCTGGCGGGTCGGCATGTTGATGCCGTACACGTGCGGGTACCGGACGGGCGGGGCGGCGGATGCGAAGGTGACCTTGTTCGCGCCGGCCGCCCGCGCCATGTCCACGATCTCCCGGCTCGTCGTCCCCCGCACGATCGAGTCGTCGACGATCAGCACGTTCTTGCCCTTGAACTCGGTGCCGAGCGCGTTGAGCTTCTGGCGCACGCTGCGCCGTCGCACCGCCTGCCCCGGCATGATGAAGGTGCGGCCGACGTAGCGGTTCTTGTAGAACCCCTCCCGGTAGGTGATGCCGAGCTTCTGGGCCAGCTGCATGGCCGACGGGCGCGCGGAGTCCGGGATCGGCATGACCACGTCGATGTCGCCGAGAGGCGTGTACCGCGCGACGGTGTCGGCGAGGCGGGCGCCGAGCCGCAGGCGGGCGTCGTACACGGAGATGCCCGACATCGTGGAGTCCGGGCGGGCGAGGTAGACGTACTCGAAGGAGCACGGCACCAGCCGCGGCGACTCCGCGCACTGCTCGAGGTGCAGCTGCCCGTCCTCGGTGATGAACGCCGCCTCGCCGGGCGCGAGGTCGCGAAGGACCTCGTAGCCGTTGCTCTCGAGCACGAGCGACTCCGACGCCACCATCCACTCGTCGCGGGAGACGCCGTCGAGGTGGTCCGCGCTGCGGCGGCCGAGGGTGAGCGGACGGATGCCGAACGGATCGCGGAAGGCGAGCAGGCCGCGGCCGGCGATGATCGCGATCGCGGCGTACGAGCCCTCGACCCGCTCGTGCACGCGGCGGACGGCCGTGAACACCTGGTCCGGGTCGAGCTCGAGGCCCGACAGCTGGGACTGCAGCTCGTTCGCGAGCACGTTCAGCAGCAGCTCCGTGTCCGAGTCGCTGTTCAGGTGGCGCCGGTCCACGTGGAAGAGGTCCGCCGTCAGCTCCCGCGTGTTCGTCAGGTTGCCGTTGTGCACGAGCACGATGCCGTACGGCGCGTTGACGTAGAAGGGCTGCGTCTCGCCCTCGCTCGCCGCGGATCCGCGGGTCGCGTAGCGCACGTGGCCGAGGCCGACGTTGCCGAGGAGGGAGCGCATGTCCCGCGTGCGGTACGCCTCGCGCACCTGGCCGCGGGCCTTCACCATGTGGAAGGAGCCGCCGTCGTCGGTCACGATGCCCGTCGAGTCCTGGCCGCGGTGCTGCAGCAGCAGCAGGGCGTCGTAGACGAGCTGGTTGACCGGGCCGGCGGCGGAGACGCCGACGATGCCGCACATGCCGAGTGGATCTCCTGCCGTACGCTGCTGATGGCGGGGATCAGTGTGTCACGGCGGCGCCCACCTCTCTGCCGAGGAGGGCTGGGACGCGTGACGGACCCGTACGCGGCGGCGGGGGTCGACACGGCCGCCGGGGACCGGGCCGTCGAGCTGATGAAGCGCAGCGTCTCTGCGACCCACACGACCGCCGTGCTCGGCGGGGTCGGCGGCTTCGCGGGCCTCCTCGACGCGTCCGCGATCGCGGGGATGCGGTCGCCCGTGCTCGCGACCTCCACCGACGGGGTCGGCACGAAGGTCGAGATCGCTCGTGCCCTCGACAAGCACGACACGATCGGGCAGGACCTCGTCGGGATGGTCGTCGACGACATCGTGGTCGTCGGGGCCAGGCCGCTCTTCCTGACCGACTACATCGCCTGCGGGCGCGTGGTGCCCGAGCGGATCGCCGAGCTCGTCGCCGGTATCGCGGGCGCCTGCCGCCGCACCGGCACGGCGCTGCTCGGCGGTGAGACCGCGGAGCATCCCGGCCTGCTCGCCCCGGACGCGTACGACCTCGCCGGCGCCGCGGTCGGCGTCGTCGAGCGGGATGCCCTCCTCGGGCCGGATCGAGTCCGGGAGGGCGACGTCGTGCTCGCGCTCGCCTCGTCCGGCCTGCACGCGAACGGGTTCTCCCTGGTGCGGCGCATCCTCGCGGACGCCGGGTTGCAGGCGACGGATCCCGTGGCGGACCTCGGCGGCCCGGTCGGTGAGACCCTGCTCACTCCCACCCGGCTCTACACCGCGGAGCTGCTCGACCTGCTCGCCTCCCCGGAGGGATCCGCGGTGCGCGCCCTCAGCCACGTGACCGGCGGCGGGATCGCCGCGAACCTGGCCCGCGTGCTGCCGGCGGGCACGGCGGTGGAGCTGGAGCGGCCCTCGTGGAACCCGGCGCCCGTCTTCCGGGTGCTGGCGGGTCTCGGCGGGCTCGCACTGGCGGACGTCGAGGGCACCTGGAACCTCGGGATCGGCATGCTCGCGGTCGTGGCGCCGGAGGCCGCCCGCGCGGTGTCCGCCCGCCTGGCGGGTCTCGGCGTGCCCGCGTGGACCGCCGGCGTCGTATCCGCCGAGGCGCCGGTCGGCGACGGCTGGACGCGGGGCGCCAAGGGCGTCGACGGCGGTGCCGTCCGCCTCACCGGCCGCTACGCCGACTGAGGGGCTCGCCGGCCTGGCGCGCCCTGCTCAGCGGCGCGACTCCTCCTCGGCGAAGTCCTCCTCGGACCAGCCGGCGTGCTCGTCGGACGCGTGTCCGGACAGTTCTTCCGCGAGCGCGTTGTAGTTCGTGTCCGGGCTGAAGTACTTCAGCTCCCGAGCGACCTTCGTGTGCTTCGCCTTCTGACGGCCACGCCCCATGCGAGACCCCCTCTAATCCGTCGTCACCGCGCAGTGGGTGACGACGCGGGAAAGGTGCGAAAACTGGCGATCATCGTAACACGGGCATGTACGGCAGGATGGATGCGGCACACGGGGGAGGGGGTGGCGCGATGGCCCTGCCTCGGCGGACGGACGTCGTGATCATCGGTGCCGGGCAAGCCGGGCTGTCGGTGGCGTACTACCTGCAGCGGCTCGGGGTCCGGTCCGGTGTCGACCAGCTCGTGCTCGACCGCGGTCCCGGTCCGGGGGGTGCCTGGCAGCACCGGTGGAGCGCGCTCCGGCTCGGCTCCGCGCACCGGGTCCACGACCTGCCGGGGATGCGCCGGACCGGCATCAGCTTCGAGACCGCCGACCGGACCCGGCCGGCCCGCGACGTCGTCGGCGAGTACTACGGCCACTACGAGCGCTTCTTCGGCCTCGACGTCCGCCGCCCGGTCGTAGTGTCGGCCGTCTTCGACAGCGGAGCGGACCTCGTCGTGCGCACGGATGCCGGCGACGTCGTCACGCGCATCGTGGTGAACGCCACCGGCACCTGGGGGGCGCCCTTCGTGCCGTACTACAAGGGCCTCCGCGAGTTCGCGGGCCGGCAGGTGCACACGTCCACCTATCGCGACGCGGCGGAGTTCGCGGGCCAGCGGGTCCTCGTCGTGGGCGGCGGAACGTCGGCGATCGGGTTCCTGCTCGAGCTGGAGGGCGTGGCCGCGAAGACCTTCTGGGTGACCCGCCGGCCCGTCGACTACTCCGACCAGGGCACGCTCGATCTCGAGGCCGCCGTGAACGCCGTGCGGGATCAGGACGAGGCGGCGCGCGCCGGTCGCGCGCTGCCCAGCATCGTGAGCGGCACCGGGGTGCCGAAGACCCGGCGCATCGCGGCCGCGATCGAGCGCGGCCTCCTCGAGCCGCGGCCCATGTTCGACCACCTCGACCGCTTCTCCGCCGTCTGGCCGGACGGGAGCAGCGAGCGGATCGACGCGATCGTGTGGGCGACGGGCTTCCGGCCCGACATCCGGCACCTCGCGCCGCTCAAGCTGCACGAGAAGGCGGGCGGTGTCACGGTGACGACGGGGGCCGCCGAGCGGGATCCGCGGATCTTCTTCGCCGGGTACGGGCCGACCGCGAGCACGATCGGCGCGAACCGGGCCGGTCGCACCCTCGCCCGGCAGGTGTTCGCGGCGCTCGGCCAGACCACCTCCCCGATCGCGACTCTCCAGCCCGAGGACGTCGTCGCGGCGCGGCCCGCGGCGGAGCCGGCCCCGAAGACCGGGCCGATCGATCACGTGGCCGAGCTGATGGCCCGGTTCTTCACCGACGCCTGAGCGGCCCACCGCCGGATGGCGGCACTTCCCTGGGAGTCAGGCGCGGCCGACCGGCTCCTGGGCGGGCTCCTCGGCGGGCGGCGACTCGACGCCGAGGTCGTTCAGGGCGTCCGGGTCGGGGCGGCGATGGTGGGGGAAGCCGTGCGGGCCCATCGGGCGGCGCTGCACGGGCCTGACCGGCTCGCCGCGGCGGTCCTGCCCGGGGATCGGCCGGGAGCGGCGGCCGTAGACGAGCTGCGAGGAGTCGAGCAGCCACGGCACGAGCGCGAGCGTCACGCCGTGCACGAGCATCAGCTTCTGGCGGATCCGCCGCGCCTTGTGGTTGTGCAGCAGCTGCTCCCACCAGTGGCCCACCACGTAGATGGGCTGGTAGACGGTGACGACCTCCGCGCCGTTGGCGGCCCGGTGCTTCTTGATGTACTTGATCAGCGGCACCGCGATGTCCCGGTACGGCGACGGCACGACGATCAGCGGCACGGCGATGTTCATCCCCGCCCACTCCTCCTCGAGCCGCTTCGTCGCCGCGTCGTCGATCGAGATGTGCACCGCCTCCAGCGACTCGTGGCGCGCCGCGATCGCGTAGTCGAGCGCCTTCAGCACCGGCTTCGCCATCCGCCCGACGAGCACGATGGCGTGGTCGCCCTTCGCCCCGAACGTCGTGTGCGGGTCGACCTCGATCTCCTTCTCGACGTCCCGGTAGTACCGGTTCACGCCGAGCATGAGGAACCAGAGGATCGGCATGATCACGAAGACGAGCCACGCGCCGTGCGTGAACTTCGTGATCGTGACGATGACGAGCACGAGGGCCGTCAGCGAGCCGCCGATCACGTTCGTCACGAGGCTCTGCACGATCTCCGCCCGGTCGGGCGCGTTGCTGCGCAGCAGGCGGATCCAGTGCCGCACCATGCCGGTCTGGCCGAGCGTGAACGAGACGAAGACGCCGATGATGTACAGCTGGATCAGGCTCGTCACGCTCGCCCGGTAGATGAGCAGCAGCAGCCCGGCGACGAGCGACAGCAGGATCACGCCGTTGCTGTAGATGAGCCGGTCGCCGCGGGTGAGCAGCGCCTTCGGCGCGTACGAGTCGCGCGCGAGCACGCTGCCGAGCAGCGGGAACCCGTTGAACGCGGTGTTCGCGGCGAGCAGCAGAACGAGCGCCGTCGCGCCCTGCACGACGTAGAACGGGATCGACGTGCCGCCGAAGACGGCCGCCGCGACCTGCGCCATCAGGCTCGGCTGCGGCGCGGATGCGCACTGCCTCCAGCCCACGAGGTCGCACGGGTTCTCGACGTAGTGCACGTGGGAGATCAGCGCGACGGCGACGAGGCCGACGAACAGCACGATCGCGACGGAGCCCATCGCGACGAGCGTCTTCTGCGCGTTCTTGATCTTCGGGCGGCGGAA